>DAOTTS010000145.1:0-26377 GCA_034437735.1 Anaerolineae bacterium
GCACCTCGGCGACCTGCGACACCTCCACCGACCGGATCTCCGAGAGCCCCACCCCCAACCGGCTTACCTTCAGCCCGGTCTTTCCCAACGTTCGCATTTCCATAAACTCACACCTCCACGCTATCTATGTTGCCCCTATATCTCACACCCATTCCCGGTATCGAGATCGTCGACGCCAGACTCACACATTGCCCCCAGGCTTTCTTTGGACCCGACTTAGTCTGCTGAAGATCCCAGTACAAGTAGTAATCCTTTGCGTGATTAACGATCCAAAGAAGTCGGTGAATCCGCTAATGCCAGCCCAATCCAGTCCAAACGTGGCTGGATCGCTTTTCACTTTATTTCCCGATTCTACCCTCCTCTTCCTTTGGTAATTGAGCAATTAAAGCCTCAATCTCATCAATGAGAACAGGAAGATTTGGCCGTGCAAAACTCATAGTTGGTGCTGGAATGCGATTATGTTTGATATCAGGTGAAATATGTTTATGATGAGGATGTGTACTCACAAGTGCAGGATCATTAAGATGAGGTTGGGCATCATACCAGGCTATCTTCTCAGTATTATGCCACAATTCATACCCATAAAACTCAATTTTAATTGTTCCCACATCAAACGATAACCGCTCTTGAACCGTGACCCGAAACCCTTGAGCAAAAGATAATTCACCTTTCAGGACAGCGACTCTCTTACCACGCCGAATGACAACAAGGGTCGATCGCTGTATTGATACAAAGCGTTGCTTGAGCGTGTATACGAATTCCTCGTAATCACGAATTGACCGGAATGGGTTCACGTTGTGTCGTTCTTTCTATCACATCGATAATCCTAACATTCCGCTCCCGTAGTGATTGAATCGTTCGACGATATTGCTCTTGACGTCGCAATAGGATTTTGTATGCCCCTGCCCAATCACTCCAGTCTAACACCCAAGAGTCATCTTCTGGTTCCTCACCCTTGACATACGACTCGTAGAACGTCTCTGATAGAACGCCATACTTCCGTTCGTAAACCTCGATATCCTCAGTGAGCGCGTGGATATCCTCAATAATATCTTTCAGTGTCATACCTGTATTTTCATTCATCTCACAAGCCCCTCCACATTATCGATCACGCAGGCCATCATACGCCAAAGCCATTCTCTGATCCAATTATCCGGCAAATCACATCCCCTGTCAATCTCTCCGCTCTCAACACCCTTCGTGACCGGTCCCACACCATCAATCAACAAACGCCCTTTGAACTGTGTATCCAAGGTCATCGGTTTCTTCATCATAGCTCACGAAACCCCGAAGGGGACCGCGCACGAGCCGCCGGTGAGCGTGTTCGTCAAGTTGCCCACCGTCTTCCAGCGCCGCCCCCTGGGCTAAGCCGTGTAGACGCATCTCCAAAGCGTAAACGTGACATCGTCCCCGGCAATCTCACGCGCTTCCACAACCGCGAAGCCCCCACGGTCGAGGGCAGCGGCGAGGCGCCGAGGCGCTTCATTCACGCTTCATCTCATCCCACCGAGTCTGCAAACCAGGCGCCCACGACCTCCAAAACCTTCGTCTTCATCGTCAGGTTCTGGCGGCGGGCCGGGACCATGTCCACGACGTCGAACCGGATGTGGTGCAGCGCGCGCTCCATGCTGACCGTGCAGTTGGGCGCCCCGCCCCCACCGCCACCGGCGACGCAGATACCCACCGCCGGCTTGCCGGCGACGCCCTGCCGGCCCGTCTCGTGGGTGCAGATCCGGCGCAGCCGGTCGATAAAGGCGCGTATGCTCTCGCTCAGGTCACCGTAATAGACGGGGGTCGCGAAGACGACGCCGTCGGCCTCCCGGAGCTGATCCACGACGTCCGCGAAATCATCCTCGATGACACAGCTACCCTCACGGCGGCACTGGCCCCAGCCGTTCATATCGCACTGGCGGCAACGCTCGATCGCCAGCGGCGGCAGAAAGACCGTCGAGACCTCCGCCCCCTCAGATTCCAAACCGGCCCGCATCGCATCGGCGGCGGTCGCGGTCTGTCCCTCCGGATTGCGACTACCCAGTATGATCAACGCTTTCATCGTGTCCTCCTTTTATGTGATTTCGCCCAAAGTGATTCCATTTGAAGTCATTCCGTCTGACATTATACCGTCCGGCAACCCTCAACGTCACGCAACCCTATCGCCCTTCCCATCCAAAAGCATATCCACGATCAGGGCAGCGGTCCAATGGTAATCCCGGATCGAGTCCATCTTGGTGCGGAGATCGTAGGGCTCGCGACGGTCGCCCTTCCGGTCGCACGCGACCGGGGGCACCTCATCCTTGGCGTCATAGAACTCGAAGATCACGCCGTACCGCTCATAGTACTTGTTGACGTAATGAACCATCGCCTGGGCCAGCGATCGCGCCGCATTGGACGCGCCCTGCCGCTGCAACCCCAGCCGAACCAGGTAATCCAGGTTGATCCACGTCGCGCCCCGCCACATATCCGTCGACCACGCCGGGTCGTCCACCGAGACGCTCGGGATGGGAAACGCGGTGTCAAAGGTCTCAGGGTCGGCGAGATGGTTCAAAAGCACAGCACGCCGCGCCTCCGGCAGATCAGGCAGCAGGAGCGGCAGGAACCCGGATACTGCCTTGACGCCGGAAAGCGTACCATCCATCCTGCGGTCGCAGTAAAAGCCCAACCCCGGATTCCAGAGTCGTCGGTGAATGCGCGCCCGCATCGCCGCAGCGCGGGCTTCCCAGCGACTGGCCCTCGCCTGATCCCCCAGCGCCTCCGCAATTCGGGCCGTGTAGGCCATATCCAACGCCTGGAAGGTCGAGAAATCCACCGCATCCAGGGAGAGCGCCTCGTCAAAGCGCGGCGAGTTGTCCATGCCGGACTCGCCGGATCGGGACGTGGGCGTCTCCTCGATCCACCACGCCAGCAGCCCGCTGCCGTTGGCATCCCGGTGGGTCAGATTCCACTCAAGGGCCCGTTCCAAGCGGGGCAAGGCGTAGGCGAGCGTCTCGGGATCGTTCAAGTAGCGGTAGTTCTCCCACACGCCCCACGCCAGGATGGGCGGCTGCGTGATGGCGCTGACCACGCCGACGACGTGCATACAGTGCGGGATCATCCCGTCCTCGCGCTGCCGTGCCAGGACCGACTTCAGAAAGTCCCAGGCCAGCCCGGGATTCAGGTGATTCATCCCCAGGCTGTGGAAGACCGAGTCCCAGAGCCACATGTGCTGGTGGGGCACCCGGTCCGGCGTCGACCAAGGCTGTTGATTGACGTCCTCGGGTGCCAGCGTATTGACCCGCATCACGCTGACGCCTTTCTTCAGCAAACGATCCTGAGCCGCGTCCGGCAGAATGGGCAGGGACCGGTAGGTCTCCAGCCTGGCAGCAACCACCGCATCGAGATCCGCCTCAAGGCCCCGGTCGGCCCGCGCGCGCGCCTCGTCGGGCGACGCCCCGTACGCCAGCGACCAACGGACGCCGTCCCGGGCGAGCGCAATGGCGTCACCGGCCCCGGCATCCCACGTCACGCGATCCGCAGCACCGTCCTCACGGGCGCCTTGATCCTCGAACGACAGGGTAAGCTCGGCACGCTCGGGGATGAGCCCCACAATCGTGTGCCACGCTTCAAAGGCTGCGACAAACGCACCGGACAGGGTCGCAACCGCCAGCACGTCCCCGGTCGCAACCCTGCATCGGCCAAGCTCCGGAAGCCGTACCCGGAGCACCCGGCGGCGCGGCGTGTGAATCAACAGATCGTAGGGATTGGCACCGAAGGTCGCCACAAACTGCGAGGCCGTCACCGTCGGTCCATCCATGCCCGAAAAGGCAAAGAGCGCCCCTTCGCCCCATAGGTCAGGGGGATTGGATAGAGGCCGCAGCATCGCATCCAGATCGATCATCGCAACTCCCTTCAGGCGCGCAACGCGACGCCGGTGACCTCCGCTAACAGTTGGAAGAAGCCCCGCTTGCGCGCCGAGCTGATTCCCCAATCCGCCGGGACGCTCTGGTATCCCTCGGCGTAACCCTCACCGTCCATCCGGTAGTCGAAGTATCCCCACCCAGCATAGCGATCGATGGCTGCCAGCATGTTGTTGTCCTCGGCGGCGAAGTCAAAGTGGTCGTCCTCGTTAAAGAGAATCGGCTGTCCGTGATAGCCCGACAAGGAACGGCAGGAGTCGACCATCGTCCGGATCCGGTTGGGATCCTCGACCCCGTTACCGTGAAGCAGAAGGAAGTCCGAGGCCGCTGCCACGTTCTCCGGGGGGATCGCGCCGCCGCCCATACTGGTGCTGACGAGCAGCCGTCCGGCGGGCGTCGCCACCTTGCCGCGCGAGCGCACCTTGACCAACTCGATCAACTCGTGGCAGCGTGGCGGCTTGATGATCTCGTGCACGTACTTCTTGACGTTCACCTCGTTCGCGATCTCGATGATGACGTTCGTATACTGCTTGTCCACCAACCAGTCGGTGATCGTCTCCGTCGCCCGCACCACCGCCGCCTCGTCCGCCAGGCGCTGATCCTGTCCAAAGTAGAAGAAACCTAAAATGGGCACCATCCCCAGCACATCGGCCCGATCGAGGACCCGCACCAGCCTGGTCGCGTAATCAGGACGCAGCGAGCCGTCCGCTTTGAAGGCCGAGTTATGCCACGGCTGTGCCTTGCTGTACCCCTGAGGGCTGCCGCCTTGCAGGTTAAGGGTAAAACTCAGCAGCCCAAACTGCCGCCAGGTCGACATCGCCGCGACAAACTCCCGCGTGTTCCGGTCCGCATCCCACGGCCCATCGGGGTAGTCCCATCGGGCGCGGGTCTCCGGGTTCAGGTCGTCAAAGATCCCCTGAACGAGACGGGCATTGAGCAGCAGCCCTTCGATCTTATGGCCTCGATAGCTGCGACCCTCGTAGGTAGGCTTGCCGTTCAGCCAGAAAGCATCGTCACGAATCTCAACCGTCGTTTTCCGTTCCGTCATCGTCAGCCCTCCTGTAACTCGCCGAACCGCGCCTTGACCACCGCGTAGCCCTGTTTGGGACGCCGGTACTCGTCCACGATCCCCTTGTTATTGAAGCCACGGGGGCGACCGAGGATCTTCCGCACCGCCTCGGACGTGCGGCAATCGCAGAACTGCCACAGCGCCAGACCCACAACCCGATCCCGATCCACAAAGAGATGCCGGATCACCGTTTCCAGGAGCTTGGCCTGATAAGGCTCGGACCACCGGGCCTCGTTCCAATCCCGCCAGCCGGGGACCGCCCCGGCCCCAATCTCCGAGATGATGAGCGGCTTATCCGCCTGGTCGTGGCTGTCGAGATAGTCGACGATGCGATCCAACTCCGCCGGGATGTCCTCGATCTCCCCCACGTACCAGCCCGGATAGTTGTTGATCGAGACGACGTCCACCAGATCGAGGCAGACGTCCTCGAAGGGATGGTTGGAGGCATAGGTGACCGGTCGGGTGGGATCCAGATCGCGCAGACGGCCCAACAGCGCGCTGTAGCCGGGCCGGCATTCGGGATCGTGGCTGTGGCTCTCGTTGAGAATCCCCCACATAATCATCGAGGGATGGTTGAAGGACGCGCCGACCATCTCATCGATGTTGCGCAGCTCCGCATCGATGAAGTGGGGGTCGGTCAGGTGCTCGACCGTGTGCTGCCATCCAATCGACTCACTCCACACACAGAGCCCGGCCTCGTCGCACAGATCCAGGAACCGCTGATCCTGGGGATAGTGGCTGCCCCGGACGAAGTTGCAGTTCATATCCTTTAACTGCTGAACGTCCGACGCCATCACCATCGGGGGCACGCTTGGCCCAAACTGGGGATGGGCCTCGTGGCGGTTGAAGCCCAGGAGCCGGACCGGCTCGTCGTTGATCAAAATCTGGCGGCCCGCCACCCGCACCTGGCGAATGCCGATCCGCTCGCGGCGGTCGTCCTCTCCCAGTTGCACGTGGACGTTGTGGAGATTGGGATCGTCAGGCGACCAGAGCCCGGCGTCGGGAAGTTCAAGGACGCGCTCGATCAAGCCACTGTTCTCCGCCGTCGTGATCTCCTCCGAAAGCACCCCCTCTTCATCGACGGTGATCACCAGGGGTACGGTCGAGGGCGGGGTCGTCGTGCCATAACGGACCGAGACGCGGACCTCGGGTGGACGGATAGACGTGGTGATGACCTGAAGATCGTCGATCCACAGCTCGCCCAGCCGATGCAGTTCGGCGCCACGGGCAATGCCCCCATAATGGTACCAGTCGAAATACTCCAGGTGGATCGGGCAGCGGTCGTAATCGAAGCGGTTATCCACCAGGATCACAAGATCCACGGGATCGGTTCCGGTGGGATGGAGATCCATCGCAAACCGCGTGTACCCGCCGACGTGGTCGCCGACCGGTTCGCCGTCCACAAGGACGCGGCACCAGTGGTGAACCCCGTCGAGGACCAGCCGGTACCGTCCCGTATCCTCAAAGGCGATGCGCGTGCGATACGCGACGAGGCCCCGCCGGCCCGCATACCTGGGGGTTGCGTCGAAGCAGCCGGGAACGGCCATGCGGTCATCATAGTCAAGGGTGGAGACGTCGACAGCGTCCGGATCAACATCCCCGAGGAACGAAAAATCCCAGAATCCACTGAGATCGGTAACAGCACGAAGATCGTGCTCATTAAATCGTCGGCTCACGGTATAACCTCCTGATATCGGTAGACAAGATCGGTTGGGTGACCTAGGGCAATCGCAGCTAAGTAGATAAGAACAAGTATCTTAACACTGCTTATAGCCCCCGTCCTCGGGGGCGGTCTTCAAAAGAGTGAACAAACTTTTACGAAGTTACCTACTGAAATCATCTCACACACAAATTCGGTTGAGGTTGGTTGTTGGAACATCGGTGCAAGGCACGTGTCCTATGCAGTGTCCAGCAGGCGCTCGCATGCCTCTTGGATTGCGGCGCGTTGATGGCTGCGGCCGGGCGCGCCTCGCACCTCGTCTCAGTCTGAATCTCAGTCTGAACGTCAGTCTCAATTCTCGTACGCTTGCGGCACGTAGCGATCCAGCTTTCTCTCCGCAAACGTGGGCGCCAAGCGCGCGAAGCGCTGCAGTCCCCTAATCAGCGGGACGTTGGCCCACGACTCCCCGATCAACGGACGGGCGTACTTCACGAACCCATCGGTCACGTCGGTCCTCGCCGGGGTGATCCAAGCGTCGGGGAAGGTCCGTTCCGAGTTGGCGACCAGTTCCAACGGGACCTTGTCGTAGCGGACGTTGTAGAGGTCGCCCGGTTCCCGCAGGATCGTCGCCATATAGCCGGAGCCCTCCTCAGCCGCGATCTGAGCGGCCTTCCACCCCACCCGATAGGCCTCCTCGACGTCGACGGTCGAGGCATAGATCATATTGTGACGCTGATCCGTGCCCGGCACGTTGCCGCGCGCCGAACCTCGGGCGGCAAGCCCGACCTCATTGAGGTAATTCACGACGGTCTGCTCCACCGTCATCTCGCTGGAGGAGAACATAGTGTGGCCGAAGGAGTCTTGGCGCTCGCCGATCTCCCCAACGTCAAATCCCTCGCTGACCACAACGAGGGCCCGTCCCCAATCCTTGAGCACCCCGTTGACGGCATCCGCCAGATCCTCCAAACCCAATCCGGATTCGCTCAGGAAGATCAAGAGAGGCATCTGCCGATCGGGATCGGCCAGCCGCGCAGCCGCCGGGATAAACCCGATCTTACGGCCCATCGCCTGGATGACCAACACCGGATCCGAGGGCGAGGAACCGGCATTCTCCTGGTTGGCGTTCTGGACGTTGAGCGCCCAATAGCGCGCGACGCTCCCGTACCCGGGCGTGTGATCGATCACCTCGAACGCACTGTCGCCGACGTCGTTGTCGATCGTCTTGGGGATGCCCGTAGCGACCAGATCCAGCCCCCGCTCGTGCGCGAGCTGCGCCACCTTATTCGCCGTGTCCATCGAGTCGTTGCCGCCGTTGTAGAAGAAGTATCCGATGTCGTGCGCCCGGAAGACCTCGACGATACGCTCGAAGTCCTGCTGCTGGTGGGCCTTGAGCTTATACCGGCAGGTCCCAATGGCACCGGCGGCCGGGGTATTGCTGAGCAGCGCAATCTCGTCCTCTGCCTGCACCGACATATTGAGCAACTTCTCTTCCAGGACCCCCTCAATGCCGTGATGACCGGCATAGATCGTGCCGAACATATCCCCATAAGCCTTACACGCCTCAACCACGCCCCGCAAGGACGCGTTGATCACCGGCGTCGGACCACCGGACTGTGCAACGATGACGTTCTTAGGTCGTGCCATACTTACCTCCATTCATGCACTCACGCAACAGACAACTCTACGGTGTGCGAACGGGATGCGAACGTGAAGGATCGGAAAAGACCTTTCCTCATCCCCACACGCTCGCACCCGCTGATGTTCACATCCAGCGCAACAGTTCAGAACTCAGGGAGACCCCCTACTCAGCGGGCGGCTGGTCCATCTCCACCCATTCGGTATGGAAGCTGCCCTCACGGTCCAGACGTCGGTAGGTATGCGCGCCGAAGTAATCACGCTGGGCCTGAATCAGATTGGCCGGCAAGCGCGCGGTGCGGTAGGCATCGAAGTACGCCAATGCGGACGACAGCGCCGGCACCGGAATCCCGTTCGCGACGGCATAGGTGACCACGGCCCGCATCGCATCCTGACGATCCTCCACGGCCTGACCGAAGGATGGATCCATCAGCAAGTTGTTCAGATCGGGCCGGCTGGCGAACGCCTCCCGGATGTCCTCCAGGAAGGCGGCCCGGATGATGCACCCACCGCGCCAGATCTTGGCGATGTCGCCGTAATCCAGATCGTACCCGTACTCCGCGCTGGCGATCCGCAAGAGGGCGAACCCCTGCGCGTAGGAGCAGATCTTCGCGGCGAAGAGAGCATCCCGCATCATGTCCACAAAGGCATCGACGTTACCATCGACCTCGGGATCAAAGGCGGGTTCGGGGCCGAAGAGATGCTCGGAGGCCGCGACCCGTTCCTCTTTCAACGCAGAGATGATGCGCGCCTCGACCGCCGCGTTGATGGTGGGCGTGGGCGCGCCCACGTCCAACGCGTCCTGCGACGTCCACTTCCCGGTGCCCTTCTGCTTCGCCTCATCGAGGATCACGTCCAGAAGCGGCTCGCCGGTCTTCTCATCGGTTTCGCCGAAGATATCACGGGTGATCTCGACCAGGTAGGACTCCAGTTCGCCCTCATTCCACTCCGTAAAGATCTTGTGGAGCTCCGGGGTGGAGAGGCCGACGCCACGATGCAGCACGTCGTACGCCTCGCAGATAAGCTGCATGTCTCCGTATTCGATGCCGTTATGGACCATCTTCACGTAGTGACCAGCACCCCGGGGACCGATGTAGGTCACGCAAGGTTCGCCGTCCACCTTGGCAGCGATGTCCTCCAGGATCGGCTGCACCAAATCCCAGGCCTCGGGCTGCCCCCCCGGCATGATCGAGGGACCCCACAGCGCGCCGTACTCACCACCGCTGACGCCGGTGCCGATGTATCGAATGCCCATCGCCTCAAGCATCTCGGTCCGGCGCTCCGTGTCCTTGAAGTGTGAGTTTCCGCCGTCGATCAGCAGATCGTCGGGCTCCAGGTGATCCTTCAGACCGTTGATGACCGAATCGACCGGATCCCCCGACGGCACCATCATCATAATGCGACGGGGCGTCTGCAGCGCATCCAGGAATGCATCCAGGGACTTACACCCGACCAGATCCTTACCCTCACGGTTATTGAACGTCTCAACCTTCGCCTCATCTAGGTCGTACCCGGCGACGGTATACCCATTGCGCTCCATATTGAGGGCCAACATCTGTCCCATGACCCCTAAGCCGACAATACCAATGTTAGCCTTATCCATCATAGACCTCCCATTCGTCGTCCTGCCAACACCCTGACACGCTGATGTCTCTATCAGTTGAACGAGTCACCCATATCCCCAGAGACCTGATCATCGGTCTGCTTGACAAAGGTCGAGGCGGCGATCAGCTTTTTGAGCTGCACTTCGTAGGCGGCGCTGTCCATCGGCAGATCGATGGGCTCACCCTTGAGTGACGAGAAGAGCATCGCGTTCGCCATCTCCACGGAGTTGATTCCCTCCTCTGCCGGCGCAATCAGGGGCTTGCCCTCCAGGATCGCATCGGCGAAGTTCTCCAGGATCCCCGCGTGCTGCCTGCCGGTGCCCTGCACCGGGATCGTCACGTCCCACACGGGGGGACGGGCGAACGACGCCTGCGACGTCTGCAGGAACTCCGTCGCCGGTACCTCGTTGCGCGTGTACCGGATCTCGCCGTCCTCAAAGACCAGCTTACCCTGATCGCCCGCGATCTCCAGGCGGTTCGTGCCGGGAGCTTCACCGGTCGTCGTCACGAAGATGCCGGTGCATCCCTCGGGATACTCCATAAACGCCGTCACCTCGTCCTCGACCTCGATGTCGTGACGCTTGCCCAGTTCACAGAAGCCCCGGATCTTGGTGGGCATCCCGACGATCCACTGGAGCAGATCGAGGTTGTGCGGACATTGATTCAGCAACACACCGCCGCCCTCACCCTCCCACGTGGCCCGCCATCCGCCGGAGTCGTAATAAGCCTGAGTGCGGAACCATCGGGTGATGATCCAGTTGACGCGCAGCAGCTTGCCCAGCTCACCGGAGCTCACCAGATCGCGGATCTTCTGGTAACGGGGGTCGGTCCGCTGGTTGAACATAGCCGCAAAGACGATGTCGTCGTCCGTGTGGGCCGCGATCAAACGCTCGCAGTCCGCTTTGTGGACCGAGATGGGCTTCTCAACCAGCACGTGGTGACCGGACTCCATCGCCGCAATGCCGATCGTCGTATGGAAATAGTGGGGGGTCGCGACGATGACCGCATCACACACGTGATCGGCCAACAGCGCATCGGAATCGAAATAGACTTTGACGCCGTAGTCCGCAGCCGCTTTTTCTGCACGCTCCGGAACGATATCACAGACGGCCGCCAGCTCGACCTTGGGCTCCTTGGCAATGTTGCCCAGATGCAGGTTCCCGATATTACCAATGCCAATCACACCAATCTTGACCTTATCCATCGATATACTCCTTCAATGTCTATTTATCCCTGCTCACAATGACGTTTTCTCTTGCTTTCGGACCGGACGCAGAGGTCCGGTCCCCAATCCCTTTCAGTCCTCGTCCTCGACCCGCCGGTACAACAACTCGCCGGCGCGGGGCACGACCAGGATGCCCTCGCCCTCGCGGCCTTCCCACGCCTCGACGTCAATCTCATCCGGGTCCATATAGCCGAGGTTGACCTGTTCGCAACGCTCCTTAGGAACGCCCGTCGCCAGCGTGACGCGGATGCGCGTCGTCTCCTCACCGGTCGCCTCGTCGAAGGCGCCGGCCCCACAGAGGTGCGTTGAGTGGGCCAGCACCCCCCACGGTTTATCCTTGAAGAGATCCCACTGCTTGACGAAATAATCGCGGCAGTGATAGCCAATCTCGTCGAGGATCTTGCCGTGCGTATAGGAGATCTCATCGATGTGCGGCGCGTAGATGATCACCTCGCCGCCATCCTCGATCACCGGCTCCATCTTATACATGCCCTTGGCGGCGGTCCAAATGTCGTCGTAGAGCTCTGGCATCACCGAGAGGACCCGCTTGAACGTCCGATCGACGTACTGGATGTGATGCTCCGAGGAGATCGCCACCGCCTCCAGCCAAGCTTCCTTGTAATCGCCGACAAAGAGCCCTACCATCCCGTGATGGGTCACCACCATATTGCAGAAGAGCTTGGGCGTCGCGACCATCAAGGCCGCCCGGTCGATGGTATCGCGGACCGGGGTGTCCGCCGTGCCGATCACCCGCATGCTGGTCATCAGCGCGCCCAGCCAGTGGGTGAAGTTGATCACCTCGGGACCGGAGACGCCGGGGAAAAAGTACTTGGTGCCCCCGGAGAAACCGACGACCTCGTGGGGAAAGACCGGTCCGCAGACGATGATCTGATCGCACGCCAACAGCTTCTTGTTGACCGTGACCTTCACGTCCCGGACGAGCATGCCCTGGGTAATCTCCTCGATCTCGGCCTCCGGGATGGTCCCCAACGTTGCAAAGGTGTCGGGATCATCCCACTGGTGGTTGAAGAGCCCCACGTCCGCATACGTCGTCGTGCGCTGATCCTCGGTGATGCCGACCAGCTTGTTCAGCGCATCCTGGCTCATGATCGGATGCGTCCCCAACGCCACCAGGAAATCAAGCTTGGCCACCCGATCGTTCAGCAGCTCATTGAAGAGGCGGAACATCAGCGGCAGCGGCGCGGTGCGCGTGCTGTCGGGTATGATGACCAGCACGTGCTTACCCTCCAACTCGGCCTGTCCCAGCCCCTCGGCCAAAATCTGTTGAATCTCCTCATCCGTCAAATATCGCCCCTGCTCCGTATACCCTTGTCCAACCGTCATAGCCACACTCCTTTGCGACCGAACGTTACTCCCATCCGGTCATTCCCATAGAAACGGCCGGTGCGCCCCCTAGGAACGCACGTGCATATCCCCATAGACGATCCACTTATACGTCGTCAGCGCCTCCAACCCCATCGGGCCCCGAGCGTGCAGCTTCTGGGTGCTCACCGCAACCTCGGCGCCCAGCCCAAACTGTCCGCCGTCGTTGAGGCGCGTGCTGGCGTTCACAAAGACGGCGGATGAGTCAATCTCGTTTACAAACCGCGTCACGTGCTGCCAGTTGTTCGTAAGGATGCCATCCGAATGCGAGGTACTGTGGGCCTGAATGTGTGCAATCGCCTCATCGAGGCTTCCCACCACCTTGATCCCCAGGATCAAAGCAAGCCACTCCTCGTCAAAATCGTCCGGACCGGCTGGGACCACGTGCTCCCCAGCCCCCGCCGCAAGGATCTCTAGCGCCTCCGCATCCACTCTCAGTTCAACGCCGTCGGCAATCAAGCGTTCGGCGACCTGGGGCAAGAAGTCGGCCGCGATCTGCCGGTCGACCAGCAGCGTATCCAAGGCATTGCAGACACTCGGGCGCTGCACCTTGGCATTCTCAATCACGTCCACGGCCCTCTCCAGATCCGCGCTCGGTTCAACGTAGAGGTGACAGACCCCTAACCCACCGGTGATCACCGGAATCGTGCTCTGCTCGCGACAGAGCCGGTGGAGGCCGGCCCCACCCCGGGGAATGATCATATCCACGTAGTCATCCAGCCGCAGCAGCTCCGCGACCAGCGCGCGATCGGGATCCTCAAGGGTCTGCACAGCCTCGACCGGCAGCCCCACCTCGGCCAGTGCGCGCCGCACAACCGCCACCAGTGCGATATTGCTGCGCAGCGTCTCGCTCCCCCCTCTCAAAATCACGGCATTGCCCGTTTTAATACAAAGGGTGGCGATATCGACCGTGACATTAGGCCGTGCCTCATAGATCACGCCGAGGACGCCCACCGGGATACGACGCCGGCTCAAGCGGATGCCATTAGGCAGCACCCGCCCCTCTATCTCCTCCCCCACCGGATCCTTGAGACCGGCGACCTTGCGCGTCGCCGACGCCAACTTCAGGATCCGCGCTTCGGTAAGAAGCAATCGGTCCAGCAGCGCGTCCGACAACCCCTTGGCACGCCCGTCCTCAATATCCAGCGCGTTCTGCGCCAGCACCTCCTCCACACTGGCCTCGATCTCATCAGCGATCGCTTGAAGCGCAGCGTTCTTCTCCGCTGTGGTCAATTGCGCCAAAACGCGACCGGCAGCCCGGGCCGCGCGGCCCATCGCCTGGAGATCAATCGTTTCGTCTGTCATCAGGTCCCCACCTCCATGCCCACGTTCGCTCAAAGCAAAATCATATCGTTCCGATGCACGGCCACAGACCCATAGGTGTAGCCGAGGATATCCTCAATCTGGTCGGATTGAGCCCCCTTGATCCTCTCAAGATCCGAACTCGGATATCGGGCGATCCCCCGCGCGATCTCCCCCCGAATCCCGTTGCCTTGATGGACCTCGCTAATCGAGATCGTATCCCCCCGGTCAAAGGTGCCCTGAACGTCCAAGATGCCGGCCGGAAGCAGGCTCCCACCCTCGTGACGAAGCGCCCTAGCCGCCCCCTTATCCACCACGATCGAGCCACTGTTCATCACCCCGGCAAGAATCCAGCGCTTGCGATTCTGCGGTGGGTTCTCCAACGCCCGTATGCGGGTGCCGAGGGCCTCCCCTCGCACCAACCGTTCCACGACGTTGGGCTCCGCGCCATCCGCGATCACCACCTCGACGCCGGCTCGGCGGGCCACGGCCGCCGCATCCAGCTTGGTGATCATCCCCCCGATGCCGAGCCCGCTCCGGCTGCCGCCGGCTAACGACCGGAGGTCGTCATCGATCACGTCGACGTCCGTGATCAACGCCGCATCGGGGTCATCCCGGGGGTCCGCCGTAAACAGGCCCGCCTGATCGGTCAGGAGAATCAAGAGATCGGCACCGGTCAAAACGGCCACAAGCGCGGAAAGATTGTCATTATCGCCAATCTTGATCTCATCCGTCGCGACGGCGTCATTCTCATTGATAATCGGGATAATCCGATGTTCAATCAGCGTGCTGAGCGTGTCCTGAGCGTTCAGAAACCGCCCCCGGCTCTCGACGTCGCCGTGCGTCAGCAAAATCTGTCCCACGTGAATGCCGTAAATCTGGAAAAATCGCTCCCATTTGAGCATCAGCCGGCTCTGCCCGACAGCGGCGAGCATCTGCTTATGCGCGACCGTGTTGGGAAGCTCGGGATGGCCGAGTCGCGAGCGACCAGCAGCGATCGCGCCCGAGGTACAGAGGATGAGTTCGTGCCCCTGATAGTATTGACTCGCACACTGCCGAGCCAGGTCGACCATCCGGGGATCGCTCAACTCCTGCGTACCTGCTGTGAGCACGCTCGTCCCAACCTTGACAACAACCCGTCGATTGTGCCTACCGGACACAGATTATGCCCCCAGTCTGTTCCATCTCAAGAACGTGGGGCGGGAGCCGAGTAAGCGAACACCCGGCTCCTGCCCGCACATCTGCTGCGTCAAGTTCTACCGCTTCCAGGGAGGGACCTCGGGCAACATCGCCTCAAACTCCTCGATGATCGAGGCTTCGTAGTCACCCGCGTACTCCTCGGCAAGGAACTTATGGACCGCTTCCTCGTAGAAGCGCTGCCACGAGGCTTCCTCATCCCCCGGATTGACCGGATAGAAGAGCGCGCCGTTGGCCTTCGCCGCCCGCATATCGCCGGGGGCGTCCCCCACCATCAGCACATGATCCGGCTCGTACTTGTCGTTAGCCGCCAGGTTGATGTGCAATTGCTTCTTGCCCATCTCCTGTCCGGCGATGACCCGGACGTACTGGTCGATCTTGTGCTCTTTCCACTCACGCGTCAGGGCTTCCAAGGGCGTCGCCGACACCACGATCATATCGGCCTTGTCCGAAAGAAGCTCCAGGCTCTCCCGCACGCCCGGGAACGGCGGCACGCCATAGACCATATCAGCGACCGTCGCGTTCACCGCCTCCGTCCAAGCCAGGGCGGTGTCCAGCACCTCCGACGATCGGGTCTCCATGAAGGCCTTGAGACCATCGTTGCTCTTGGGAAACTGGTCATCCGCGATAAAGTCCCGGATATCCTGGGCCTGAGGGGGCTCGACGTTGCGGGCCTGAACTTCCTTGCGCTCGCGCAGCAGGTCAAAGACCTTGATGAGCGCGGGCCAACGATTGACGCCCCGCCACTTCGAGTAGAGGTTCACGAACTCCGCCGCCTCGCGGGCGTACTTTGAGACCGCTTGCAGCTCCCAGTGCTTGATAATGTTCGGGGTGAAGCACTCTTTGTGCTTGATCTCCATCGTGTCAAAGGCGCACCCATCGGAGTCAATACCGACGAAGAACGGCTTTTCCGGTTCCATCTCCGCCAACGGTTGCGCTGGTGCAGGATAATCTACCATGGTGTCCTCCATTTTATCTATTCATCTATGCAACTACGAATAACCCAATACAGGCTCCGTCAGACATATCCCCAGGCATACTTCCCAGGCACACCTCAGCTACCACCCGGGTCCTCTGTCAGAGCTTATCAACAAACCGTATACCCCACCCTCAGACACCGCTGAACGCGCTGAACCCACCATCGATCGGGACGACGATGCCCGTGACAAAGCTGGCGCCCTCCGAGAGCAGCCAGATCACGGTACTGACCAGATCGTCGGGATCGCCGAAGTGGCCCATCGGTGTGTGGTTAATGATCGTCTGACCGCGTGGGGTCAGATCCCCGGTCTCCTCGTCCGTCAGCAAGAATCGGTTCTGCTCCGTGAGGAAGAATCCCGGCGCGATCGCGTTCACCCGGATATCGGTAGCGTACTCCTGATTCATATGCACGGCAAGCCATTGGGTGAAATTACTCACCGCGGCCTTGGCCCCGGAGTAGGCAGGAATGCGCGTCAGGGGGCGGAAGGCGTTCATCGAGGAGACGTTGAGAATCACGCCCTCGCCCCGCTCCGCCATCATCTTGCCGAAGACCTGGCTGGGCAGCAGCGTCCCGATAAAGTTCAGATTGAAGACCCACTCCACGGCGTCCGCCGGAAGATCGAAAAAGGACTGGACCTCGCTGGTCGATGCCTGTTTTTTATTGCCGCCGGCCCCGTTAATCAGGATATCCACCTGTCCGAAGTGATCCATCACAGTTTCCGCTGCGGCCTCGATGCTCGGCTTATCCAACACGTCGCACGTCACCGCCAACCCCACCCCGCCGTCCGCCTCGATGTCGGCGACGACCGCTTCTGCGGCGTCGGGCAGGATATCCAACACGGCGACCTTCACACCGGCCCCCGCCAGGGCCCGGCTCAGGGTTCCGCACAGCACGCCGCCCCCACCAGTGACAACCGCAACCTTGCCCTCCAGACTAAAAAGTTCGTCCATCATGTCCTGCGTCCTCTCACTCATCATACCTCCCTGTCACTTACCCTACGATCCACATTGATCCAGTGTTATGACCCGCCTATACCAGAGTTCATCCGATCCGCAGCCGCTCACGCCGAAGGCTTGAACGGGGTCAGATGCTTAATAAAATGCGTCCGCAACGCGGCATAATGTGCCTCTTCACGGTCATCCAACACCGCTTTGAGCCGATCTCCCATTTGATCCAACACGGACCCGAAGGTCACGTGGAGCACCTCACGCCCATCAAAGGTATCGAGCACATGCTCCAGCGATTCGTCGCTCAACGACTCGGGTCCAGACACGCGGTCGGCCTCGGCCGAGACGTGGTAGGTCGCACGGTCTTCCGGATACCGCTCGATAGCCAGCGACAGGATCTCACGGAAGAGGTCAGGCGCCACCTGGGCGGCCGCGCGGAGCGCCTCCAGATAACTTGTGCCCGCCGTCTTGAGATGAGCCAACCCGTGGGTGTGCTCTGCCATCATCGGATAGATGCTGAACTTATCCGATCCCGAGTGAATGCTCAACTTGTAAGGCCCGACCGCGCGGGCAATCGCGGCGTGCTTGGTAAACGACGCCGCGAACGCCTCCAAATCCCCGATGTAGTCGACCCCCTTCTCAAACCGGCCCACGTATCGCGGCGCCAGGCTCACCCACCGGACGCCCAGCCGCTTCAACTCACTGGCGATAAAGAGATGCTCCAGCGGGGTGGTCGGGGTCTCGGTCTCGTCGACGGAGACCTCCAGATCGAAAGGCGCGTCGCCCTTGGCCCGTTTGAGATGCCGGTCCATCTTCACCGCGTGCGCAATCGCCCGCCCATATTTGGCCGCGGCCCGCAGAAGCGAGGTCTCCTCATAGGCGAGGGAAAGCCCGCCGATCAGGTGGGTCTGACCGAGATAACGGTCGCGCATCGCCTCCTGCGTGTCCTCCAGGCGATCCCACGGAAGCTGCTCGAACTTGCGGCGCAACACGTCCGCAGGATCGGTGTGTGCGGCGTTGTCGACGTGATCGCCGGGATCGATCGTGAAAAAGGTGTACCCCGCCGCCACACAGAGATCGACGTGATCGGTCGTCTTCAGGTGGTCCGCGTCCGAGCCCCAGGGCTCGCGCCATCCCTCCTGAAGGACGCCCCACATCGCATCGTCCATCACCTGCTGGGGAGTCCGCCCCGTGCGCGCGTTCTCCCGCATGGACTGCTGGGCCAGGACCGGCGCGATGCCCCCGACCGCGCGGAAGGCGCGGATGTGACCGGGCGTCGCCAGGCCGAGACGATCCCCGCTCCCCGCCGAGGTCTTTAACCCCAGGGGCTGCGGTCGCAACCAGGGGAGCCGTCCCCGCAGCACGGCGGCGTTGTGCGCATTCAACGGACAGAGACGAACACCGTCCGCCATCCGCCCCTCGAAGTCCGCATCCTCCCCCTCGACCCCCAGCATCTTGTCGCCGTCAGGCGTGCGGACCAGGAAGTACCGCGTCTCCCCCACAACGACGACGGATTTGGGATAGACGGTGCCAAGACGCTGCCAATCATTCGAGATTTTGCTCATATCCAACTCCTTTTCAACAGGATCGGGGCTCCGGTCGACGCTCAACCTCAGAAGAACTGCCGGAACCCCAGAATCGTCACGGTTGTAATGATAACGCTGATGACCATCGTCAGTGAGATCAACATCGCCGCCAGACGGGCGTTCAGCCCCTGCTCCACCGAATAGAGCAGCGTCGAGAGTGAGGTCGGCATCAGGGGCAGCAGGAAGAGCGTGCCCCGCGTCTCCCCACGAAAGGGCAGCACCAGAACGGAGAATATGGCAATCGCAAAGCCGGAGGCGTATTTGACCCACAACTGATTGAATAGGAGCTTACGCTCCTCACGTGAAATGTTCAGTTCCAGATAGACTCCCAAACTCAGCAGCATCAATGGGGAGTTCATCGAGGCCAGCGCATCGATCAGCCCTCCCGGGAGCCCACAGATGTCGACGCACGCCAGGTTAAAGAGCAGCGCAGCGACAAACGCGTGCAGCGGGAAAAAGAGGAGGACTTTTTTAAGAATAGCGCGCGGTTCGAACGCCCCCCCATCGGCGTACTTATAGGAAAGATAGTACGCAACCGCAAAGATCGCGATGGCGTTACCCAGATCGCTGATTGCAGCGGCGCGCACCCCGACCTCACCATACGCGGCCTCCACAAAGGGATAGGCCAAGGCCCCCATCACCCCACACAGCGAGACGACGAAGGTTCCGGTGTCCCGGCGTGAGAGGTCCATCGCCCGGGCGATCCACCGCCCCACCTGGCTCATCACGACTCCGCTTACGAGCGAGAGCACCGGCAGGATCATCAACCGCCACGAAAGCGGTGCCCGGCTGATGACCTGGAGGTTGAGGGCCGGCAACGTCACGTAGAGGACGAGCCGGTTGAGCACCCGGCCGTCCTCCCGCTTCAGCAGCCCCACCTTCTTGATCAGATAGCCGATAGCGATGAGCAGGAGGTTGATGACCACCTGGTTGGTCACCATAGATGGCGCAAGCTCGACCGTACCGTCCATCACCCAGCCCTTCTATTCATCAAAATTATAAGCCTTCTTGGCGAGGCCGTAAGCCAGCTCGTGCACCATCTCGTGGGCATCCTCCTCGTCGATGAACCCGCGCACCTGCAAGCCAGCGACCCAGTTCGCAGCCGCTCGACGCCAGACGTCGTGCCGCGCCGGGATCGATGGGAACGCCCGGGTATCGTCATTGAAGCCCACCGTGTTGTAGATACCGGCAGTCTCCATAATCCGGTCGAAGTAACGGCGCATCCCGCTGACGCTATCGTGGAACCACCAGGGCGGCCCAATCTTCACGGTCGGATAATGGCCCGCCAGGGGCGCCATCTCTCGGGCGTACACATCCTCGTCCACGGTGAAGAGGATCAACGTCAGACGTTCGTCATTGCCGTAGGCATTAAGCAATGGGCGCAGGTTGCGGGTGAACTCCGACGCGATCGGGATATCGCTGCCCTTATCGGCCCCGAAGCGGTCGAAGACCGGTTGGTTGTGATTGCGGAAAGACCCCACGTGAAGCTGCATCACCAACCCGTCCTCGATCGACATCCGCGCCATCTCCATCAACATCATCCCGGTGAAACGTCGGGCGTCAATGGGCGTCGACTCTCCCTTCAGTGCACGCTCAAAGATCGGATTTGCTTCGTCAGAATCGTAGGGCTCGGTATATGCGGTCAAGGCACCGTGATCTGTGGCGCGGGCGCCCATCGCCTTGAAGTAAGCTCGCCGGTCGGCCAACGCCTCTACGAGCGCATCAGCCGTGGTGATCTCCTCGCCCACGGCGACCTCCAACTCCCGTAGGTTGTCGAGCCACCCCGGCTTGTCGAGGTTGACCACAGCATCGGGCCGGAAGGTCGGAACCACCCGTCCCGACCAATCGGACTCCTGAATCGTCTTGTGAAACGAGAGCGTGTCGCTGGCAGCGTCGGTCGTGCAGAGCACCTCAATGTTAAAGCGCTCGAAGAGCTTCCGAGGTTTGAACGCCGGCGCCTCCAACTTCGTCTCAATCTGATCGTAGATCGCCTGCGCCGTCTCGCCGTTGAGCTTCTGATCCACGTCGAAGACCTCAATGAGCTCCTGTTTGAGCCAAGCCCCGCTGGGCGTGCCCCGGAAGAGATGGAAGTTCTCAGCAAAGATCTGCCATATCTTTCGATGGTTACTCTCAACCGCGCCGCCATCCTGACGCGGGACCCCGACGTCCTCCAAGGGGATGCCCTGGGAGTAGAGCATCCGGAAGACGTAATGATCGGGGATAATAAGAAGATCCGTAGGCGTCCCAAATGACGCTTCCTTCTCGGCGAAAAGCTGCGGATTGACGTGCCCGTGCGGGCAGATCAAGGGCAGGTCAGCGACGGTATCGTAGAGTTCACGGGCGACCGCCTGCTGGGTAGGATTAGGATCGAAATATCGATTATCCGGAAGATGCCACTTTTTGACCATCTAACCGCCTCCTCATGGATGGATCTGATATGAATAACGCGACCAATTCAAGCCCTTGTCCTGACGGGCGACTTTGCCAAAACGCGGCTTGAACAAATGCTACGGGGCACTCGCCCGTACGACCAACGAGGGGGGCAATACGATCTCTTTATGACCGTCCACGCCCCCTTCAATCTGTTCAAGCAACAACTTCACAGCCCGAACCCCAAGCTCGTGACGAGGGATACGACAGGTTGTCAATGCAGGGGTCACCAGTGCCGCGAGCGGGATATCATCGAATCCCACGACAGTCAGAGCATCCGGCACCCGACACCCTCGCGCATCACAAGCCTGCAAGGCACCGACAGCCACGAGATCATTGTAACAGAGCAAACCGGTGATCTCAGGATGGGCATCCAGCAGCGCATGTGCAGCCTGTCGTCCGGCTTCGGCCACGGGCGCACAGGGACGGATCCAGCCGGGCTCGATAGCTATGTCCGCGTCGCGCAGCGCCCGCCGGTATCCCTCCACACGCCCCCGTCCGCTGCGCGAGCCCGGCGGCCCGGAGAGAAACCCGATCGCACGGTGCCCCCGGCTCAAGAGGTGCGCCGTTGCCATCCGGCCCCCGGCGACGTCGTCGACCAAGACGGCGGCTGTGGGGCCTTCCTTGGCCTGAAGCCTGCGATTGACCAACACGACCGCTCCGTGCGACTCGGTGACCGCGCGCAAATGCGCGTTCTCCAGCCGGGAGCTGCAGAGCACAATCCCATCCACGCGCTTCTCTTCCAGCGATTCCAGGATATCCAGCTCGCGTTGGGGATCCTCATCGGTGTTGCACAGAAACACGTTATAGCCTTCGGCATACGCGACGTGCTCGACGCCACGAGCAACTTCGGCGAAAAAGGGATTGGCCACGTCGGGGATCACCAGCCCAAGCGTACCCGTATGGCGGGTGGCAAGGCTGCGGGCAATGGCACTCGGACGATATCCCAGCTGCTCGATCGCATCCAGGACGCGCTGACGGGTCCCCTCACTCACGTCCCCTTTGTCATTGACCACCCGGGAGACGGTCATCACCGATACACCGACCTCGCGTGCGACGTCGGCCATGGTGACACGATCGGACACGATGATATCCTCCTCTCACCACGCATTCGAGCGACAACGGCAATGTTAACGCTAACGTTAGCGCTAACATTATGATAATAAAGGTAGGATAAAATGTCAAGAGGCGGTGTGAGAGCCCAAAGGTTTCCTGCGGATGGAGCTAGAAACTCTAAAGATCACCCCAAACCTTTGGGCTCTGCGCACGCGAAGGAGATGCTGACTTACATCGTCAGCACCTCCTTGGAATGGTTCGCCTTCACAGCCCCCTACCACAACGCGGTAACGGGCGCCGCGTGCAAGCTCCCCCTCAATTGCGCATCACCAAGGGCAAGAAGATCGTCGAGCCCGGCGCCGCATACTCATCGACCCCAAGGTCAGAGGCCGAGCTGCTGGGACGCACGTCCCCATCGATGTCCTCGATCACGGCGGTCGCCACACCGGCATCAATCGCCGCCGAGTTCTCCGTCAGGTGGTAGCCGTCGGCGTCAAAGGCTGGATCGCCGTTATACGCGTGGGTGACGGTGATCGTGCCCCCGCCGTCCGTGTTGTCGTCATTCGCAAACCAGAGGATCCCATCCAGCACCGCCGTGCTCCCGCTCGGGACGCGGACGCCCGTCGTCTGCGTCGCGACGATGGTGTTGGTGAGCGTCATCACGGTCCCACTGGATTCCACGTAGAGTGCGCACCCATCGCCGCCGTGGTTGCCGGCGATCGTGTTATGCAGCAAGGTGACCGTCGATGAGAGCACGAGCATCGCACCCTCACCTCCGTCCGTCAGCTCGTTGTCGATGATGGCGTTGTTGACCAACGTGGGGGCGCTCTCCGCGATCCGCATCGCGCTCGAATGCCACCGGGCCTCGTTGTCACGGATGACGTTGGCCGTCAGGGTGCCACCGCTGCTTCCGTAAACCAAGCCACCGCCGCGCCAGTTCGCGGCGTTGTGTTCGATCGTGTTCCCGCTGATGGTGGGTTCGCCGTCCTGGACGGTGATGCCGCTTCCCTCATTGCCGGTATTGTGGTGGATCCAGTTGTCGGTCACCGTGGGATGGCTGTCATAAATGAAGATACCCGCGCCCACCCAGTGAGTCTCATTGTGGGCGATCTCGTTGCCGCTGACCAGAGCGTCATCCGTGCCATCCCATTCGAGCTTCACCCCACCACCGGAGCCACTATCTGCGTCGTTCCAGGCGATGGTATTGTCGCTGAGCGTAATACCGCTGTTGTCCACGTACAGGCCACCCCCATCGGTATCGGCGGTGTTGCTGAGAATGTGATTGTGGGTGATGGTCGCGTCGCTCTCCACGAGATAGAGGCCGCCGCCGTGATCCGCCCGGTTCTCCTGGATGACGTTTCCTGAAATCGTGCCGCTCGTTCTGTATATCTCGAGCCCGCCCCCTTCGCCTGAAGCCTCGTTGTGGGTGATCCTGTTTCCGGCGATCGTCGGCGCGCACATCCCGGTCGCTACGCCGGCCCCGGCCTCGGCGGTGTTCTCATAGAGCCGGCTGTTCATCAGGGAAGCGGAGCCGCCCAGAAGGACGCCGCCCCCAACCTGGGCCGTGTTACCGTGGACCCAACAGTTGCTGATCGTCGCCGTCGCCGTGAAGACCACGACCCCGCCACCGCCATCATCCGGTCCCGCACCCCCCAATCCGCCCGCGTCACCGCCGGTGATGTGCAGGCCCTCAATAACGGGGGTGATGGAACCGCTGAGGACGATCACCCGCCCGCCGCCGGCCGCATTCAACGTGGTCGGATGTGCCAGGGGATCCGGCGGTCCGGCAAAGGTCTGGGTGTATCCCCCGCGCACCATCAGCGTCTTGGTCACCATCAGGGTCTGTCTCAAGCCCTGTCGCTCCCAGATGCCGCCGCAGCTCCCCGCGACCTTGACGACGTCGCTCGCGTCGGTGCCGGCATCGACGGCCGCCTGGACCGTCGCGTAATCGGTGGCCTCGTCGTTGAGCCGCACCCAGCACGTCCGCTGCTTCTCGTACGCGCCCATGTCGACCAGGGGCGCGGCGCCCTGCCCAGTATCCGCTACCGGTTCGTCGACGAACCTTGGGTTGTGGCCGAGGTCGAGCGGGGTGATCTCAACGGTATCGTCGTCGCCGTCCAGGTCAGCGACGTCGGCAGGCACGGCACTGTTGCTCCCCGCGTCAATCGCCAGCGAGCCGGCGCTGAGACTTAGATCATCGTCCAACGTCCCCGCCACGTCATCGGCGCCGTCGGCGTTGACAAAGAACGGGTCGATATTGAGATTGCCGGTGCCCGTGTATCCGCCGTCAACAATACTGTAGGTCACGCGCTCGAGGAGACCGCCCGGATAGATCTCCGCATTCGACACGCCCGCCATGTTGTCCCAGAAAATGCCGTTGACCACAGAGATCGACGGTGAGTTGGCGTTGCTCATCCCCCCACCCCGGCTGAAAGCGTAATTGTTGCTGAACGTGACGTTCCGGTGCAGGGCGTTAGCACTCCAGTTATAGAGACCGCCCCCATCGCCACTGTTGGCCCGGTTGCCGCCGAAGACCGTGTTGACGTAGGTCGGCGTGCTCTGGAAGCTGAGCGCGCCGCCCCCGTGACCGGACACACTGGTATTGTGCAGGAAACGGACGTTGACGACCTGGGAGGGACTGTTCCCGATGCTGGCCATGCCACCCCCGTAGTAGCTGACGGTATTGTCGATAAACGTCGTGTCGGCCACAATGGGCGCACCGGCGTTGGTGACGACCATCCCCCCACCGTAGAAAACGGCCCGGTTGCCGGCGATCGTGCAGTGACGGATGATGGGCCCACCCCCACTGAGGTAGATGCCGCCCCCGCGATCGTTGGGGGCACTGCCACCGTTTGCATAGCCCCCCGTCACCAGAAAGCCGTCCAGCACCGCCGTCTCCGTGACGCCGGTGCCCACCACGACGTGGAAGCTGTTATCGCCGTAGGACCCAATCGTGCCGATATCCCCACTCAGGGTGACCACGTGGGTCGCCCAGTCCCGCTGGCTGCGGTCGTTCTCAGTACCGTCAAACCCACCGTAGAGCTTGACGCCGGGCAGCATGTGAAACGCCGTGATGCGTCCGGTGGCGGTCAGCGGCACCGGCCTATACGTCCCCTCCGCGACCCAGATCTCATCGCCATAGGTCGCCTCACCGAGGGCGTCCTGCAGATCGTTGAACGCATGGTCCCAGGAGGTCCCATCGTCATCCCCATCCGCGTCCACGTCGACATAAATCGTCTTGGCAGGGGGCGCAGCGATAAACTCTGCCACCATCCAGGTGCTGAAGGACGTCACCCCTGTCGCCGTTATGCAGTTATGGGTAGTGTCCAGGGTCCCTTCATGATCGACCCATATCCCCTCGTAGGCCTCCCAGCGGTAGATGTTGAGGGCGTTCGCATCCAGACTGCTCGCTTCCTCATCCGTGTAGCAGAGCGCCAGATCGACGTTATAGCTGTCGCCACTGGCTGTGATGTGCCATTGCGCGGGAATCGCACGATAGCGGTCCGTGGATGCCGAAGCGTCACTCGCCCGCCGCACCGCCGCAGCGGCAGGGGCCTCATTGTGCCGGTTGACCACCAGGGTCCCCGGATCCCCGGAGCCCGCGTTACGCGTTACCGCCGCTAACGCTTCGGTGAACGCGTACGTCTCCCCCTCGAGGAGGCCTGAGATCTCGCCCACCGACTCATCGACCTGCCGTTCGAACGCCCCCGTGTCGCAAGCGGAGCCGGCGGGTCGCGGCTCACCCCGCTGATCGTGGGTGAAAAGCCCGCCGCAGCCGCTGACGCCGTTGGGAATATGGTCCCTCACGATGCTGTTATGGACCATCGCATGGGTGGGAGCTGGCCCACCGTTGTCCGCCAACGAGAAGAGGTCCGGGTCGGCGCCGGTGACGTTCCCGGTCGTGTCCCCACCGATGGTGCAGTCTGTTGTGTCCCAGAAGACGTTATAGCCCTGCGAGTTCAATGCATTGTTATACATATAGCACTCCGGGCCCTTCGGGGCAGGCCCTCCTACAGCCGTACCCAACGTGTTCTCGGCGATGATCGTGTTCTGGACGTTGACCGTCGCACTCGAACCGCCGTACAGCCCGCCGCCGCCCCCGGCCATGAAGCCATTCCCCGTGAGATTATCAACCACCGTCACGTGCTGCAGCGTGAGCTCGTGACTGCCAAAATTGGCAATGCCGCCGCCCATCCCTCCGGAACCTTTGTCCCCTCCAAATCCATTGCCGGACGTGTTGCCACTGACGGTGGTGTTGGCAATAGCCACCGTCCCCGCGACGTAGATCCCACCCCCAAAGCTAGGGCAATTGCATTTGGCGAAAATGAGTTAAGATAAGATCTTGTAGGCGAGTTAAGGAGAGGGCAAATGTCACAGGCTCCGACATTGACTATCCAAGAATGCTTTCAAG
>DAOTTS010000146.1:0-17152 GCA_034437735.1 Anaerolineae bacterium
GCACCTCGCCGACGCCCTTCCCCAACTGGTGGTCGACCAGCGTCCCCCGGATGTACATCTGACCGCCATGCATGCCCGTACCGATGAAGCTTGCTGGGTGGCGCTCGCCGGGTGCCAGGGTCAGGCCCAGCACCATCAGGGTGCCCCCGGCCATATACTCGCCCAGGAAGTGCTGCGCGGTGCCGCCGATGATGATGGCCGGCTGCTTGTGCTGGTAGGCCTTCATGTGGATCCCCACCCGGTACCCGACGTCGTCGCGGACCCAGATCTTGCCGCCGCGCATCGAGTGCCCCGTCACGTCGCCGGCGCGCCCGTGAATGATGATCTCGCCCTCGTTCATCGTGTTGCCGCAGCCGTCCTGCGCGTTGCCGTGCACGACGATCCGAGGCCCGTCCATGAATGACGCCAGGTCGTTCCCCGGCGTGCCGTGGATGTGGATCTCGACCGGGCGGTGGAGGTCGGTGCCCAGGTAGCGCTGGCCGTAGACGTTGCGGATCTCGATCCGCGCCGTCCCGTTGCCGTTCACCGCCTCGCGCAGTTGGGTGTTCAGTTCGCGGTAGTGCATCCCCATCGCGTCAATCTGCAGCGTTGCCGTATCAACGTTCATCATCAAATCCCCCTCTTCGATTCCTACGCCCCCACTGTTGCCGGTTCCCGCAGCGGCACCCCCAGCCGCCCGATGACCGGCTCCCCGCCGACCGGGCTCCACATCCGGTCCAGCACCGGCGTGACCAGCCGGATGGCCGCCTCCTCGGAGGAGACGTAGAGCCGGTCGCCCCACGTCGCCGCTACGATCGGGCGGAGGCGCAGGCGGTCGGTCAGCCCGATCATCTCGCCCTCGTGGGCCATGATCACCGTGAACGGGCCGTTGAAGAGCAGCGCGCCGTAGACCTGGCGCAGCGTCCGGCAGAGCGCCTGCTCGTCCGGCGGCATCCGCTCGATGTCGTCCCACAGCGGCGGCGCCATCACCTTGACGGCCACCTCGACCGGCAGGTTGTGGCGGCGCATCAGGAAGTCGGCGGCGTAGGCCA
Organism: Anaerolineae bacterium; assembly: GCA_034437735.1. GTDB lineage: Bacteria > Chloroflexota > Anaerolineae > B4-G1 > SLSP01 > PWVB01. The sequence continues at coordinate 1,032 of DAOTTS010000146.1, forward strand.
TCACCTCGGTGTCGGTCGTCATCGTGCAGTGGTAGCCCTTCATCTCCAGGAAGCGGCGGTTGGCGCCGTAGGAGGAGATCTCGCCGTTGTGGACTACGGTCCAGTCGAGCAGGCCGAACGGGTGGGCGCCGCCCCACCAGCCGGGCGTGTTGGTCGGGAACCGGTTGTGGGCCGTCCAGAGGTAGCCCTCGTAGTCCTGCACCCCGAAGTAATCGGCGATCTGCTTGGGGAAGCCCACCCCCTTGAACGCGCCCATGTTCTTGCCGCTGCTGTAGATGTAGGCGCCGAGTCCCGCCACGTTGACCTCCATCACCTGGGAGACGACGTACTCCAGCTCGCCCATCAGGGTCACCTGCGGGTTGTCGTCCTCGGTGCGCAGGAAGTAGCGCCAGATCAGCGGGGCGTCGTGGAGCTCCGGCGTCGGGTTGTGCGGCACCTCCTCCGCGTGTACCAGGACGAACGTCTCCTTCAGGCGCGCCTCCACCTGCGGGCGGCTGCCCGGATTCGTGTACATCACGTGGAAGGCGTAGCAGTCGGCGTAGTCGGGGTAGCAGCCGTAGATCGCGTAGCCCGACCCCAGGCCGTTCCCCCGCTCGGTCATATTGGCCAGCCCGGTCACCACGTCGTGGCCGGAAAACCGCTCCCCGCTCGTGTCCATGATGCCGAACACGCCACAGGCATCGTAGACCTTATCGTCGCCATATGGATTCTCAAGGCTCATTGTCCGCATTGCTCCCCTCCGTTCCCTCGGCTCCTTGGCCGTCGCCTGCCTGCCAAAGCCAGGTGCAAGGCACTTGAACCACTCCTTGGCTTGTACAGCGCTCCGGTCTTCCCGGTCGTTTTGCCGTGTTGGTTATTCCCGGGAGTGCCTCGCACCTTCGCCCACTCAACTTTCAACCAGCAACTCGCAACTGACCTTCGACTTCTGACTTTTGACTCTCACCTCACACTTCAATCCCCCGCCCCACCACCAGGTGCTTCCGGTACGCCTTTGGCAGTGAGATCAGGCCGAAACTGCCGGAGAGCAGGTGCTCCTCGAACGGGCGGATGTCCACCTTCTCCCGGATCAGGCCGGTGTAGATGCCGGCCCGGTCGATGTCGTTGATGAAGAGCGCGCCTACGAGCTGGTGGCCCCGCAGGACCAGCTTCTTGTACGTGAGCTGCTCGCGGTCGTAGTCGTCCATAATCTCGTACCGCTCGCCGTCGTCCGGCGGATCGACGATCCCGACGGAGATGGTGGGCACGTCGCAGACGCCGATCGAATTCATCGGGAAGCCCCCCTCGTACGCGCGCGGCTCCCCAACCATATTGCGGCCGGCGATGTAGCCCTGGCGGTAGGCCAGCGGCCAGATGGCGATCTGCCGGTACGACTCGGTCAGCGCGTCGTAGGCCTCCACACAGTCGCCGGCCGCGTAGACGTCCGGCGCGGTGGTCTGCATGTGCGCGTCCACCCGGATGCCCCGCCCGACCTCGATCCCGGCGTCAGCGGGCACCAGGGCCGTGTTGGGCCGCACGCCGATGGCCACGAGCACCAGGTCGCAGTCAATGCGCTCTCCGTCGCGGAGCACCGCGTGGTCGACGCGCCCGCCCCGGCCCATAATCTCCGTGACCGTGGTCCCGGCCTTCACGTCCACGCCCTCGCGGCGCAGGATCATCTCGGCCAGCCGGGAGGCCGTCGGGTCGAAGATCGTGCTGAGGATGCGGTCGGCCAGCTCCACCATCGTGACGTCGAGCTCGCGCGCGAGCAGCGCCTCCACCGCCTTCAGCCCGATCAGCCCGCCGCCGATGACCAGTGCCGACGTGACACGGTGATCCTCGAGGAAGCGACCGATCCGGTCGGCGTCCTCCCAGGTCGAGAAGGTGAAGACCCCTTGCAGGTCCACGCCGGGCATGGGCGGCACGAACGGCTTGCCCCCCGTGGCGATCAGCAGCCGGTCATAGGCGAGCGTACCGCCCCCGGCCAGCGCGATCGTCCGCGCCGCCGGATCGACCTCCGTGACCTCCACGCCCAGCAGCGTCTCCACGCCGTAATCCTCGTAGAACTCGGGCGGGCGGTAGTACATTCCTGTCTCGTCGACCTCGCCCCCCAGCAGATAGGAGATCAGCGGGCGGGAGTAGGTGTGGTGCGGCTCGTCGGCGACGATGGTGATGGCGCTGTCGGGGTCGTCCTCGCGGATCCCCTCCACGCACCCGATGGCCGCTGCGGAGTTGCCGATAATCACGTGTCTCATGCTTGCTCCTCCTCCATGGTCTCCTCCTCGACGAACGTCAGCGCCTCGTTGGGGCAGTGGGCCACGCAGGCCGGCACCTCCTCGCCGTAGCAGAGATCGCATTTCGAGGCCGCCTTGTCCTCGCCCATGTCCCGCTGGATGGCCCCGAACGGGCAGACCATCACGCACATCCAGCAGCCGACGCAGCGGTCCTCGTCGCAGAGGACCGCGCCGGTCTCCTCGTCGCGGTGCATCGCGCCGACGATGCAGGCCTCGATGCACGGGGCGTCCTCGCAGTGCCGGCACTGCATCGCAAAGGAGAGCGGACCCTCCTCCTCGACGAGCACCCGGGCCATCGCCCGGGGCGCCTCTTCCTTGAACGCCTTGATGATCTTCTTCGACTGTGAGTGCTGGACCATGCAGTGGATCTCGCACAGGCGACAGCCGATGCAGTATTCTTCGTTGACGTAGATCTGTTTCATCGTCCTCTCCTTTTCGTCTCGCCCCCCTCTAGCTCCCCCCGCCGGGGGGAGAACAGGCTTCCCCCCACCGGGGGGGATTGAGGGGGGGAGAGTCTCCGCTAGGCAATCCCCGCGCCCTTCACCCCCAGCGCATCCAACTCCACCTGATTCAACCCCACCCCCCGCAGATGATCGCGGTTGCTGCGCAGGCTCTCGATGGCGTTGATCCCCATCCCGCCCAGCATCTCCTTGATCTCCAGCGACCAGGCGCGGATCAGATTTGCCAGCCGCCGGCTCCCGATGTTCGGGTTCAGCCGCTTGGTCAGATAGGGGTCCTGCGTGGCGATGCCCCAGTTGCACTTGCCGGTGTAGCACTTCTGGCACAGGTGGCAGCCCATCGCCACCAGCGCCGCCGTCCCGATATAGGCCGCGTCGGCACCCAGCGCGATGATCTTCATCACGTCGCCGCTGTTGCGGATCGAACCGGCGGCGATCAGCGAGACCTGGTTGCGGATCCCCTCGTTCCGCAGCCGGGTGTCGACCGCCGCGATGGCCAGCTCGATGGGGATGCCCACGTTGTTGCGAATAATCGTCGGCGCGGCGCCCGTCCCGCCCCGGATGCCGTCGATGGCGATGTAGTCCGCCCCAGCCCGGGCGATGCCGCTGGCGATGGGCGCGATGTTGTGCACCGCCGCGATCTTCACCCCCACCGGCTTCTGGTAATCGGTCGCCTCCTTGAGCGCGTAGATCAACTGCCGCAGGTCCTCAATGGAGTAGATGTCGTGGTGCGGCGCTGGGGAGAGCGCGTCGGTCCCCTCCGGGATCATCCGCGTCTTCGAGACGTCGGCCGAGACCTTCTCACCCGGCAGGTGCCCGCCGATGCCCGGCTTGGCGCCCTGGCCGATCTTGATCTCCAGCGCGGCGGCGGTCTCCAGGTACTGCGAGTGGACGCCGAACCGCCCGGACGCCACCTGCGCGATGGTGTACGCGCCGTACTCGTAGAGGTTCGGGTGGAGCCCGCCCTCGCCGGTGTTGTACATGATCCCGGACTGCTTGGCCGCCCGGGCCAGCGACTGGCAGGCGTTGTAGCTGATCGAGCCGTAGGACATCGCCGAGAACATGATCGGCGTCTCCAGGATCAACTGCGGCGTCATCTCGGTTGTGAGCCGGCTGCCGTTGCCGTCCGGCCCTGCCTGGACCTCCACGCGCTCGGGTTTGCTGCCGATGTAGGTGCGCAGTTCCATCGGCTCGCGCAGCGGGTCGATGGAGGGGTTGGTCACCTGGGAGGCATTCAGCACCAGGTGATCGAAGTAGATGGGGTAGGGGCGGTCGCACCCCATCCCCGTCAGCAGAATGCCGCCGGTCTCCGCCTGTTTGTAGATGTTGCGGAGCCGCGTCCCCGTCCAGTTGGCGTTGGGTCGGAACTCCAGCGGGTTCTGCCGGATGGTCAACGCGCCGGTGGGGCAGAGCGTCACGCAACGGTGGCAGCCCACGCACTGCGCTTGCTCGCTGTAGACCCAGTCCTCGTCGATCTCAAAGGCGTGCACGTCGTTGGCGCACTGGCGCACGCACACCTGGCACGCGATGCAGCGCTCCTGATCGCGCTCGACAATAAACTCCGGTGTGAGCCTGGTGAACGTCATCGTCTCCCCCTCTCCTTGCGGTCGTACAGAAAGCCACACGATCCCCCGGCGGCGATCGTGCGTCCCACACTATGCAGTCCCCGGCCGCCCCTGGCTGGTGGCGCGGCCTGTCGTGACAGCCCACGGATTCTCACGGATCGACACAGATACTAACATGCACCCGCTAGACGAATACGGGTCTACCCCCTGCCATTCCTCTTCAACGATACCTAAAAATCTGTGTAATCTGCGTAATCTGTGGTTCGTACACGCCGCGTTCGGCGTTTCCCCTACGCCTGCTGCGGTTCGGGCTCCGGCGCCCTCAGGCGGTGCTCCAGGATGCTGAAATGCTCCACCAGGACGTCCTTTCCCTCCTCGGGACGTCCCTCCTGCAGCGCCTCCACCATCGCGCGGTGGCTGGTCCACATCGCCTCGTAATGGCTCAACTGGTAGAAGAGGTGCACCTCGATCACCTCATACGTATCCCAGTACGCCCGCAGCAGCCCCTGCACGAACGGATTCTCCAGCTTCGAGAAGATCCGCATGTGCAACTGCCGGTGCTCGGCGTGCGGAATCTGGATCGGCGAGCCGCTGAGCTTCGCCTCCGCGCGGGCGACGATGACCGCCAGGCGGTCGAGATCGTCCGCGTCGAGCGCCTGAATGGCCTCGTCCCAGAACGTGACCTCCAGGTAAACCCGCAGCTTCCGGTAGTGCTCGAAGTTCTCCCGGTCGCACGCGATACTGTACAGCACCGCCGGCCGAACGGCGTCGTAGATGTCGAACGGCAGGACGTACGTGCCGTCCCCCGGCCGCATCTCCACGATCCCGTAGGCCTGCGCGGCGATCAGCTCCTCGCGCACCTTGCCCCGGCTGACCCCCATCTCCCGGGCCAGCGCCTGCATGGACGGCAGCTTCGCCGGCCCGTCCTCGCACGCCGCCAGCCCGGTGTCGATCAGGTACCCCAAAATGCCCTGCATCGCGGGAATTCGTTCCACGTTTTCTCTCCTATCGATACGATCGATCAACCTATCCGAAAGGTCGAACGATTATACCGGTAGGAAGGATGGATGTCAAGGGCGGGAAAGATAGTTGGAAAGTTAGCAAGTTGAAAGTTAGTGGGGGCGGTCGCAGGTCAAAGGTCGAAAGTCGAAGGTTGGGGGCGCTCCCGTCCAGGACGCTGCGGGGCGCCCAACGCGATAAAAGAGCCTGTGACGGGGTGCGCGCGGAGCTTGAGGGATTCGTGGCCCTGCGTCCTGGACGGTCGTACTCACGGGGGGCGCGGCTGTCCGACCCGACCGCGCCGCTGCTCAGGTCGTGCTACTCGTCCTGGAGGATGTGGTTGATCTGTAAGTCCAGAGCGGGTATTTCGACGGTGACGATATCCCATACGATATCGAGATTGACGCCAAAATAGTGGTGAATCAGCCTGTCTCTTATACCGGCCATCCCTCGCCAGGGAACCTCAGGATATTGCTCTTGGAGTGAGGAGGACAGATTTTTGGTTGCTTCGCCAATAACCTCGAGGTTCCGAAAGATGGCATCCTGTGTCTTGATATCCTTCAAGAATTGCTCATACGTTAACACGTCCGGCTCTTGACGATATAGCTGGATACGACGGATGGCTTCTTGGATATCTCTTAGCGAGTCGGTATCGGCTCTACGAGACATAGATCGTGCTTTCTTCGATCTCCTCGGCAATATGCTCGATGCGGATGGCTCGGATGCCGGTGGGGGTCAAGACGTCAACGGGTTTTCCCAGCAGACGTTCGAGATACTCGGCGAACTCCACGAACTGAAAGCCGAGGGGGCGGTCGAACTCGACCACGACGTCAACGTCGCTTTCCTCCGTGGGGGTGCCGCCGGCGTAGGAACCAAAAAGGCCGATTCGCTTGACGCCGTAGGTTGAAGCCATATACGGAAGATGGTCCTGTAGAACCCTGAGGATATCTGTCTTGGATCGCATCGTTCGGCTCCGATCTGATTGATCGCTTAGGGTGAAATCCAGCATCTTTCCTGACGTCCACGTCTATGCCCATTATACTACGTTGTGGTTTGAACACGATGCAGAAACGATAGGCCCACGTCAAAGGTCGAAAGTCGAAGGTTGGGGGCGCTCCCGTCCAGGACGCTGCGGGGCGCCCAACGCGATAAAAGAGCCTGTGACGGGGTGCGTGCGGAGCTTGAGCGATTCGTGGCCCTGCGTCCTGGACGGTCGCACTCACGGGGGTCGCGGCTGTCCGACCCGACCGCGCCGCTGCTCCTTCGAAAACAAGATCCGCTCGTAGTAGGCGTCTTTAGCGCCGTTCCGTACGGCGATGAATCGCCTGCTAACCGCCAATCTTTGCGATCGTTGGTGTGGAAACCCATATGGAGATGTCTCCAAAGGCTCGGATCGCGCGTTCAGAACTGGGATGTGTTTCCTGGCGTAGGGTCGGGCGCGTCAAGGGCAACCGGCGTAAAACGAAAGGGGTCCCAAGTACTCTTTTACGCCCTTATCGTGTCTCGTGGATCTCGCCGCCGTATCGCCGCTTGCGCAGCACCAGCTTGAAGATCGACTGCCGTTTCTCCCCGCCTCACGTCGCGCCGCCGCCTTCTGCTTCACCGCCGGCAACGCGTGGACGTGACCCTGCGTTGAGATTCCCGTCCCGTCAAGGGTGGCCTTGCGTTCACCTTCACATCGCTGTATCTGATGAACCTGCCGGTTCCCCATCGTCGGTTCGGTCTCGATAAGGTCGTCGTCGATATACTCGGGACTCCCTCCCCTCGCCGGTCGGAGCCGAAGCACCTTCCGTTGAGGTGTCTTCACTATAATGATATACCAAATAATGTCAAGCGGGAATTCACCGATCTCCCACGGGCGGTGGGTGAGATTCGGTGTGGAGCTTGGACCCCGACCATATCCTGTCAGTTGGCGTCACTTGCGCGTTTTGAAGGCGTACTGTAGACTCGCCCATAGGGACGGCGTCGAGGTCCGTCGCGAACGTCAAGGCAGCGACAACGGTCAGTTCAAGGAGTGTAAACGTATGGTGATGATCCGAAAATTCAGCGCGGTCGTGTGTGTCCTGGCGTGGGTCCTCGTCGTCGGTCTCTCGCGATCCGTGCAGGCGGCTGATCCGGTCAGGCGGCGGACGGAAACCGGCAACGACGATGACTATGGGGATCTGGTCGTCGGCGTGCCGGGGGAGGATTGGTCGTCCACGACCGATGCTGGCGTTGTCCACGTCCTCTACGCCGGCGAGAGTGGGATCCCCACTCAGTCCGGCGACCTGTGGCGCCAGGGGAGCGGCGGCGTCCCCGGCACGATGGATATGTGGGACGCCTTCGGGACCGCCCTGGCTGCGGGCGATTTCAACGGCGACGGCATGACCGATCTGGCCGTCGGCGCCACGGGCGAGAGCGTGGATGGGGAGGCGAACGCCGGGATGGTGCAGATCCTCTACGCCGCGCCCGAGGGGCTGACCTCGACCGGGAACGCCGTTATCACCCAGGATGATCTCGATGCCGAGGCCGAGCGCAACGATGCCTTCGGCCAGGTGCTGGCGGTGGGCGATTTCAACCGCGATGGTTACGACGATCTGGTCGTCGGCGTCCCCCTGGAGGACGTCTACGTCCACCCGGACGACGTCGTCGACGCCGGATTGGTCAACGTCCTCTACGGCTCGGCGGCGGGCCTCGGCACGGACTACAACCAGAGCGTCAGCGAATACACGCTCGGGACGGACTATCAAACGGGCGACCAGTTTGGTGCCGCGCTGGCCACCTGTGACTTCGACGGCGACGGTTACGACGACCTGGCCATCGGCGTGCCCGGCGAGGACTTTGGGTACGACGATACCGGTGCCGTCCAGATTCTCTTCGGTTCGGCCGACCGGCTGATCGTCGATGACAGCCAGGTGCTCCTCCAGGGCGTGAACGGGCTGGACAACGCTGCCGAGGCGGGGGACCATTTCGGGCGTTCGTTGGCCGCCGGGCATTTCAACGGCGACGGCTACTGCGACCTGGCCATCGGCGTCACGGGCGAGGAACCGGGCACCCATTACACGGATTCGGGCGCGGTCCACGTGCTCTACGCGTCGGCGTCCGGCTTTGCCCCGCCCGACCGGGACTGGCTGTGGAGCCGGTACGACACCGACGTCGCGGGCGAGATCCAGGACGAGGCCTATTTCGGGCGTGTGCTGGCTGCGGGCGATTTCGACGGCGACGGGCTCGACGACCTGGCCATCGGCACACCCTACGACGACGTTAGTGGTCACGCCGACGCCGGCTCCGTCCACGTGATGTACGGCGGTGCCGCCAACGGCCTCTCTGATTGGAGCGACCGGGTCTGGTATCAGGGCGGGTATCTCAACACGGCGGTGGAAACCAACGACCGCTTCGGCTGGTCGCTGGCGACCGGCGACCTCGACGACGACGGCTGCGACGATCTGGTGATCGGCACGCCTTACGAGCATATCGGCTCCGTGGGAGACGCCGGCATGGTGCAGGTCTTCTACGGGAAGGCGACGGGGATCCCGGCCCAGCCCCGGTACCAGAACTTCCACCAGGACACGGACACGATCCAGAACACGGTGGAGGGCGACGACCGGTTCGGCGCGGCTGTCGTCGTCCTGCACGCCGCCCCCCGGCGGGTCTACCTGCCGCTGGTGACGAAGGGTCTGTGAGCGGGGATGTCTGGACGGTTCGTGAGACGGCCACTGAAGTGCCCTGGAGAGGTCTGCGACCGGACGTCCGCCTGCGCGGACGGGAAACCGGGTTGAGCCCTCGTGTCATCCGTCGACGCAGGTCGACGTTCGGCGGACGGTGCTTGCAACGACGATCGCACCGATTTCATACGTAGCTTAACGCAAAACGCCACCAAAGCTTACAATTAGCAGGTATGTGGGGGAGAGCCTGTCTACTGCTTTTTATCTAGCGCGATTAATCCGGACAGCTGCAAGCAGCCCCGTCAGCATCCCCATAAAAGCGCGAATGACAACTTGTCCTAACATCTCATCGCCAAACGCGAAGGGGGCCATTATTTGGGGTGGCAGAGGTAGAATCAGGGCGAGAAAGACAGCAAGGCTTGTAAAGAATCCATAAAGCAAGATATCGAGGGCTTGGTAATTGACGATTTTGATCGCCGATGCGACGACGTAGATGAGAAAACAGATAGGGAAAGCCGGCAATGGATTGGAGCCCCACTGCCACCTGACAAAGCCAGCCGTCAGTAGGCCAACGAATGCGCACTCCACGAAAGGGCGCTGCTCAGATAGGTAGTCCAGTTGTGATTGCCATATAGTGGAGTCTTGACCGCTTCGAATATCATATTCGATCTCATCCAGAACTTCGTCTATATGACGCAGGTGTCCCACTATCCTGCTGGTTAACTCACGCTGCCCGCTCTGCGTTTGAGCCATTCTGATGATCTCTTCAGTACCTGCGAGATCGATTGTGGATCCTCGCCGCACGTATACTTCCTTATCGAGTATCTCCTTCTGCTTACCGTTCGATGGATTTCTATATCCGTATTTGGTTTTTGTGGTATGAGGTTTTACCTCGCTAGGTTCGATCTTAACGACCCCAACTTTTGAGCTCCGATGATCAAAAGTTTTGTAAGAAAAGACAATAGGAGGTCTGCAGTATGCAGCGATGATCTGCTGGAGTTGTTCCTCTGTCACATCCTCAAAGTCTACCAAGCGTTTGGTCTCATCTTCAATGCCAAGAAGCAGGTAAGCCGGCTCTCCATTCGTCGTATTGGCCAATGCCAGCATTTCTCGGATGAAAATCGCTTTGCCAGCCTTCGATCCGAAATCAATGCTGGACTTAAACTCCAAACCAGGACCTTCATCTTGCCTTAGCAGTTGATCAAGTATCTTGCTATTCATCGATGTTAATTACGCTCTCTTTTCTCAAACAATTAAAGACCAAGGTCGATCAATTCAACTCCAACAAAGCTTTCACAAACCCCGGCGCGTCCGCGTGCCTGAGCACAGCACGCCGGCCCTCGATCCGCTCCTCAATGCTCCACAGCTCCGATCGATAGGCTTTCCAGCAGGCGCCAAAGTTATCCTTCTCCAGGAACGCGAAGGCAGGATCCCCAAGAAACGCATCGAGCGGGATCTGCGGCGCGAGGTGCTTTTGCCACCACGACCAGACCAGGAGCGGGAAGACTTCGCAGTCCACAGATAGGGGGCTTACATACCGGTAGTGTCCAACGCCCTTGGCGTCTGCCAACACTTCGAAGTGCTGGAGTGTCCGCAAGAAAGCGCTTGCCGTGTTTGTGACAACGCGCCGTTCGCCAAACTGTGCGCTCGCATGCTGGCGCACAGTTCCACTCAATATCTCGTCACTTGGCTCATAACGCTTTTGCGCGAAGCGAGTGAGTTCAGCCACCACCTTGTTTTGGGCGATAAGGTGAGCAAGATACGCCGGTGACATCACAGAGGGTGGATATAAGCGAGAATAAGTGACCCAGACATCTTTCGACAGGGTAACCCTGGAGTTGGCGTTACCCTCCGTCCCGACGAAATAGCGCAAGATAATCGTCAATCGTTTGCGCTGTGCTTCCTCCCCGGAAATCTCAGCTATCGCTTCCCGTTTGGCAAGCGCCATCAAGTTAACGATTGGCTGATCTGGCTGCCATAGCTCATGTACATTATGAATCCATTCAGGTCTGACAGGAAAATCTAGTCCAATCACTTCTTCACCTCAATAAACGGCACGATAAGCTCCTCAATCGATAGCCCACCGTGAGAGATCATCGTCTTGCCGGCGGACGCAAAGAGCTTGTCACCCTCCAGATAGACCGGTTGCATCGAGGACGGCAGCACCTTGGTCCAGAACGTATACAGTCCTGCGTGCTCGTCACGGTAGCTCTCAGCCAGTTCGCGATCCTCAAAGAGCGCTACGCGTCGAGCATAGCTCTCCACCAGCGCTTTGGGCGGTTTCAGCCCGGTTCCCACCCCGGCGACGTTCCCATGATCCGCAGTGACGAAGATCCGGTAGTTTTGGTTAAGCAGGAGCGTGAACAGCTCCGCAAGCCTACCGTTCTCCAGGTGAGACCGGAGGGCATCGTAGTAAATGCGCTTGTCGGACTCCGGCGTCATGCCTTTCACCGTGTGCATCACCTGGTCGAAGAGGTTGATCAGAACTCCGAGACGGCGGTTCTTGCTGTCGACCACAGCTCGAAGTTCGTCCAAGCCGTCGCCATTCACCTGCACCGGCAGATACTCCACACGCCGCTCGCGGATGTTGCGATTGACCCAGTAGGCTTCCCAGGCCTTGGCGTCCCGCGTCGTTGTCAGCACAGATTCCTCAAATGTCACCGGTGGGCGACCTGCGAAGAGCGACTGCCGAGAAACGGGCGTCAGCGTTGGGCCAACGGCATAGGTGCGATTCTCCTCGAAAGTCAGGCCGACGAGGGTCTGCTCTAGGTAGCTCCGAAGCAGATACCACTGATCCAGTGCGAGGCCGTCAAAACAGAGAAGTGCCAAACGATCGTCGGACGTGGAATGCTGATCAAGCCATTTGTTCACGGACACCAGGCTGATTGGGCCCTTGTTGTCCTGGTAGTAGATAACGGCGCCATATCGATCGAGCAGGAACTGGTTGAAGTGATGCCCCACTGTCTCGCGGGCGCCGAAGAGTACCGGTTGGATTTGCTCATAGTCCTCGATTGGCAGGCCATTGGCTTGATAGACGGCCTCGGCCCACTCAGCCGCAAGGTTGAGCCAATCACGCAGATCGGTTTTGCCGGTAGGGATCGTCCCCGGCGCCATCTCTGCAAACCGCTCCAACCGTCCTCGTAACGTGTACAGAATCTGCTGGTTTCTTTCTCCCTCTTTGGCGACGGGTTGGGCCGCCCTGCCTGCAGGCGGGAAGAAGCCAATGCTCATCCAAGCAAACTCTGCCGGCAGCGGTTGATCCGGTCGGCGCGTCCGCGAGACAAGCCCCTCTGAGAAGAGGTGTCCCAGCAGCGATCGGAGGCGCAGATCACCCAAGTCTACGTCAGGCACAGATCCTTTGCCGATTACACCGTCGACATAGGCCTGCCACTGCTCGCCAAGCCAGGCGTAGAATGCAACGGCATCATGGAGGAATGCCGCGCGCAGACCGGCGTCGGCAACCTTCGGCAGCAGCTCCTCGGCGAGGTAGCGGTCCAGTGCCTGAGGCAGTTCGCGGGCGCTGTAATGTTTATGAATGAGAAACTCAACCCACCGTGCCGGGTCAGCGCTGCCGAAGGGGTCGAGATTGAAGACGACGCGCAGCAGGAATTCGATGGTAGGTCGCTCAAGGCGTCGCATCTCACCCCGATCCACCAACTGCTGGTGGGCGGGATAAAGATCGGCATAGTAGGCGTTATCGAGTTGCGCGACCACAATCGCGTTTAGATTCGTGAAGAGCTTGCTGACGCTCAGCTCAACGTGCTTGCTCTTTTGCCAAAGATCGTAGGGGATATGACGGTCACCGTCCACGGTGTGCACGACGACCACCACGTGAAGGGCCTCGCCGTTGTCCCACCGGCTCCTATACGTCCGCTCGAAGTGATTCCTGAACGTGACTTCATCGTCCAACTCCAGAACGTCATAGTTGCGGTTCTGAATCTCCGCCAGCAGAGCATCGTCGCGCATAAGGTTGTCAGGATCGATGACAAGGAGCATTTGCTCCTTCTTGGGGATGAAATGGTCCAAAATGGCCTCCTGCCAGGTTTGAATCATCCAATCAACTCCTTCTTCCACAAAAGCGTGTACGTGTGTGTACAGTCTGGTCTCTGGTTAAGCCTTCGCTCAGCCCTCGGTCACGAGTGCTATGCCAACAACCTCCAGTTCCGGCACCAGTGTCATCCCGCGATCGATCGCCGCCAGATCCTCGCGTCGTCGGGCCAGCAGACCGCGATGCTTTGCCTGGCGGATGTTCTCGATGGCGATCCCGTCGACCGCCGATTCGAGTTGTGCGTAATACCGTTCGACCTTTTCGCGCTCTCGGTTTAAGTCCTCCATATGCGCGAGTAGTGTCTCGCCGAAGAGATCCTCGGCCTTCGTTTCAGCGAGTTGGCGTGCCCGCGACTGCATCGCGTCGATATCCAGAGATCCGGTTGGGATGAAGGCCGTCTCGACCTCATCGGGCGTCGCATCCAGCAGTTTATGTGCCAGGCGGGGGTGCGATTGTCCCTGAGGATCCACACATACGGAGATCAAATCCTGAAGATCGATGTCTGTGTAATTGGTCATCCGCAGGCGATGGACGGCCCATAAACAGGGCCCGTTGAGTGGGGTGCTTTTGCCCTGGGCCGTCTGTGGTCGAGCCCGCACACGCAGGTAAGCGACCACGGGTTGGCGATCTTGTGTCAGATCCTTGAGAACGCGCTGAATGACCGGATGGTTAAGATGTAGGTAGGTCAGACCGTCATCGGCGACGGCCCGTTCGCGATCGAAGACTACGTCCGAGTACCGGGTACGGCCGCCGTCCCGATCCGGCACGTCGAAGTAGTAGACTCCGGGGCGACGGCTGTACTCGTTGAGTGCCATACCAAACTGAGAGAGGTGCCCTGCCAACATCGCTTTGATTTTCGACTGCGATATCTCCACCACGTGCGCTTCCGCTGTTTCCTGTTCAGCCTGCGCTTGGGGCAGGAGCAGATCATCCTTTTCCAGAATCTCCTGGGCGCGCTCGTAGATCTGCTGGGCCACGGTTTCCAGCTTGCCGGCCTCGGTCTCGCGCAGCCGCACGGCATCCATGTAAAGACGGTCAAAGTGAAACTCGTCCTGAAGCGTTGAGAGGATATCTGCCAGCTTGTCCTCACCGTACTGCCGGCGAATGAGCGCTAATTTGTTCTCCAGGATCTCGCGCACGCGCTTCTCCACGCTGTTGGCGACAAGCAGGTTCAGCACCAGTACGTTATGAGTCTGACCGATGCGGTCGAGGCGTCCGATGCGCTGTTCCAATTTCATCGGATTCCACGGGAGATCGTAGTTGACCATCACGTGGCAGAATTGGAGGTTGATGCCCTCACCCCCGGCGTCGGTGGAGACGAGAAACTGGGCGTCAGCGGCGAACGCCTGGCGTGCCGCGATACGCGCATCCATGCTCTGGCTGCCGTTGATCAGCACGACGTGGTAACCTATACCCTCCAACAGCTCCTTGAGCGCGGTCTGGGTGGCGACGAACTCGGTGAAGATGAGGAACTTCGTGCTGGGGTTGCCCTCGCGCCGGCAGACCTCGTCGATGATGTCCAGCAAGGCTACCATCTTAGCATCGTGATGCAGCCGGGCGCGACGAGCCAGATCCAGGAGTGACTGGACCGCGGCTATCTCGTTGGCCAGTTCAGCCTCGTCCACCACCCCGGCGACCGACGCAAGCTCCTCGGACACACGCTGGGCGTCATCGTCGGCTGCCGCTTGTTCGTCGAAGTCAGGATGGACCTGGTGGGCGTGCCACGCCTCCAACTCGCGGAGACGCATCAGGCGCTTTTGAAGCGATTCGAAAATGGCCTGCGTACTGCTCGTGACCATGCGCTGAAAGAGGATCATCAGAAAGCTGAAGGCCCGATCATCCCGACCCAGGGCCTTATTGTAGTTGTCGCGCACGTAATCACTGACCTGCTCGTAGAGTTCACGCTCCAGCGCGTGTGCAGGGCTGGAGCGATCCACCGGATAGATGTCGGTGATCCGCTGCTTAAAGAGACGGTTGCCATCGGCATCGACCGTTGCGCGCTTGCGCGTACGCCAGACGACGGTGCCGACTTGCTTCGGACGCAGGTCCTGCACCTGGTTGAAGGCATAGGGGTCGACCAGGTTGAGCAGATGCATGAAGCGCGCGGGGTCACCCTGATGGGGCGTCGCCGTCAACAGCAGGAACATCGGGACGGACCTCGCCAGCGCTTCGCCGACGCGATAGCGTGCCGTTTCAGATCCATCCGCGTGCTTGCTGAGCTTGTGCGCCTCGTCGAAGATGACCATATCCCACTCTGCCGCCACCACGTCTTCGAAGAGGCGGCGGTTTGCGGTCTCACGCCGCTCGCGCTCGCGGGCGTCGAGGTCCGCACGGAGGCGGTACGGTTTGACGAAGTCCAGGCTGGTGACCACTCGATCGTGAACCGTCCAGAGGTTGGTCTCCTGACCGTGCAGCTCGCGCAGCGCATCCATGAGGCCCCGGTCGTAGACTGCAAACGTCTCCCCGAACTTCTGCGAGAACTCATCCCGCCACTGGTGCGTGAGACCGGCAGGCGCCACCACCAGGATCCGGCGGGCCAGACCGCGCAGTTTGAACTCCTCGAAGACCAGAGCCGCCTCGATCGTCTTGCCCAGGCCCACCTCGTCGGCGAGCATCGCCCTCGGGCGTGGCCGGTTGAGCACGAAGTTAACCGCGAGGATCTGGTGCGGCAGCGGTGTCAGGCGGAAGTTGGCAGCGGAGATCACGCCCTGGCGCGTAAGCAGGGCCCGAAGCTGCTGCGCCGCCAATCGTGCGACAAAGCGCGGTGCCGGTAGGGTTTGACCGTCGGTAAGGGCCGCAGCAGGATCAGCAAGCGGATTTAGCTGGGAGGTCGCCACACGCTGAAGCGGCCCGTCAGGTTCGATGAAGACGTCGGCATAGGTACGGCTAAACAGATCAGTTAGGCCAACAACCCGGGCCACTTGACCAGATACCAGAGAGACCCTGTCGCCTTCCTCAAAGATAGGAGCCATAGGTAGTAGTCACCCGTTGCAATTGGCGTTAGGAAACTGATCACACTGCATAGCAACTGAACGTTCGCTCATTTTTGGAGCAAAAAGATAGATTAGCTTGCTGATAGCTGATCATGATCAAATCGGCATCAAAAAGCCGCCTCTTAGCCAATCATAGTTGTATAC
>DAOTTS010000147.1:0-4192 GCA_034437735.1 Anaerolineae bacterium
TCACAGCGTTAGTCGAGCCGCACAAAGTCCGCAGCACGATGCCGGGCTTTGCGCACTTCCAACGCACGGTCGATCCCCTGCTCCAAGACGGGCGCTTTGCCCACGTGATGATCGGCAATGAATACACCGGCATCTACCATGAGCCCTGGGCCTGGCAGATTCGCCAGCACTACCTAGCCGCACCGACCCCGTGTCCCGTCACCTATCACTGGCTCAATCCGATCCTCAGTAAGCGGCGCCAGCAGCAACGCTCCATCCGCCAACACTCCACCGACGCCCGTGCCGTCGCCGCGATTGCCGCCTGTCTGCGCGACGGCTTGGGCTATCCCGCCCACTTCCCCTCGGCGATCGAAGCGCAGTTGCGCGAGGCCGTCCGTGCCCGGGCCCAGTTACGCCGCCAGCGCCGTCATCTCGGCCATCGTCTCCATTCCCAGATCGACCGCCTGTGGCCCGGCGCCCTCGTCAAGGTCAAACGCTTTCAGCACGCCCACCCCGAACTGGAGCCCCCGGAGCCCATCGTCAAATCCAGGCCGCTGGACCGGCAATGCGTCGCCGCTTTGTTCCTCCACTGCCCCAATCCCTATGACGCCTTGGCCCTCGACGTTTCCGGCCTGATCGCCCTGCTCCGCCAGCACGTCGGTCGCGGCGGCCCAAAAACCGCCCAGAAGATCCTCGACGTCCTCCGCGACGCCCCGTTGCCCCCACCAGCCATCGCTAGCTGCTACGCTAGCCGCCTCCAGGACGATTTTCGCGCCTATACTGACCTCCAGCAGCGCCTCGCGGCTCTCGATCGCCAACTGAAACGTTGGGTGCCCCGAACCGATGCCCGCTTTCTCGACTCCGTACCCGGCATCAGTCCCGTGTTAGCTGCCCGGTATTTTGCCCCCATCCGCACCATCGACCGTTTCTCCTCCGCCGCTCAGATCTGGGCCTACGCTGGATTTGATCCGGTCTCCGCCGAGTCCGGCGATACCAAGCACGTCGGTCACATTTCCAAGCGCGGCCCCAGCACGCTCCGGGACACGCTCTTCCAGATCGGCCAACACACCAGTCACTACTGTGCCCCGATTGGAGAAGCGTTCCTCCGCGCTCGCCGCCGCGGCCTCTCTATCATCCAGGCCACCTTACACGCCGCCCACAAAGCCAATCGCCTCTGCTTCGCCCTCCTCCGCGATCGCCATCCCTACCGGCCCGTGGCGCCCGCCCGGCAGTCCCGTTTCCGGCAAGCCTATCAAGCCTACCAGACCGCCCGACGCGCCCGCGCTCGGCCGCGCATCGCCGCTTGACCTAACACACGGCCTACGATGAGGGCCCGCAGCACGCATTCCGTGTCCGCTGGCAGCGTCGTCACTTCCTCTGGCGTTTAGCGCCGTACTCGAGCTTGATCTGCTCCAACCATCAGGGCCGGGATAGGACCGTAGTTAGACCTTGGCGTTTAGCGCCGTATGCTTGTCCATCAGGATGGTCACCCGGCCTGATTCGGTGGGGCGGATCGGAATTTGTCCTGTTCACGCCTTCATCGTAGGCTTATACCTATTGTAACATTGTGCAGCCTGGCTTGCAAATAGCCCGGCTATTTACCCCTGTCTCTCGTTTCCCCCTTGACAAATCTAGAAGACGCTCAAAGGGTTCAACCTACGTCATGACCCAGAGCAAATCGATCGCATCAGAAGCGCTCGTTCCGGGTTTCCATCCCTCAAAGGGTTCGACCTACGTCATGACAGCCACCTGCATCAAGGCGGAGAATGGAGCTTTTGGGAGCTTTCGGGCGATTTTCGGGGGTGTTTTGCATTTTTCCGTCCCCTCGAAAAGTGGTTCGATTTTTGTACATTTTCGACCCCATTTTTACCGTCCTCTTACCGTTCAAAAACCCTAAAAGCTCGCTCCAGCGCCCCCTAGCGCCGCTCAGCGCCGTTTCCGTCCACGAGCCGTTCCGGCTTCGTGCAAAATTCGCGATAAGATTAGAACTTTCTAACTGCATCTCTGATGGGTAAACGTGCGAAGATCAGGCTATCATCTATACTACTATCATAGGATAAGTTCGCCAGTTTGTAAAAAACCGACGAGACCGGGATGCTGTCTATGATGACCTATCGCGACCTCTTGGCACAACGTACGTGGTGGGAGCTTCGAGCCATCGCCCTCGCGCACCGGTGGCATTTTGATACTCATTGGTCTAAAGCGCAAGCGGTTGACTACCTGACCAAAAAACTCACTCAGGCGCCAGTTCTCCGCTCGACGCTGGACGTTCTCGATCCCAAAGCTTTGGAGACCTTGCAGGTTCTGCACCTGACCCAGACCCCACGATCCGCACGCCAGTTCTTGGAAACGTTCGGCCCGATTCGCCCTTACAAACCGTGGCAGGATGATGAACGCTACCATCCCTGGCGGGATCCCATCTCACCGGCGGAGAAGCTCTGGCATCTGGGTTTGATCTTCGAGGTCAAGTGTTCAACCGGCACCTTGATGATGCTTCCCCATGAGGTTCGGCAACTTCTGCCTATGGGGACTCCACAACCCGAGCCGCCGGATACACATCCACCCGAACCAACCCTGATCCTGGATTTAGTCCACTTCCTTGCTTACCTTCAGGGCCACCGGGTCCGCGCGCTGCACGGACGGTGGCTCGCGCCCACCCACGTGCGGGCCCGGCGTGGACGCCGCTGGGCGCCTGGGTCCTCGGCCACCAGGGTGAGCCGCCCGCCGCCCCGGCGACGGAGCCGGTCACGGTGGATTCCCAGGGGGACGATCTCCTCATCACGCTGCCCGCACCGCCGGCGCGACCGCCGCTGGAGGCGTGGGCGGCCCTGGCACTGCCGCTTTTCGAGACCGCATCTGCCGAATTGCACGCCCGCACGTACCATCTCTCCCACCGACACGTAGCCGGGTTAATGAGCCGGGGCACTGCTCCCGCGTGGATCGCGCAGACGCTGGACACGCTGACGTCGCGCTGCCCAAGGCGGCCCGGCACCGGATCGACACGTGGGCCGAGCAGACGCGCAGCGTCCGCATACAGGACGTCATGCTGCTCACCGCCGGCGATCCGGCGCTGTTGAACGCCCTGGCCGGCCTGCTGGCCTCAAACGGGGTCGTCACAGTGACGAACGCTGTCATCGCGTGGAACCGTGGTGATAAGAGTTGGAACGGCGACGGCGTCATCCTTTGGAACTCAGGTAGCAGCGTCCATATTGTCAACAGCACAATCGTCTCCAATACAGCAGAAGGCGTGGATGCCCTTGAGGGCTTCCTCGATATCCGCAACACAGTCTTTGTCGGCAACCGTGGCGGCATCCAGAACTATCAATCCGGCGCGACGGTCACCTCCGATTTCAACATTTTCTGGAACAACGGCTGGCCCTATCATAACGTCACCCAAGGCCCCCATGATCAGATGGCCGATCCGCTCTTCAGAGACGTGACAAGAGGCGATTTCCGGCTCCAGGAAACCTCACCGTGCCTCGACGCCGGAACCACCGAAGGCGCACCTGCCGTCGACATCCGGGGTATGTCCCGCGATGCCGCACCGGATATCGGGGCCTACGAGCGCATGAAACACCGCATCTTCCTGCCCCTGACCCTGAAACACATCATCCAATAGCGGCTCAATCCACAGCCGCATAGCCGGGTTTCAAGCCCGGCTATGCGGCTTTCCGCGTCGATGGCCATGCGCGCCCGATGACGACACCCAGCGCCCTCGATTGCCAACCAGCAGCCCGCATCTATAATGGAGCGAAAGCCAACTTCTCAACTTGTAACTCACAACTTTCTAACTTCAACCTACCTTTAAGGAGGTCACGCGTATGCAACACAAATGGTGGCAAACCGCTGTCTTTTACCAGATCTACCCGCGCAGCTTCGCCAACAGTACCGGCGACGGGGTCGGCGACCTCGGCGGCATCATCGACAAGCTCGACTACCTCCGCGACCTGGGCATCGACGCCCTGTGGCTCTCGCCGATCTATCCGTCGCCGCTCTACGACTGCGGATACGACGTCGCCGACTACACCGACATCGCCCCCGAGTACGGCACGATGGACGACTTCCAACGCCTCCTTGAGGAGGCCCACGACCGCGACATCCGGGTGATCCTCGACCTGGTGCTCAACCACACCTCCCACGAGCACCCGTGGTTCCGCGCCTCCCGCGTCAGCCGCGATCATCCGAAGCGCGACTGGTACGTCTGGCACGATCC
>DAOTTS010000148.1:0-40972 GCA_034437735.1 Anaerolineae bacterium
CCTGGCGACCGTCGGCGACCGGCTCTGGGAGGACGCCAATTACAATGGGTATCAGGACGCCGGTGAGCACGGCGTCTTCGGCATCACCGTGACGCTCAGGCTGTCGGGTACTACCGCGCCTCACGCGCTTGCCGTCACGGACGCAAAGGGTCACTATTCCTTCACGGTCGCGCCGGGGCACTACGCCCTGCACTTCAGCCGGCCTGCCGGTATGATCTTCACGCGGCCTGACCTGAGTAATGAGGATGCGGACAGTGACGTCGGTTCGGGCGGCAATACCCCCACGTTCGACTTGGGTGAAGGGGTGACGAACCTGGATTGGGACGCCGGTGTGGTGCGGACGGCGTCGGTCGGCGACTTCGTCTGGCACGACGTCGATGAAGATGGGATCCAGGACAGCGAGGAGTTCGGGCAGTCGGGTGTGACTGTCGAGCTCTATAACGGCAGCGGCATTGCGGGTACCACGACGACCGACGTTGATGGCGCGTACCGCTTCGACAACCTCGCGCCGGATAACTACTACCTCAAGGTCGTGCCCCCGGCTAACTGGCATTTCAGCGTCAAGGACAACCCGGTGGTGACCGATGATGAGGACAGCGACGCCGACCCGACCAACGGCGAGTCGGATTACTTCACCCTTGACCCCGGCGAGAACGATACCTCCTGGGACGCCGGCATCTATCCTGAGCCCTCGGCGGTGGGCGATCGGGTCTGGCACGACGCGGACACGGATGGCGTCCAGGATATCGGGGAGAGCGGATATCCGAGTGCGACCGTCAGCCTGTATATGGCTGGGGCCTATGCCCCGTTGCGGACGACGACCACGGATGCGACCGGCGGGTATCGCTTCCAGGACGTACAGCCCGGCCCGTATTGCCTCGAATTCACGATGCCACACGGCTGGCTGTTGAGCCCTCGAGATGCCGGGACTCAGGACGCCCTCGACAGCGACGCCGATCGTACGACGGGCCGGACCGTCGTCTTCACACTGACCGCCGGCATCACCGAGACGATCCACGATGCGGGGCTCTACCGCTACGTCGAGCAGTCCGTGGTCAACCCGGGTAGCGACAGCTCCCTTGTCTACACAGATACCCAGGGGAACGCCACCACCGTCCACGTTCCCGGTGATGCCGTCACGAGGACGACGACGCTCTTCTACACACCCTTCTCGGTCTCGTGGTCGGGGCTCCGCGCCCAGCACGCGGGTCAGACGGAGCCGGTCTTTGCCCATCACGCCTTCCGGCTCGATGGCGAACAAGAGGGCAACGTCCTGACCGCTCTTGAGTTCGCAGGCCCGCTGACGGTCACGATCGCGTACAGCGAGGCTGACGTGGAGGGCATTGAGGAGGATCAATTCCTGCTCTATCGGTGGGATGCAGGAACCGGCGGATGGATCGATGCGACGCTCCCCTGCTTGGGCGCCTCCTCACAGACGGTCAAAATGGAGGTGAATGAGCTCGTCACCGAGATCTGCGCTCTGGGGCGGTACGGGCTGTTCGGCCCGGATAAGGGAGGGGTGCGAGTTTACTTGCCGCTGGCGTTGAAGAACCGGTAGCCAGGGGGTGACGTCGGGGTTGACCCCTCTGCCGTAAGCAAACGAGCCCACCGCCATAGCGGTGGGCTCCCATCCTCGCGCGATGACCTTCAATCGTTTACAGGTCGTCCTCGTCGGCTCTGGCGTCCGCGTCGTCGTCAAAGAGATTATCCAGCGCTCGGCCCCAGACGTCGCTCAGCGGCGGGACGAAGGGCTTGCCCTCGAACTCCTCGGCCATCTCTTCCAGGTAGCTCTGGACGTCAAGGTCGGGCACCTGCTCGTCGATCTCCTCGATCTTGGCATCCATCGAGGCGACCAGTTCGTAGCTCTGATTCTCGAGCTCCGTGAGGTCGAATTCCATCTCGAACATATGGTTGAACCGGCGCATCAGATCGTACCACGCCTTGAAGTCGGTCTCGATGCTGATGGTCTGGACGAGGTTGGAGACCTCCCCGAAGTTGTAAGCCGGCACGAAGGCGTAGAAGACCAGGAACTCGATCCCGTGTCGTTCTGCAAAATCCACCATATAGGTCCCGATCGTGGTCCCGCCCTGATAGTTGGAGAATCGGACGGAATAGCGCTGCAGTTCTTCTTTCATCTCCGGCATACTGTAGACGCACGAGACGTCGCGGTCCTGGTCGTAGGGCATCGCGCCGTAGACGCCGCCCACGGCTGCCACCCGCTGGACCCCTAGTTCTTCCACGGCGTTCAGGAGCGCCTCGGTGTAGCGATCCGCTTTGAGGTGCGGCTCCTCTCCAATGAAGATGACCAGCCCTTTGCCGTCGATCTCCGTATAGTAGAATTCGTTGGCGGGCCTGCTGAGCGCGGTGCGATAGCCCTCTTCCAGCTGGATCTCGGGGCGCAGAAAGTGGTGGGTGCCGGGAATCTGGAAGATGTAGAATCCTTCATCCTCGATCTCCCCGATCTTCTGGGCCTCCGTCTTGTGAATCAAGTAGAGGGGGAGCCCCGACGAAATGGCCCCGGCGTCCGCCCATTGGTTCCACCCCGCGATCATATAGACTTCGTCGACGTCCGGTGTCTCCCACAGTGTCACCAAATCATCCATAATTTATATCCTCTGCCTTAACCATAAACAGTCTCTATTCATTATACCGCAAAGTCCGTCGCTGAAAGGTGCAGGTTAGAACGATTGGCAAGCGCGTCTCGGAGATGGAGACTGCGGCCTGTCGCGGATCAGAGCGGGATGATCTCGGTCGGGTCCGGGTCCCGGGCGCAGACGGGATTGCGCAAGGGCCTGCCGAAGTCCGCCGCCGCGATCTCGATCTCGTCGCCGGGTTGGATGGCAATCCCGTCGGAGAAGCTCAGGGTGGCGGTTCCGAAGAAGTGCGCGTGCACGTCCCCTGGGCGCCGGAACTGGGTGTATTTGAAATGGTGGTATTCCAGATTGGCGAGCGTATGGGACATGTTCGCCTCGCCGCTCAGGAAGGGCTTCTCCCACACCACGGTCTGGTCCCGCAGAATGCGCGCGGTGCCCTCGATCGACTCGGGCAGCTCGCCGAGCAGCAGTTCCGGGCCGAACGTGCATGCCCGCAGCTTGGAGTGCGCCAGGTAGAGGTAGTTCTGCCGCTCCATCACGTGATCGGAAAACTCGTTGCCCAGGGCAAAGCCAATGCGGAAGGGCGTGCCGTCCGGCCCGATGAGGTAGAGGCCGGTGACCTCCGGCTCCTCCCCGCCGTCGAGGGCGAAGGACGGGCTGCAGAGCGGTTGGTAGGGGGGGACGACGATGGCGCCGTCGCCCTTGTAGAACCACTCGGGCTGCACCCCGACCTCGCCCGGGGCCGGTCTCCCGCCCTCCAGGCCCAGTTGGAACATCCGCATACTATCGGTCAGGGTCTCCGTCGCCGCTTTGTGCATCCGATCGCGGGCGTCGGCGCTGCCCAGGTGGGTGAGGCCGGTGCCCGTCACCAGCATATGGGCCGGGTCCGGGTGATCCACCGGCGGGAGCAGGCGGCCCTCGTGAATCAGAGGGTCGTAGGCCAGCTCGGAGTCGGTGGTCGGCAGCGTGCCGATCAGTGCCTCCAGTTGGGTCTCTCGGTCGATCGCCTGGCGCGCCAGCGTGTAAAGGGTGTGGGCGTCCCGGAGAGGACGCACCGTCTCGGCGTCGAGCACCACACCGACCCGGCGTTCGTTCCGGTCGTCGGTAAATTGAATCAATCGCATCCGTATGTCCTTTCTTCGTCTGGGTTTCCGCTTACTTGACGCCACCTCGTTACCTCACCGGGGCAGATGGAGGTCGGCGAAGTTCATGTACTGGTCCCAATCGTAGGTGGTGACGTTGTGAGGGCCGGGCCGGACGTGATAGCCGATACGTCCGTGGACGGATTTCCCGACGGGCGGCATCGTCTCGGTGGGGAGCCCTCGGGTGTCGAGGAGCCGGTAGACCGGGTCGGCGGCCCGGGCAGCCAGGAACTCCCCGTGAGGGTCGGCCCACAGGTCGTCCTCGGCGCTGGCGATGTAGACCGGGCGGGGCGCGATAAGCGCGAGCAGCATATGTTGGTCGACCGGCAGCGCCGCCTCCCGGTCGTTGTAGCGCTTGAAGTTGCGGCAGAACCAGTGCGGAAAGGTGGTGTTGATCCGCTTGACGGTCTCCCCGAAGCGGCGGCGGGAGAGCGCGGCGCCGCCACACCCGGAATCGTTGGAGATGACCAGCGCAAACCTCGGATCGGTCGCGCCGGCCCACAGGGCGGTCTTGCCCAGCCGTGAATGGCCCATCACCGCGACGTTCTGGGCGTCGACGTCGTCGTCCGTCTCGAGGTAGTCGAGCGCGCGGCTCAACCCCCAGGCCCACGCCGCGATGGTGCCCCACGCGTCACCGTGCCGGTCGTCCCTCGGGAAGAGGGGGTGGACCCCATTGTGGAAGCCGTCGTCGTAGTCGGGATCGAGGTCGCCGCAGTAGATCGTCGCGAGCCCGTAGCGCCGCGCGAGGACCCGCTCGACGGGCCAGCGGGCGGTATCGGTGCCCCGCGATGCCTCGGTGGCGCGGTGATCCTGGATGCCCGCGTCCGGTTTCGCGCGCATCCACTGCGTGGAGAGCGTGATCCCGGGATCGGGCTGGATTGTATGATTGCCGGAGAAGTTGAGCCCGACAAAGAGGGGGACGGGCCCTTCGACGGCGTAGGGCAGGTAGATCAGGATGTGCATCTTGGGACCGTCGGCGCGGTTTGAGAGGTGCACGGTGACCTCTTTACGTCGGGCCTTGCCGTTCAGGGCGTCGTCGACCTCGCTCTCGAGCTCGAAGGTTAGGCCCTCGGGGCGTCCGGGCGCGCGACCGTAGACGTGGTGCTCGAACCGGGCCAGCAGTTCGGGCCGGCGCAGCGAGAGCCAGTCATCCGCGCTGGTCACGGGGGTGCCGTCGGCAAAGGTCAGCGGGTCGGGGAGAGTGTAACTGGGAACGTCGCGTTCGTCGACAATCGTTTCATCACGGGGTGTCATCGTCTGTGTCCTTTCTCTTGGCTGTTGCTTGGGGTGCTCGGGTCATGGTTGGGTTCGGTGGGTGATCAGGAACTTCAGGATTCGGTCGTTGACGCGCTCGGGTCGTTCGTGATGCACCCAGTGGGTCGCATCCGCGACGATCGTCAGTTCGCTCTGCGTGCAGCGTTCGGCGCTGGGATGGGCCATCGCGCGATCGAGGAATCGGTCCTGCGCGCCCCAGAGGATGAGGGTCGGCACGCGGACCCTCTCCGTCCCTACCGGCGGTGTCCGCACGCGGAGGGCGGCCCGGTACCAGTTGAGCATCGCGGTCAATGTGCCCGGTCGTCCCCACGCCTCGCGGTAGCGGTCCACGTCAGCGGTGGTGAAGGTGTTGGGCAGGCTGCTCGATTGCATCGCCCGGGCCAGCATCGCGCCGTTGCGCCGCCCCAAGATCCATTCCGGCAGCCAGGGGAGTTGGAAGAACCCGATGTAGGCGCTGCGCCGCAGTTGGTCGAGGCTGTGGCGGAGATGGTGCTGAAAGACGGCGGGATGGGGGACGTTGAGGATCACCAGGGCCGCCAGGCGCTCGGGGGCGCGCAGGGCCACCTGCCAGGTGACGGCGGCGCCCCAATCGTGCCCGATGAGCACGGCGCGGTCGCGCCCGGCGGCGTCGATCAGCGCGACGGCGTCCTGGGCGAGCACGTCGACGGCGTAGTCAGCGAGGCGGTCGGGCTTGTCGCTGCGGTTGTAGCCCCGCTGATCGGGTGCCCAGACCCGGTATCCGGCTGCCGCCAGGGCCGGGATCTGATGCCTCCACCCGTACCAGAACTCGGGGAAACCGTGGAGCAGCAGGACGAGGGGACCGTCGGCCGGTCCCGCCTGGGCCACATGCAGGTTGACGCCGTGGGCCGGTAGGGTGCCGTGGTCCAACGGCGGTCGTGCCTTTCGTTCTTGGGTTGACGCTGTCTGTGCTGCGATCCTGACGCCCTCATTTGGTATGGCTGGACATGGTGGTGGGTGCTTCTAGCTTGAGTATACTGGGCGCGGGCTGGGGAGCAAATACGCGAAGTGAGATTTAGGATTGCGTTGGAGGTGTTTGTTGGAGTGTTGCCTTCTTACCCTCGCTCGTGAGCCTTCTTACCCTTGCTCGCGAGCCTTCTTAACCTTGCTCGCGAGGATTTGTAATCCGAGCAGGCCGCGAATGCAATGGTGACCGCCAAAGCCGGGATTGCAAATCCCCTCGGAGCATATGAAAGTGTCACCTTCAATCGTTCTAAGGAGGTTTGTAATCTCCGGGCTTAGCGCCAGATGTCCCAAATGTAAATCCCCTTCGAGCATGAAGGAAGTGCAGCCTTCTTACCCTTGCTCGCGAGCCTTCTTACCCTTGCTCGCGAGGATTTGTAATCCGAGCTGGCTGCAAATGCAATGGTGACCGCCAAAGCCGGGATTGCAAATCCCCTCGGAGCCATTATGATGAGGATGTTGGCGGCTTGTCTGTGGAAAGGGACCTTCTGGCATGGACCGTGAGACCGTGCTCCGCGCCGTGCGCTTCGATCACCCCGAGGTGATCCCGGTTTCGATGGCGATCAACCGGGCGTGCTGGCATCACTACCCCCAGGATGCGCTGCAAGGGCTGAGGGCGCCCACCCGGGCGGCGGGCTGCGTCGTCCACATGCACAGCGATGGGGACGTGCGCGCGCTGGCGGAGGATCTGCTCGACTGCGGGGTGGACGTGCTCAACCTCCAGGATCTGGTGAACGGGATCGACTGGATCCGCGAGCACCTGACGGGCCGCCTCTGCGTGGACCTGGACGTCGACCGGCAGCAGGTGACGCGGTTCGGCACCCCGGCGGAGATCGACGCGCTGATCCGCACCGAGGTCGAGACCCTCGGCGACCCCGCCGGCGGATTGATGCTACACCACGGGCTGATGCCCGGGCTGCCGCTCGAGAACGTTCGGGCGTTGATGGACGCCATGGAGGCGTATGCGACGTTCTATAGTGGCTGATCCCAGGAAGATCGCGGATGACGAAGGGGCCCTGCCGATCTCGGATCTGCGCGAGCGGGTTGTCGAGATTCGGGAGGCACTCATGGCGACGGAGGACACGGTCTGTCTGGACCGCGCCCGGCTGGTGACCGAGGCACACCGGCAGTATGAGGATGCGCCCCCGCCCATCCGGCGGGCGTGGGTCTTCGCGCGCGTGCTGCGCCACATGACCCTGGACCTCACCTCGAACCCTTTCTTCGCCGGCAACACGTCGTCCAGCCCGAGGGCGTGGATGCTGCTGCCGGAATACGGATTTCGTGAGGCGCCGCAGATCGTGCACGAGAACCCGTGCCTGGAGGGCATCCTGGATGACGCCGTGCCCCAGGCGATGCGCGACTATTGGGAGGATCGGAGTTTCAGCACCACCGCCGGGATCGGACACCTGGCGGTGGATCTCGACCGGGTCGTTCACGAGGGGCTGAACGCCCAGATCGCGCGGATCGACCGGTTAGCCGGAGAGGGAACCCCGGAGGCGCAAACTATGCGCCGGGCGATGCGCATCGTGCTGCAGGCCGTGATCGACTGGGCGGCCCGGTACGCGGAGGCGGCTGCCACGGCTGCGGATGAGGTCGGCGATCCCGTGACCCGTGCGGCCCTGTTGAGGGTGGCCCGGGCGTGCCGGCGCGTGCCGGCTCATCCGGCCCGCACGCTCTTCGAAGGATTGCAGGCGATCGTTCTGGTTCATCTGGCGCTCCACCTGGAGGGGCACGGGCTCTCGGTGTCCATCGGCCTGCCGGACCGGGTGTTGGCGCCCTTCGTTGACGAGAAAACCGATCTGGAACGGGTGACGATCGACGTCGCCGCGTTCATGCTCAAGGTGGCGGCGAACTCCGTCTTCGGCCGGGGCTCGAAGACCCAGGCCATCACGGTGGGCGGACGGGACGCACGCGGGCGCGATCGCTGCAACGTGCTCACCTGGGCCTTTCTCGAGGCCGCCGATCTCATCCGCGTCGGCGATCCGCACGTCTTCCTGCGGTGGCACGGGGGAATGGACAGTGCCCTCAAGCGTCGGGCCCTGCAGATGTTGACCGCCGGTGCGAGCATGCCACTGCTGATCCACGACGAGCCGACGGCTCAAGGTTTTATAGCAGCCGGCGTCGACGAGGCCGACGCGTGGGACTATTGCGTCATTGGATGCAACGAGCTGGGCATTCCGGGGCGCTCCGCCGAGTCGGCGACCGCGATGAGCGGCACGGTGCAGCTGCTGGCGCTCTTGAACGAGGTGCTCCTGGATCATCCCAACCCGGACGCCATCGAGGATATGGAAGCCCTGTTGGCGCTGTTGGAGGCGCACATGCGGGAGCAGGCGCTGGCGATGCGCCAGCGGGGGCAGGCCCGCCGTCGCGAGGTGGCCCGTGAGATGCCCATGCCGCTGACGTCGGCGTTGATGCACGGATGCATCCGGCGCGGGCAGGACTTCATGGTGGGGATGCGCTATCACCTTCCCAATGTCTACGAGCGGGGCATCACCAATGCGGTGAACGCCCTGACCGCCATCGACGCGGTCGTCTTCCGCGAGCGCGATGTGACGATGGCCGAGCTGGTCGAGGCGCTGCGCCGGGACTTCGAGGGACGGGAGGATCTCCGGGCCCGGCTGCGGGCCGCGCCGAAGTGGGGCAACGACGACCCCGAGGTCGATCGATGGGCGGAGGTGCTCCTGGCGATGCGGGAGCGCATCCTGGATGAGGTGGACGCCCGGACCGGCAGCGCGCCCCATCTGGTCTGTCACGTCGTGCGCAGCCTCCACTATTTCGACGGGTGGCGCATCGGGGCCTCGCCTGATGGACGCCGGGCGTGGACGCCCGTCGCGGACAGCGTCGGCGCCGAGCGGGGCACGGCGGATGCCGGACCGACCGGCGTGCTCAACAGCGTGCTGAACCTTGCCCCCGCCCGGTATTATCGCGGGGGGACGAATCTCAATCTGACGCTGCCCGGCGCGGAGTGGGGCCGATCGGGGGCGCTGGAGGCGCTGGTCTCGATGGTGGAGACCTTCTTTGCGGCGGGCGGGCAGGAGCTGCAGGTCGCGGTCTTCGACGCGGAAACGCTGCGCGAGGCGCGGGACCACCCGGAGCGATATGGGGATCTGTTGGTGCGCGTCGCGGGGTTCAACGCGCGGTTTGTGGACCTCGCACCGGTGGAACAGGAGGAGTTGATCCAACGAGCCGAGAGCGTCTGAGGGGATCGGGGCTGAAGGGGGGGCACTGAACAAGCCCAGGGAAGCCCCGGGCTTTGTGAATGGCGTGCGCCTGTTGTAGGTTCTGTGATCAGTGCTGCTTCCGGAGATATTGCGCGTAGAGCGTCAGGGAGCGCTCGACCTCGTCGAGCGCGGCCTCCCGCCCTTCCCATCCCCCGACCTCGACCTTGATCTCCTGCAGTTGCTTGTAGACCTTGAAGAAGTGGGTTACCTCGTTGAGGAAGTGGGGCGGCGCGTCGTCCAGTTCCCGGTACCCGTTGAAGAGGGGGTCGGTCGCCGGTACGGCGAAGATCTTGTCGTCGGCGATACCGCGATCCTGCATCCGGAAGATGCCGATGGGGCGGGCCTCAATGACGCAGCCCGGGAAGGTCGGTTCGTTGGTCATCACCAGCACGTCCAGTGGGTCCCCGTCGTCGTAGTGGCTCCGGGGAATAAAGCCGTAGTCTCCAGGGTAGTGCAGTGACGAATAGAGCACCCGATCGAGTTTCATAAAGCCGGCGGTCTTATCGTACTCGTATTTGTTGCGTGATCGTTTCGGGATCTCGACGATGACGTAGATAGTCTCCGGTGCGTTGGGGCCCGGGGGTAGATCGTGCCATAGATTAGCCATCGTCATTGCCTCCCTCTTGGGTGTGATGCATCCTCATCCTTGGCTCCTTCTTGTACTTTTCGCTGATGCCTTCATTATAGCACAGGGGGGGATCAAGCGCAGCTAAGTAGATGCGAGAAAGTATCTTAACAGTGCTCGTAGCCCCAGTCCCCGGGGGCGGAGGCCAAGGAACTTTTTCGGAGTTACTTAGCGGCATGGAGGGCTCGTGCTCTCGACTTGCATAAATCGGATGATGATAGAGACTAAGGTTAACGCGCGATCGAAACGACAAATTTTGACGTACTGAGATGTTGAGTGACCTGGTTCTCTTACGCGTACGTGTCTTCAAGGAGGATAGATCCTGATGAAAGCCATTATGGTGATGTACGATTCATTGAACCGCCGGATGCTGCCGCCTTACGGCGCCGAGTGGGTGCACGCGCCCAACTTTGAGCGGCTCTACGAACGAGCGGTGACGTTTGATAACAGTTACGTGGGGAGCATGCCGTGTATGCCGTGCCGGCGGGAACTGCACACGGGCCGGTACAACTTCCTGCACCGCAGCTGGGGACCGCTGGAGCCCTTCGACGACTCGGTGCCTGAGATCCTGGATCAGCATGGGATCTATTCGCATCTGGTGAGCGACCACTATCACTATTGGGAGGAGGGTGGGTGCACGTATCACACCCGCTATTCCAGCTGGGAGATCTCCCGGGGGCAGGAGGGCGATCCCTGGATCGGTAAGGTGGCGGATCCGGAGATCCCCGAGTCGGTGGGCGATCGATCGGGCAAGAGCTGGCGCCAGGACTGGGTCAACCGCGAGGTGATGGATGAGGAAGCCAGGCAGCCGCAGGCGGTGACCTTTGAGAAGGGCCTGCGGTTCATCCGGGAGAACGCCGATCAGGAGGATTGGTTTCTGCACATCGAGACCTTTGATCCGCACGAGCCCTACTACACTCAGCAGCACTACAAGGACCTCTATCCCCACGACTACGACGGCCCGCACTTCGACTGGCCCTCGTACCGGGAGGTTACCGAGACGCCGGCGCAGGTGGAGCACGTGCGGAACGAGAGTGCGGCACTGCACAGTATGTGTGATACCTACCTGGGCAAGGTCCTGGATCTGATGGACGAGCTTGAGATGTGGGACGATACGATGCTCATCGTCTGCACCGATCACGGCTTTTTGCTGGGCGAGCACGATTGGTGGGCGAAGTGCGTCCAGCCCTTCTACAATGAGGTCGCGCACACCCCGCTCTTCCTCTGGGATCCGAGAACCGGACGGCGGCGCGAGCGCAGTCAGGCCCTCGTCCAGAACATCGACTGGGGTCCCACGCTGATGGAGTTCTTCGACGTGCCCCTGACGGAGGATATGCAGGGGATTCCGCTTACGGAGGCCCTGGCCTCGGAGGCGCCTTTACGGGAGGGTGTGCTCTACGGCCTTCACGGGGGGCACGTCAACGTGACCGACGGGCGCTACGTCTATATGCGCGCACCTGCCCGTCCCGAGAACACGCCGCTTTACGAGTACACGTTGATGCCGACCCATATGCGCCATACCTTCGACGTCGATGAGCTCCAGGATATCCAACTCGCCGAACCCTTTGACTTCACCAAGGGGTGCCGGACGATGAAGATCGACGCCCGAGGCAGTGGCTGGCGGGATATCCATCGTTTTGGCACCATGCTCTTCGACCTGAAGCACGATCCGAAACAGGAACATCCGATCGAGGATCCGGAGGTTGAAGCGCGTATGATCGCGTTGATGGTCGATTTGATGAAGGCCAACGATGCGCCGCCCGAGCAGTTCGAACGTCTGGGCTTAACCGCGGCGCTCGACTAGGTGAGACTTAGCCAGGAGAGGGGTAAGCGGCTTGCGATTCATGGGTGAACTTGTCGTAATTTTTCTGCTCATCGTCGCCAACGGCATCTTTGCGTTGGCGGAGATGGCGGTGGTATCGGCGCGGAAGGTGCGGTTGCGCCAGCGCGCCGAGGGAGGGGATAAGAAGGCGCAGACCGCTTTGGAGTTGGCGAAGTCACCGGGCCGTTTCCTCTCGACGATCCAGGTGGGTATCTCGTTGATCGGCGCGCTCACGGGTGCCATCGGCGGTGCGACCATCGCCGATGAGTTAGCGGCCCTGGTCCGCAACGTCCCGTTGTTGGCACCCTATAGCAAGACGATCGGCGTGGGCATTGTGGTGTTGGGTATCACGTATACGACCCTCGTGATCGGGGAACTCTTCCCCAAGCAGATCGCGCTGAGTAACGCGAATCAGGTCGCTTCCTTCGTCGCCGGACCGATGGACTTCCTGTCCAAGGTGACCGCCCCGATCGTCGCCGTCCTCAACTTTTCCACGAAGCTGTTGATGGAGCTGTTCCGGGTGAAGGCCTCCTCGGAGCCGCCGGTCACCGAGGACGAGGTCCGGATTATGATACGCCAGGGGACGCAGGTGGGGATCTTTGAGCCAATCGAGGAGGAGATGGTCGGGCAAGTCTTCCGCCTGAGCGACCAGCGGGCCAGTGCTCTGATCACCCCCCGGTCTGAGATCGTGTGGCTCGATCTGCACGACGGCCCGGAGACGGTCCACCGGAAGATGATGGACAGCAACTACTCCCGGTTTCCCGTCGCAGATGGGAGTCTGGACGAGATCAAGGGGGTCGTGGAAGCCAAGGATTTGTTGATTCAGACCCTGGCCCACGAGTCGCTGGATCTGGAGTCGGTGCTGCAACCCGCGCTCTTCGTGCCTGAGAGTATCCTCGTCTTTGAGGTCCTGGACCGGTTCAAGCAGACGCGCTCTCAATTTGCCCTGGTCATCGACGAGTACGGGATCCTTCAGGGATTGGTCACGGTCAACGACGTGCTGGAGGCGATCGTCGGGGATATTCCGGATGAGGACGAGCATATGGACCTGGAGATCGTCGAGCGGGATGACGGCTCGTGGCTGATTGACGGGATGATCCCCATCGAGGATTTCTGCGATCTTTTCGACATCGAGATACCCGAACGGCAGGCCTCGGCTTACCAGACGTTGGGCGGATTTGTGATGATGGTGCTGGGACACATTCCCTCCGCCGGGGAGAGCTTCGAGTGGCACGGTTTGTCCTTCGAGGTCGTCGATATGGACGGCCTGCGGGTGGATAAGATGTTGGTGGAATTGATCGAGTCGTGATAAGGCCGGTTGGATCAAGCATGAGTTTGAGCCGCACTCATTTGAGACGCACTCATTTGAAAGGATGGTTGGGACGATGACCTTGGAGTGTCGGGCGACGTTGGACGATGGCATCCTAACGCTGGAGACCGGGGCGATGCGACGCCGGTATCGTTGGAATGACGGCGCGTTGGTAGGGATGCGGATCGAGGATCAGACGCGCGGTTGGGGCATAGATCTCCAGGGATCGGATCCTGGGGTCGGTGTGCTGGGGCTGGCGGTTGACGGGCGGTTTGGGGTGCAGACGCTGCCCCAGACGCGCTCGACGCCGGCCCATCTCCGGGCGACGGTGGAGACCGATTACGAATCCCTGACGCTCAGGCGGGTCTTCCGGCTCTATCCCGGCTGTCCTGCCATCGCCTGCGATCTGTACGTCAAGCGGCGGGACGGCGCCGGCGGATCGGTTGGTTGGGAGCCTGCGGACGGCCCGGCGCTGGAGCGTTTGAGGCTGCCGGGAACACACTGGCGGATCACCGCCGTGGCTTTCCACGATGCGACCGATCGGCATAACACGCTGGTCGATACGCGGTCGAGGCTGCCCTATCGGGCGGAGGCGGCGCTGAGAGGGAACATCCTCTTTCTTGATGCGCTGTTGGAGGATGCCGGGCTCTTCGTGCTCAAGGAGTCGCCCTGCGGCGACGCCCAGCTCCACGACCTCGGCTATGACTTCACGTGCCGGATCGGTGAGGTTCGGGCCGTGGGACTGGGAATTGTCCCAAACGACGTCCGGACGGACCGCTGGATGCGCGCTTACGGCGTGGTCACCGGCGTCACCGACGGCAGCGACTTGGGGCGGATGCGCGCGCTGCGCGCGTACCAGGCGCAGCTTCGACGGCGGCACGCCGATCTAGACGAGATGGTGATGATGAATACGTGGGGCGACCGGGGCCAGGACACCAAGCTCTGTGAGTCCTTTGCGCTCGACGAGCTCGAGGCCGGGGCGCGGCTGGGGATCACCCATCTCCAGCTCGACGACGGCTGGCAGTTGGGCCGGTCGAGCAACTCGGCGTTTGAGGGCGGCTCCCTGGCAAACATCTGGGACAACCCCGACTACTGGACGCCGCACCCGGACCGCTTCCCCAACGGCCTGGCTCCGGTCGTAGCGAGGGGCAGAGAGCTGGGCATCGAGGTCTGCCTCTGGTTCAATCCCAGTGGGGACGATGCGTATGCGCACTGGCGGGACGACGCCGAGACCCTGATCCGGCTCTACCGCGAGTACGGCATCCGCACGTTCAAGATCGATGGGGTGCAGGTTGAGAGCAAGGAGGCCGAGACGAACCTGCGCCGGATGTTCGAGGCCGTCCGGGAGGCGACCGACGATACGGTTGTCTTCAATCTGGACGTCACCGCTGGCAAGCGCTACGGCTACCATACGTTCAACGTCTACGGCAACCTCTTCCTGGAGAACCGTTACACCGATTGGGTGAACTACTATCCTCACTGGACGCTGCGCAATCTCTGGATGCTCTCCCGGTACGTGCCGGCGCGGGCGTTACAGATCGAGTTCCTCAACGTCTGGCGCAACGCCGACCTCTACCCGGAGGGCGACCCCTTGGCACCGGTCCACGTGCCGTTCGAGTACGCGTTTGCGGTCACGATGATGGCCCAGCCGCTGGCGTGGTTTGAGGCGACCGGATTACCGGCGGAGGCGTTCGACCTCGCCGAGACCCTGGATACCTACCGCTGCCACCAGACGGCGGTCCACGAGGGGCTGATCGTGCCCGTGGGGGAGGAGCCGAGCGGCACGGGCTGGACGGGATTCCAGTCGATCCGGGAGGATGGGGGATACGTGTTAGTCTTTCGGGAGCGGACGGCGCGGGATACGGCCGATATCGATCTCTTCGCGATGGAGGGGCCGGCGGTCGCGTTCGAAGCCGTCCTCGGACAGGGGCGTTCGTTTACGGCTCATCCGGTCGAGGGACGGGTGCGCTTTGCGCTCCCGCGTCCGTTCTCGTATGCGCTGTACGCGTATGCGCTGCGCTAAGTAGGTAGAACAAGTATCTTAACACTGCTCATAGCCCGCGTCCTCGGGGGCGGTCTTCAAAGAAACCTTTACGGAGTTACTTAGCGGGATCGTTCTGGATGTGGTAAAGATAGAGGTGCTCGTCTTTGTCGATGGTCTCGACGGTCCAGCCGGGGAAGATGAAGGTGTTGGAGACGACCCGCGTGCCGGGCTGCAAATCGTGCCAGAGCTTATCCATAAGCCGGTTGTTGGTGTCCTGCCTGAGGTAGACGATGACGACGTCGGCCTCACTGAGGTCCTCGTGAAAGAAGTTGCCCCAGATGACGTCGGCGCGGTCGCTTAGGCCCCGGACCGCCAGACGCCGGCGGGTCCACAGGCAGCGCAGCGGATCGATCTCGATGCCGACCGCCCGGGCGCCGAAATCCCGTATCGCGGTGAGCAGCACGCGGCCGTCGCCCGATCCCAGGTCATAGACAACGTCGTCGGGCTGCACCTCCGCCAGAACCAGCATCTGCCGCACCCGGTGTCTGGCGGAGGGGAGCCAGGGCGCGCCGGCGACGCCCGACCACGCGATCGAGAGGATGGTCAGGGTGATCGTGATGGCTAACAGCGCGGCGATCCAGCTTATGGGATCCATAGGATTGACTCGTTTTGGGGTGATGGAAACCGTGGGTTCGGTTAGGCCATGAGGCACGATGGCGCGATTGTCCCTCCCCGACTTACCCCTATAATCGTGGCGGGACGTATAGGAGTTTGACACGTTTTGGGTGGCTGTCAAGTGGGGGATGGGGGACGGCTTTAGGAGGGGATGCAGATGGACGAGGATCGGTTTACGTACGAGGGCAGGCGCACGGATCAGATATCATTTCCGCTTGGGGGACTTGGGACTGGATGCATCGGACTCGGCGGCAATGGTCGGTTGATCGACTGGGAGATTTTTAACAGACCCAACAAGGGCAGTGTCAACGGATTCTCGCATTTTGCCGTCCGGGCGGCGCACGAGGGCGAGGTCGTGGACGCGCGGGTGCTCAACGGCGACCTGCACCCGCCCTACGTCGGTGAGCTTCAGGGTTCCCGCTTCCAATCCTATGGGTTTGGCCCGCCCCGGGAGTACCTGACCGGGGTTCCTCACTTTCGTGAGACGAGGTTCGAGGGGCGATTTCCCATCGCGGAGCTCTCCTTCCTGGATCCGACCTTTCCCGGTCGGGTGACGATGACGGCCTTCAACCCCTTCATCCCGATGAACGCGCGAGATTCGGGGATCCCGGCGGCGTTCTTTGAGATCGCCGTGGAGAACCCGACCGATCGTCCCCTGACCTACACCCTGGCAGGAACGCTCCACAATCCGCTGCCGCCCAACAATCTGAACGTCTACCATCAGACTCACCGCTTTCACTGGCTGCATCTCAGTTCCGACGCTTTGAGCCCGGACGATCTCGATTATGGCACGCTGACCCTGGCGACCGACGCGTCCTATGCGGCGCGATCGGTCGGCGGTGCGGCCGCCGATGGCGTGGAGGTCGCCGATGGCGTGGAGGTCAGCCACCAGGCCTACTGGTTTCGGGGGCGGTGGTTTGACGACCTGGAGGTCTACTGGCACGACTTCACCACAGCCGGGCCGCTACCGCCCCGCGATTACCCACCCCAGGAGGCGGGGGACGGAAACTGTGGGACGCTGGCGGTCGCCCTGCCGGTCGCGCCGGGCGAGGTGAGCCGGGCGCGGTTCATCATCGCATGGCATTTCCCCAATCGTACGAACGATTGGAATCCCCATGCGGACTGCTGTGCGGGCCGGCAGGACGTCGAAAACCGGTGGCAGAACTATTACGCCGTCCTCTTCAAGGACTCCGAGGCCAGCGCACGCTACGCGTTGGGCAAGTGGGATATGCTTTACGAGCGGACGCAGCGCTTCCAAACGGCGCTCTTCGACTCCGACCTCCCGGCGGACGCGTTGGATGCGGTCTCGGCCAATCTGTCGGTGCTCAAGAGCCCGACGGTGATGCGCCTGGAGGATGGGACCTTCTACGGCTTTGAGGGCTGTCACCCGAACGCGGGCTGCTGTGAGGGATCGTGCACGCACGTCTGGAACTACGCCCAGGCGCTGCCGTTCCTCTTTCCAGAGCTCTCGCGCTCGATGCGGGAGGCCAACTATCGCTACAATCTCCGACCGGACGGTGGGATGGGATTCCGCCTTCAGCTCCCGTTGGGCATCGGTCCCTCGACGTTCCGGCCCTGCGTCGATGGGCAGTTCGGTGAGGTGATGAAAGCCTACCGGGATTGGAAGATATCCGGTGACACCGCGTGGCTGC
Source organism: Anaerolineae bacterium (assembly GCA_034437735.1). Classification (GTDB taxonomy): domain Bacteria; phylum Chloroflexota; class Anaerolineae; order B4-G1; family SLSP01; genus PWVB01. Next base: position 17,281 of record DAOTTS010000148.1, read on the forward strand.
GTGCCCTGTGGCCCGCGATCCGGCGTTCGATCGAGTTCGCGTGGGCGGATGAGAATGAGGACCGGTGGGACCCCGACAAGACCGGGGTCTTGCGGGGACGCCAGCATCACACGCTGGATATGGAGCTCTTCGGTCCCAATGCGTGGCTCACGGGATTTTACCTGGGCGCCTTGAAGGCGGGTGCGGCCATGGCGGAGGCCCTCGATGAGCCGGAGCGAGCTGCGTTGTACCGCGATATCTTCGCGCGAGGCAAAGCCTGGGTCGATGCGCACCTCTTCAACGGCGACTACTACCAGCAGATGATCGCACTCGACGATAGAGCCCTGCTGGCGCCTTACGCCGGGGGATCGGCCTCGATGGTGGGCGATACGCTGGCCACGTACTGGGATGCAGAGCATGAGGAGATCAAGTATCAGGTCGGTGAGGGCTGCGCACTTGACCAGGTGCTGGCCCAATGGCACGCGAACCTCTACGGGTTGGGCGATCTCTTCGACCCCGCGCAGACGCGGCAGGCGCTGGCTGCGATCTTCGAACACAACTTCAAGGATCCGCTGCGCGACCACTTCAATCCCTGCCGGGTGTTCGGCTTGAACGACGAGGCCGGTCTGGTCATCTGTACGTGGCCTGCAGGACGGCGCAAGCCGGTGATTCCGGTGCCCTATGCTCAAGAGGCGATGCACGGGTTTGAGTACGCCGGGGCGATTCAGATGATTCAATCCGGCTGGGTGGAGGAGGGGATGGCGGTCGTCTCCGGGGTCCGGAGGCGTTATGACGGCGAACGCCGGAATCCGTGGAACGAGTTTGAGTGCGGCAGCAACTACGCGCGCTCGATGGCGAGTTACGCCCTGCTCAACGCCTTCAGCGGGTTTTCGTTTGACAGGGTTCAGGGTACCATGGGATTCGACCCGGTGCGGATGGAAGGCGGGAAATTTCGCTGTTTCTGGTCCCTGGGGGAGGGATGGGGCGTGGTGGAGATCGCGCCCACCCGGATCGCATTGCGCGTGCTCCACGGCCGGCTTGATCTGGCAGGGATGCATCTGCCCTTCCTGACCGTGAAGGACGTTGCGCGTGTCTCGTCCGGCGGTGTCGAGCTGACGTGGCATTGGGAGGATGAGACGGTGGTTTTGGGATCGTCCGTCTCGCTTGATGACGGCAGTGCGCTTCTCATCGACCGCGTTCCCGCGTAGGATCCTTCCTGGGCTTCATTTGTGCAACGCGGCATTTGTGCTATGTATTACGTACCGTTATCGATCAGGCAGGAGGCCTTTGACCTATGCGCATTCTCTTTATTGACATTGACACATTGCGTCCCGATCATCTGGGGTGCTACGGGTACCACCGCAATACGAGCCCCAATCTCGACCGTATCGCCCGCGATGCGGCGCGGTTTGATAACAACTACGTGAGCGATGCGCCGTGCCTTCCCTCGCGCACGGCGCTGTGGAGCGGGCGCCACGGGTTCCTCACCGGGGTGGTCGGCCACGAGGGCTCATCCGCCGATCCGTTTAACGACGGCTCGCCCCGGGGCTTCCGCGATTCCTTTGCGGCGACGTCGTGGATGAGCGCGATGCGCAATGCCGGGTTCTACACGGTCACAGTCAGCCCCTTTGGCGAACGGCACGCGGCGTGGGAGTGGTACGCGGGCTACCGGGAGATGCACAACCCCGGGAAGGGTGGGGCGGAGCGGGCCGATGAGGTGGTGCCGACGGCGATCGAATGGTTGGAGAACCACGGTCAGGAGGACGATTGGTTCCTGCACGTCAACGTCTGGGATCCGCACACGCCTTACCGCACCCCGATGGAACACGGGAATCCTTTCGAGGATGATCCGCTCCCTGAGTGGTTGACGGAGGAGGTCCGGCAGCGCACGTGGGATAGCTTCGGCCCGCACAGCGCCCAGGAGCCCATGGGGTACGAGCCCCGGGACGTCTCCGATCGATTTCCCCGCGTGCCGGCGCAGATCGACAGTATGGCCTCGCTCAAGCAGTGGATCGATGGCTACGATACGGGCATCTGGTATGCGGACCTGTGGGTGGGCAAGTTGATGGATGCGATGGAGGCGCTCGGCATTCTGGATGAGACGGTCATCGTCGTCAGCTCGGATCACGCGGAGGCCCAGGGCGAATTTGACATCTGGGGCGATCACCAGACGGCGGATCACGTCGTCTGTCGCGTGCCGCTGCTCATCCGCTGGCCCGGCGTGACGGAGGGCGGTCGGGTGGATGACGCGCTGCACTACCACTTCGATTGGGCTGCGACGCTCATTGAGATGGCCGGCGGGCACGTGCCCGAGAATTGGGAGGGCGAGTCGTTTGCCGATGCGTTCAAGGCCGGTGAGTCGGAGGGGCGCCCCTATCTGGTGCTGAGTCAGGGTGCGTGGTCCGTCCAGCGTGGGGTCCGCTTTAACCACGAGGGGGACGCCTATATCTGCTTGCGGACCTATCACGACGGCCACAAGCAGATGGCGCCCGTGATGCTCTTCAATCTCTCGGAGGATCCCTACGAGCAGCACGATCTCAGTGAGAGCCGTCCCGACCTGGTGGACAAGGCGATGGGTATGTTGGCGGACTGGCAGCACACCATGATGCTGCACAGCCCTACGAACGTCGACCCCTTGATGACCGTCCTGCGTGAGGGCGGCCCTTCCCATACTCGAGGTCGACTTCCGGCTTATCTGGAACGATTGAGGGCCACAGGGCGTGCGCATCACGCCGAGCGATTGGAGACGTTGCACCCGGATGAGGTCTGAGTCAATAGTTGTGGTTGGGAGGGAGTGCGCGGAATGGCAGAGAACGTGAACGTGGATGAGAGGATCGACGCGTCCGCAGGCCGGGTGTGTGACGACTTCCTGGCGATGCCGAAGGCTGTGGTCCCCCGACCGGTGCCGGAGGAGGCTCCGTTGGATCATCCCTCTCTCTATTTCAATCGCGAGTTGGGTGGGATTGACTTCGACTGGCGCGTCCTGGCGCTTGCCAAGGATCCGAGGAATCCATTACTGGAGCGTGTGCGTTTCCTGGCCATCACCGCCAGCAATCTGGATGAGTTCACCCAGAAGCGAATCGGTGGGTTGAAGCGCCAGGAGGCCGCCGGGGTGCGTACGCTCTCTCCGGACGGGCGGACGCCGACGGAGCAGTTGGGCCTCCTGAGCCGGGCGATGCACGAGATGCACGAGACGATGACGTGCCTGTGGGAGGACGAGCTCAAGCCGGCACTTCGCGAACAGGCGGGTATCGACTTCTGCGACTATGACGATCTGTCGCAAGGTCAGAAGGACGACCTTCACGGATACTTCCAGACGCGCATCTATCCGATTCTCACGCCCCTGGCCGTGGATCCGGGGCGTCCCTTTCCCTTTATCTCGAATCTGAGCCTCTCTTTGGCCATCGTGGTCCGGGAAAAGGGGCGCGACACGACCCGGTTCGCCCGCTTGAAGGTACCGTCCAGTCTGGACCGTTGGCTCGCCTTGGACGAAGCGACGCAGACGGAAGAGCCGCTCCGGTTCGTCCCGGTCGAACAGCTTATCGCTCATTACGTCGGCGAGCTCTTTCAGGGGATGGAGATCGTGGGGGTCTATCCGTTCCGTGTGACGCGCAACGCGGATCTACGTCGGGACGAGGAGGAGGCCGACGACCTGCTCGCGATGATCTCCGAGGAGCTGCGCCGCCGCCGTTTCGCCCCGGTCGTCCGGCTCGAGGTCGCCAAGGAGATGCCCCGAGAGATCCGGTACTTTCTCGTCCGCCGGCTTGACATCAAGCGGGAGGATATCTACGAGGTGGATGGGCTCTTGGATCTCTCCGGCTGCTTTCAGATCGCCGATCTTCCTCTCCCGGATTTTAAGTACAAGCCGTGGAAACCGGTGGTGCCGGCAAGACTCCACCTGGATTCCAACAGCGACACCCAGCAGGATATCTTTTCCATCATCGAGCAGGACGACCTGTTGGTCCACCATCCATATGATTCCTTTGCCGGCAGCGTGCAGCGGTTGATCGAACAGGCGGCGCGGGACAAGAGTGTGTTGGCGATCAAACAGACGATTTACCGGACCTCGGACGAATCGCCTATCATCAAGGCGCTCATTGAGGCCGCGGACAACGGCAAACAGGTCGCGGTTCTGGTCGAGGTCAAGGCTCGATTTGACGAGGCCAACAATATCGAGTGGGGCCAGATGATGGAGGATGCCGGGATACACGTCGCTTATGGGCTGGTGGGCTTGAAGACCCACGCCAAGGCGACCCTGATTGTGCGCCGGGAACGCGATGGATTGCAGACGTACTGCCACATCGGAACCGGCAACTACCATCCCAAGACCGCCCATCTCTACACGGATCTGGGACTGCTCACATGCAGTCCGGCTATCGGTCGGGATCTTATCAATCTCTTCCACTATCTGACCGGATACTCGCCCGCTCAGACGTACAGCAAAGCCGTCGTAGCGCCGCGCGACATGCGTACCGTCTTCAACGACTTGATCGCGCAGGAGATCGAGCACCAACGGGCGTCCGGCGACGGACGGATCATTGCCAAGATGAACGCGATGGACGATACCGGCGTGATTCAGGAGCTTTATCGCGCCTCCCAGGCCGGGGTCCGGATCGATCTGATCGTGCGCGGGCACTGCCGACTGCGCCCCCAGCTTCCGGGATACAGCGAGAATATCCGCGTTGTCAGCATTCTGGGACGTTTTCTGGAGCACGAGCGTATCTTCTACTTCGGCAATCACGGTGATCCCTTGATCTTTATCGGCAGCGCCGATTGGCGGGGGCGGAATTTGAACGAACGGGTGGAATTGGTGATACCGGTGGAGGACCCATCGCTCAAGACGCGCCTCTACGAAATTCTGAGGCTTTGTATGGGCGATAACACGCTGGCGTGGGACCTGGATATGCACGGTGCGTACACACGCCGCACGCCGGTCGAGGAGGACGTCGCGCGTAACGTGCACAATATTCTGATGCGCCGCGCCGTCGCGCGTTCGCTTCTGCCGCCGGAGACGATCGCGACCACACTCTCACCCTCCCCGACCTAAACCATTAACTGTCTATCGCTATCAGGAGGTTGTACGATGACTTACCCGCAATTCCACGGCGCATGGCCGGCCCTGTTGACGCCGGCTGCCGATGATGGGGGCGTGAATGAGGCGGTCTTGGGTGATCTGACCGACGCGCTGATCGAAAAAGGGATCGGCGGCTTGTATCTCTGCGGCTCGACCGGCGAAGGCGTCTTTCTGTCGGTGGCGGAGCGCAAGCAGGTGACCGAGGTGGTGATGGATCAGAACGGGGGCCGGGTCCCGGTGATCGTGCACGTCGGGTGTGTGGCGACGCGGCACGCGGTTGAACTGACCCATCACGCGCGGGATGCGGGCGTGGATGGGGTGGCGAGTATCCTGCCCCCTTTCCGGCGCGGACAGGCGGAGACGATTCTGCATTACGAACGGATCGCGGCGGCTGCGATTGACCTGCCCTTCTTTCCTTATCTCTTCGGAGGGGAGACCGATGCGCTTTTGCTGATGGAGGAGCTTCTGCGCCGGATTCCTAATATCGGCGGGGCCAAGTACACGGGCCCCGATATGTATGAATTGGGGGCCCTGGTGGATCTCAAGGACGAGGGGTGGACGCTCTTCTCGGGGATGGACCAGCAGTGCGTCTTTGCAGCGATGTCCGGCTCGCCGGCGAATATCGGCTCGACCCTCAACCTTATGCCGGGGGTGTATCGCGCGCTGCGATCGGCGTATGAGGATGGGGATCTCCTGCGGGCCAACGACCTCCAGCGCCGCGCCAATCGTGTCACCCGGACCCTTCAAGCCTTCGGCTTCTTCGGCGCCTTGTTCGAGGCCGTGCGCCTGTTGGGTTTTGAGTGTGGAAACCCCCGACTGCCGCACGCGCCCTTTCCGGCGGATCAGCGGGACGCATTCCGGCGAGCGCTGGACGCGGTTGATTTCTTCGAGATTGCGGCGATGTGACCCGTTAAGGGTGTTTGCCCATCGTTCGATGATTTTTCCTCCGTGATAGTGCCTCCTCCACAGCCGGTCAACACCGGCTGTGGCCTCTGCTTGTCTATTCGTGCGCCCTGGGATGCGTTCTCGCGAACCCACACTTGACGCAACAGACGGATTGGTTTATAATATTTCGGGTGCGAAATATTCGGCAGCGAATTGATCGGAGACGAAATGATCGTTACCGAAATACTCGGCACCAAAGTTTCGTCACCGGCTTTGCCGGCGTGATTGAGGAAATGGGTCATTGAGTCAGCGTAGCAGGAGGCATGGATGGGCAGGCATGATGAGGAGCAGACCCCGGCTCTTGACGTGATAGGTAAATTTCTCCGTCTCTACCGCTACTTCCGGCGTTATTCGCGTGAAATGCACCGTACAGGACTCCGGGGTAAAGAGGTGGCGACGCTCCGTTACCTGTTGGAAGCTGAGCCTTTGACCATCGGTCAGATCGCTGACTATCTTTTCATCAGCACGAGCACGACGTCAGAGATGGTATCCCGGATGGAGGATGCCGGCTATGTGGCCCGCCGCCGGTCGGAAAAGGACTGCCGCGTGGTCTACGTGGAGCTTACCCCCAGTGGCCTGCAAATGGCGCATGAGACGCCGCTAGGCGGGATCCCGCTCCTCCGTGAGAAGCTCAAAGCATTGCCATCGGAGCGCATTGAGGCCTACGATCATTGTTTCTCTGAACTGCTCGAGTCTATGGAGATAGGAGATTCATGAAACCATCCAGACGCAACCGTCATCAGACGGGCAACAACGAAAGAAACTACCGCGATTGGGACGTACTGATCCGGGCCTGGTCGTACTTGCGCCCCTACTGGCACATGGTGCTAGGGGGGTATCTTTTTCTCCTTATCATCACCCTGCTTCTGATGGTGAACCCTCAGCTCATTCGGTGGATTGTGGATGAGGGGATCGGTCAGCAGGAATTCTCGCTTCTGCGGGGGGCCGTCTTCGGTCTGTTAGGCGTGACCTTGCTGCGGAGCCTATTGGCTTTCTTCCAGGGGCGCTGGATTGAGCAGTCCTCCCAGAGCGTGGCGTATGATCTGCGAAACAAGCTGTACGATAAGCTGTCGTCGCTCTCGTTCTCCTATCACGATCGCACGGAGGCCGGTCAGCTGCTCGCCCGCGCGATGCAGGACGTGGAACGGCTGCGCTATCTCAATGGGCGGGCGACGATGCGGCTGGTTGAGAGTGCCGTCACGTTGGTGGTGACGGCCGGCGTGCTGCTGTGGATGAACACCCGTCTGGCAGCGTTCTCGATGTTGACCATCCCCGTGCTGGCCGTCCAGGCGTATTTCTACTCAAAGACCTTGCGCCCCATGTGGTACGAGCTTCGGGATCGGGTCTCCGATATGACCTCGTGGGTGGAGCAGAACCTGCGCGGCGCCCGGATCGTCAAGGGGTTTGCCCAGGAGGAGAATGAGATCGCGCGGTTTGAGGAGCAGAACGAGGGGTGGTTTGAGCTGGCGCAGCAGACGATGCGCATTCGGGCGATTAACAACCCGTTGATCTTCCTGACTGCCAATATCAGCACTATTTTCATCATCTGGTACGGCGGTCGCCTGGTCATTCAGGATCGCCTGACGCTGGGCGAACTGGTGGCGTTTACCTCCTATATGGGGCAGGTGATCCATCCGGTGCGCACGATCGGCCGGATTGTTCCTTTTATCTCTCAGGCTATTGCCAGTGGGGAGCGGATTTTCGAGATCTTGGACGCCGAATCTGAGGTCAAAGAGGCGCCCGATGCTAAGGTGTTGCCTGTGCTCGACGGACACGTCCGTTTTGACGACGTCTCGTTTGCTTACTTCGGGCGTCATCAGGTGCTCGAACGTGTCTCTTTGGAGGCCGAGCCCGGAGAGATTATCGCGCTCCTGGGGACAACGGGATCCGGAAAGTCCACCATTATCAATCTGATCCCGCGATTCTATGACGTGACCGAGGGCCGGGTCATGGTCGACGGCTACGACGTCCGTGACGTGACGCTCAACTCCCTGCGCGATCAGATTGGGATTGTGCTCCAGGAGACGACGCTCTTTGCAGCGACGGTCGGGGAGAATATCGCATTCGGCGATCCGGATGCAAGCCAGGAGGAGATCGTCGCCGCGGCACAAGCGGCGCAGGCCCACGATTTCATCAGCGCGATGCCGGAGGGCTACGAGACCCTGGTGGGGGAGCGGGGATCGACGCTTTCCGGTGGGCAAAAGCAGCGGGTGGCGATCGCCCGGGCGCTCCTCAAGGATCCCCGTATTTTGATCCTCGATGACGCGACCTCGAGCGTCGACACCGAGACCGAGCGGTTGATCCAGAAGGCGCTGGCTAACTTGATGAAGGGACGCACGTCGTTCGTCATCGCGCAGCGGCTGAGCACGGTCCGCATGGCCGATCAAATTCTGGTATTGGACAAGGGCAAGATCGTCGCCCGAGGATCGCATGAGAGACTCCTTGAGACTTCAGAGATCTACGCGCAGATCTACGACCAGCAGTTGCGCCCCCAGGAGGTCAGTGAGCTAAAGGATGTGGTATCGAGTCGTCAGGAAAAAGACGTATCGACATTGTCCCAGTCCCGACGGCACTTTGGGGCTGCGGTAAGTGGAGGGTAGAGACGGGCTATGAGTTTCTCGATAGGTAATACCAGTCTTGGACGTGGGGGGCCCGGACGGATGCTGCGCAGTCTGGGCAAAGAGGACGAGGAGGCCGAGCAGCAGGCGTTCGACCTGCGGATCATCTGGCGCCTGCTCGCATTCCTCAAACCCCACTGGCGCAGTATGACCATCGCGTTTGTGATGATGGTGATCTCCTCCGGCCTCAATCTGGCTACCCCTTATCTGGTCAAGGTTGCGATCGATCAACATATCATCGAGGGCGATATTGCCGGTCTAGACCGCATTGCTGTGCTGACGACGGCGGCGTTCATCGCGCTCTACTTCTCGTCGGCGCTCCAGCAGTATATGCTCTCGCGGACCGGTCAGCACGTGCTTGCGGAGATGCGCGAACAGCTCGTGTCGCACTTGCAGGCCATTCACCTCGGTTATCACGATACGCATATTATCGGGGTCACGATCTCGCGGGTTTTCAGCGACGTGGGCGTCATCAACCAGTTATTGTCCAGCGGCCTGATTACGCTGGTGGGGGACGCCCTGACCCTGATTGGGATTGTGGCGGTGATGGTTTCGATGAATCTGCGCCTGGCCCTGCTGAGTTTCAGCGTCGTGCCGTTGATGATCATCGCGACGATGATCTTCGCCCGGCATGCGAAGACGGCTTTTCGCCGGACGCGCGCGACGGTGGCCGGCGTTGTAGGGACCCTCGCCGAGGATCTGGCCGGAATGCGGGTGATTCAGGCCTTTGCGCAGGAGGACAACAGCCAGGAGCGGTTTGACCGGCAAAACGATGCGAACCGGGATGCGCACGTCCACGCGATGTCCCTTTCCTTTGTCTTTATGCCGACGGTTCAGTTTTTGGGGATGCTGGCGACCGCTGTGGTCCTCTGGTTTGGCGGGCGCGCGGTCGCTGCTGGGTCGCTGACGCTGGGCGTCGTGGTGGCGTTCCTCTCATACGTGACGCGCTTCTTCGTGCCGATCCGCGAACTGAGCCAGCTTTACACGACGATGCAGTCCGCGATGGCCGGCGGAGAGCGGGTGCTGCAGCTTTTGGATACGGAGCCTGCCATCGTCGACCGGCCGGACGCGGTTGAGATGCCGCCGATCGAGGGGCGGATCGAGCTGCAAGGGGTGACCTTTGCCTACCGCGATAACGAGCCCGTGTTGTGCGACGTCAATCTGGTGGTCGAATCCGGACAGACCTTGGCCCTGGCGGGACCCACCGGCGCCGGCAAGACGTCGATCTCCAATCTGATAGCGCGTTTCTACGAGGTCGATGAGGGGGCGGTGTTGGTGGACGATAGGGATGTGCGGGACGTCAAACAGCGCTCGCTGCGCGCTCAGATGGGTATTGTGCCGCAGGATCCATTCTTGTTTCCCGGCACCATCGCCGATAATATACGATTTGGTCAGCCGGAGGCATCGGACGAGGAGGTCCGCCAGGCTGCCGCGTTGGCCAACGTGCACGAATTTATTGTTGGTCTACCCGATGGGTATGAGACGGAGGTTCAGGAGGGGGGGATTAACGTTTCCTTAGGACAACGTCAGCTTCTCTGCATCGCCAGAGCCGTGCTGGCCGATCCTGCGATTCTGATTCTGGATGAGGCGACGTCCAGCGTTGACACCATCACCGAGGCGCTCATTCAGGATGCGCTGGATTGTCTGTTGGCGGGGCGCACGGCGGTGGTGATCGCCCACCGGCTCAGTACGATTCGGAACGCTGACCTGATCTGTGTGATTGATGAAGGGGAAATTGTGGAGCGCGGTTCGCACGAGGCCCTTCTCGTCCGAGGCGGACTCTACCGAGAGCTTTACGAGCGGCAATTTGTGGACGTCCTGACGCCTGAATTACAGGAGGCGTAAGTTGGAGCACATAGACATAGCACGTGGGTACGAAGTGTTGGAGATTAACGGGAGATAGCGAGATATTCATATGAAGACACTGAAATTTATGTTCAAGTACGCAAAGAATTATGTCAAGCCTTTGACGGTGACGGTCATCAGCATGATCCTCCTGGTGGGGGCTCAGCTTCTGGCACCGTGGTTGATCCGGACCATGGTCAGTGTGGTTGAGAATCAGAGCAATCTGGCGGCGTCGTTCGATCGGGTGGGGTGGTTGGCCATTCTGGCTTTGGTCGTCTATCTTGCGCGGGCCGGACTGCGGTTTCTCCGCAGTTATATGGCGCACGTGGCCGGGTGGGGGGTGGTGGCGGACGCGCGTCACGAGATCTACCGGCACCTGCAGCGGTTGTCCCTCCGGTTCTACGAGGATAAGCAGACCGGCGATCTGATGTCCCGCACGGTCAACGACTCGGATATGTTCGAGACCCTGATCGCGCACGCCATTCCGGACACGTTGGTCAACGTGCTGACGCTCTTTGGTGTGGCCGGCATTATGCTGAGCATGAATGCTAATCTGATGGTCCTGAGCCTGTTGCCCATTCCGATGATCGTCATCGCTGCACGCGGATTCACCAAATATGTCCGTCCGGCCTTTCGTAAGCGTCAGGAGGAGTTGGGTGAGTTAAACGCGACGCTGAACGATAACCTGTCGGGCATCCGGGAGATCAAGGCGTTTACGCGGGAGGAGATTGAGGCGGAGCGCATCGGCAAGCGGATTATTCACTATCGGGATTCCCTGCTCCACGCGCTGAAGCTGATGGCCACCTTTCACCCTTTTGTCGAGTTTGCCTCGTCGTTGGGGAAGATCGGCCTGATCTATTTCGGCGGGCGGCTGGCCCTGAATCAGACCCTGCCGCTTGCCGATCTTGTGGCTTTCTTTCTCTACCTGGATATGTTCTACCAGCCGATCCGGATGTTGAGCGGGGCCTGGGAGAACGTTCAACATGCGCTTGCCGGCGCGGATCGCGTCTCCGAGCTCCTGGAGGTCGAACCGGACGTCGAAGAACGCCCGAACGCGAAGGACTTGGACGAGGTTGAGGGCGAGATTCACTTCAACGACGTCGGCTTCCGTTATGTCGAGGGCAAGCCGGTACTGGAGGATATCAATCTGGATATTCCTGCCGGGCACGTCATCGCTATGGTCGGGCCGACCGGCGTGGGGAAGACGACGTTGGCAAGTCTGATTCCGCGCTTCTACGACGTGACTGCTGGATCGATCACCCTGGACGGCCACGATATCCGAGATCTAACCCTCAAGAGCTTGCGCGAACAGATCAGTATCGTGTTGCAGGACGTCTTTCTCTTCCACGGTTCGGCCCGGGAGAACATCCTCTTTGGCCGCCCCGATGCGACGGAGGAGGAGATGCTCGAAGCCGCGAAGATCGCCAATGCGCACGAGTTCATCATGGATCTGCCCGAGGGGTACGAAACGTTGATCGGCGAGCGTGGCGTCAAGCTCTCCGGCGGGCAGAAGCAGCGCCTGGCGATCGCCCGGGCGGTGCTCAAGGACGCGCCGATTCTCATCCTGGACGAGGCGACGTCCTCCGTGGATACGCAGACGGAGCTCCTGATTCAGGAGGCGTTGGAGCGCCTGATGATCGGTCGTACGACGATTATCATCGCACACCGGCTCTCGACGATCCGCAGCGCGGATAAGATCGTGGTGCTCGAGGGTAGCCAGATCACCCAGATGGGAACGCACGAGGCACTGATGGCGGAGGAAGGGCTTTACCGACATCTCAATGAGGTGCAGACGGAGATGGAGCCCCGTTGGGCTGAGGTTCGGGAGCGCCGCCGTGTGACGATGAGCGCCAACGATTAAGGGCGTTCCGCTGCGATTACGCTTTTTCAGCGATAAGGTTGAGCACGACTGGGATTCGCGCGTGTTTGGGGATGCTGAATGCATCCTCAAACACCGTTTTTTTGTCACGGTTTTCTGTTATCATTGGGTTAACAGGGAGCTTGGGTATGACATCGCACTATTCCCGCTGCTTCAATTGTCATCTTATTAGGGTGGCGACCTTCACTTTTCTCTGAACCCTTTTGTGCTATCATTATTGACTGGGCTGGCATACCCAAATTATACCAAGGAGCCTATCTGATGATTCGACGTAACCCTATTTCTAGACTGTTTTTTGTATTAGTGATGATCGGTGCGGTATTTGGCGCCACCGCCTGCGATATGGGTGGCGGTCAGGCCAGTACGAAGGATGAGCCGACACCGACCCCTATTCCAACGTCGGTCGTACCGACCAATCCGACGTACGTTGTGCAGCGTGGTGACGTGATCCGTGAGCTGCAGTTCTCGGGGCGTGTCGCACCTGTCGTCGAGCAGGAGTTGTTCTTCCGTGCAGGTGGATACGTCAAGGAAGTCTACGCGCGGCGCAACGATCAGGTCAAAGAGGGCGACCTGCTGGCCGAGTTGGAGGTCCCCGATCTGAAGAACCAGATCACCCAGAAGGAAGCCGAACTTCAGTCGGTCCAGATGGATCAGGATCGACGCATGACGGAGGCGGAGAACAGCGTACGGGCGGCCAACCTTCGGTTGTCCAAACTTGAGGCCAGCCGCAGCGCGTCTCAGTTGGTGGGTGCCCGCATTAACCTGGAGAAGGCCCGCACCGCGCTTGAGGATGCCCGCGCTGAGTACAATAAATCTCTGGACCGCGAGTGGGAGAAGGAAGAGGTACGTGAGGGCTATGCGCGGGCGGTTCGGAACGCGGAGTGGAACGTCGAGATTGCAGAGGCGCAGTATCAGGATGCGCTGCGGTCTCGGGAGCGGACCAATTATGATATCGAGTTAGCCGAGATGGATCTCGAGCTCGCGGAGATGCGGCTGGCCGAGATTGAGACCGGTTTGGAGGTCACGCGGACCGTGCTGTCCCTGAAACGGCTGGAGGATCAGCTCAACGACGCGCGGATAACCGCCCCGTTCGAAGGGGAAATTCTCTCCGTCAACGTGATTGAGGGCCGGCAGGTGCAGGCGTACAATCCGGTGATGATTTTGGCCGACTTGAGCCAGCTTGAGATCAGTGCGGATCTGCTTGACAGTGAGATGTCCGAGCTCTCCGAGGATATGGAGGTCATAGCCGAGTTCGTCAACCGGCCGGGTGAGGAATTGAGCGGGTTTATCCGACGCCTTCCTTATCCGTTCGGCGGCGGGGGGCTGTCTGACGCTGAGACTGAAGAGGATAGCTCCGTGCGTATTACGCTGCCGGCGTTGGAGTCCACGGATATCGAATACGACGTTGGCGACCGGCTTCGCATCACCGTCGAGATCGATCGCTCAGAGGATACGCTCTATCTGCCGCTGCAGGCTGTGCGCACCTTCGAAGGACGCTCCTTTGTCGTCGTCCGTGAGGAGGCCGGGCAGCGCCGTGTCGACGTCAGGGTCGGCCTACGCTCCGACGAGCGGCTTGAGATTCTTGAGGGATTGAGCGAAGGACAGACGGTCATCGCACCTTAATGAGGGCGTCATGCATTTCTTGAAACGATTACGCGCCATCGTCTTGATGGTGGTCAAGCGTGTGACGGCCCAACCCGGGTTGATGCTGGCAACGATCCTGGGACTGGTCATCGCGATTGCGCTGATGATGAGCATCCCTCTGTATGCGGATGCCGTCTATCACCGCATCTTTCTGCAAAATGTTGGGGCTGAGGAGGCTTCCAATCCTGATTCGACCTTTGGTTACCTCTTTCGGTATGACGGCAGCATCTATGGAACCAAAGATTGGGATGAGGTTCAGCCCCTCGATACGTACCTGACGAATAACGCTGGGGCAGCCCTGGGGCTGCCCCAGAAGTTCAAGGTTCGCTATTTCACCACCGATCCTTTCGGCATCTATGCCGGTGAAGCCTCGGCGTTCGACAGCCGGTCGACGCCGCTCCTCTGGGCTGGCTTTGCGTTCATCAGTGATTTCCGAGATCATATCACCATTCTGGAGGGTCAGTTCCCCAACCCCGCCCCGGCTGTGAACGACGAAGCGGTCGAGGTCTTGATGCACGAGGAGGTTGCGGTCGAGCTCGGTGCTCAGGTGGGCGAGACCTACATCGCCTTTATGAAGATCCGCTCTGAAGAGGGCTTCGTCCGCGACGTTCAAATCCCTGTCCGTATCAGCGGGGTGTGGCGGGCCACCGATGAGCGCGATCCGTTCTGGTTCTTCCGCTCGGCAGCCTTTGCCGAACGCTTGATGGTGCCCGAGGGGACGTTCTCGGGCTACGTCAACGAGGCGTTGAGGAATGAGGTCTACACGGCCGTCTGGTACCTGGCGATGGAAGGGCAAGAGGTCCATCACAGCGACGCCAATAGTCTGATTCGACGCACCCTCTCGGTCCAGCAGGAGGTTTCGGAGCTCTTGCCTGATGCAACGTTGGGTGAATCGCCGGTGGATGCCCTGGTGGAGTACCGGCGCTCCTCGAACCTTTTGACGATCCTGCTCTATGCGTTTAGTATCCCGATTTTGGGATTGCTGTTGGCCTTTATCCTGCTGACCTCCGGGCTCGCGGTCGATCGCCGTCGCAACGAGGTGGCGGTTTTGCGCAGCCGTGGCGCGATGGCCGCCCAGATGGTTGGGATGGCCCTGCTGGAGAGTCTGTTGTTGGGTGGGGTGGCCCTGGCCATCAGCTCGCCAACCGGGATGGGCATTGCCCAGTTGATCGGTCAGGCGCGAAGTTTTCTCGACTTTACTGCGAACGTCGAGCAGTTGCGCATCAATATGACCATGAGTACCCTGAGGTTCGGGATGGTGGCTGTCGGGATCGCGATGGTCGCTCAGATTCTGCCGACGTTCGGCGCTTCCAAACATACGATTGTCTCTTACAAGCGCGAACGGGCACGGATGTTGCGTAAGCCGTGGTGGCAGCGCATCTGGCTTGACGTCTTGTTGTTGATACCGGCAGGATACGGGGCTTATCTGCTGCGCGAGCAGGGCAGCGTGGTGCAGTTGGAGAGTCAATTCGGTAACGCCCCCTTTCAAAATCCGCTGCTCTTCCTGGTGCCGGCTCTGGGCATCTTCGCGCTGACGCTCTTCTTTTTGCGGATTATGCCGTTGTTGATGAGCGCGCTTGCCTGGGTCGCATCGCACACGAAAGCGGTCGGCCTTTTGATGGCCGTACGGCATTTGGCGCGTACCCCTCAGTTCTACAACACCCCGTTGATTCTGCTGGTGCTGACGTTAAGCCTTTCGGCCTTTACCGCTTCGTTGGCGCATACGCTCGACGATCACCTTTACGCTCAGACGTATTATCAGGCCGGAGCGGACGTGCGTTTCCTTGAGATGGGGGAGGGCACGCAGGGTCTTGGCGGGATGTTCGGGGGGATGGGGAATGAGGGCGGAGACGGTGAGAGTCAGACCGAGGAGGAGGCGGGCCCCCGCTGGTTCTTCTTGCCGGTGTCTGAGTATCTTGACGTCCCGGGCGTTGAAAACGTAGCCCGCGTCGGACGCTACACGGCGGTCGCAAACGCCGGGGCTGGACGGACGTCCGGTGTGTTTATGGGCGTCGATCGCTCTCAGTTTCCGACCGTCAGTTACTGGCGGGAGGATTTCGCTTCGAACAGTCTGGGCGAGCTGATGAATGCGCTGGCCCTGGAACGGCGCGGTGTCTTGGTGTCGGGGGATTTTCTCAAGCAGAATATCCTATCGGTCGGCGATGATATCCGCGTCGAGGTTGCGTCTTATGGCGATCTTGCTGAAATGAATCTCAAGATCGTGGGGAAATTTCGCTATTTCCCGAGCTGGTATCCGTCCGAGGGCCCTCTCTTTGTTGGGAACCTCGATTACTATTTCGAACAGGCGGGGGGGCAGTATCCCTATCAGGTCTGGCTTGAGGCGCGCAAGGATGCCGACTTTGAGGCGATGACGTCGGGCGAGTTGGACATTGACAGCTACAATTGGGAGGCGCCCCCTCTGGAAATTGCGGAGACCCAGAAGCTGCCTGAGAGACAGGGTCTTTTTGGACTCCTCTCGGTGGGATTTGCGTCCGCTGCGGTGTTGACGGTTGTGGGCTTTTTTCTCTATGCGCTCTTTTCCTTCCAACGCCGCTTTATTGAATTCGGTGTCTTACGGGCGGTGGGGCTTTCGTCTCGACAGATGTCGGCATTTCTCGGCTGGGAGTTAGCCTTTCTTATCCTGATGGGTGGGGTGTTGGGTACGGCGCTAGGCGGGTGGGTGAGCAAGTTCTTTATTCCTTTCCTGCAGATCGGCGCCGATGAGGCTTCACGGATTCCTCCCTATCAGGTTGACATCGCGTGGTCGGCCGTTTTCAGGATCTATGCGCTGTTCGGTCTGCTCTTTATCTTCGCGCTTATCACATTGATCGTCATGTTGCGGCGGATGAGGATTTTCGAGGCCGTTAAGTTGGGACAGACGGAGTAGGCTGCTGACGCAGGCGGCTCCCGCCCCCGCCGTTCACGGCATCGTGGGGTGCGATTTTTTATTCGATGATGACACTGGGTTTGTCTAAGTGTTAAGGACGGGATGATGGCAGAACAAATAGAATCAGATGTTGTACCGGAGGGTGCCCAGTCGCCCTTCATTGTGTGTGATAACTTGGTCAAGATCTACAAGGTCGCCGACCTTGAGGTCGTGGCCTTGCAAGGGCTTGACCTGGTGGTCCAACCCGGGGAGCTTCTGGGCATTGTCGGTGCCAGCGGCAGCGGCAAGTCCACGTTGATGAATGTGTTGGGCGGTCTGGATCGCCCCTCGGCGGGTCGGGCATGGGTGCACGGCAAGGATCTGCTTAAGCTCTCCAATCGCGAACTCAACGAGTATCGCCGCTCTCAGGTCGGGTTTGTGTGGCAGCACGGTGCGCGCAACTTGATCCCCTACCTGAATGCGTTTGAAAACGTCAAGATGCCGATGACGCTGGCCGGGCTCTCCGGTCGTGACGTCAATAAGCGGGCGGCTGAACTTCTGGAGGTCGTCGGATTGGGAGACCGGATGAAGCACCGGTTGTCCGAGCTATCCGGTGGTGAGCAGCAGCGCGTCGCGATCGCGGTCGCGCTGTCGAACGATCCTGAGCTTCTGTTGGCCGACGAGCCCACCGGTGAGTTGGATTCGGTGACCGCTCAGAGGATCTATCAGCTTTTCAATGAACTCAACGAAGAGACCGGTATCACGACCTTGATCGTGAGCCACGACCCCGGGATCGCGCGGCACGTTGACCGGGTGGTCGCGATTCGAGATGGCCGGCTGGCGACGGAAACGGTCCGCTCGAAGTCCAACGGGTTGGCGGCGCTTGACGACGGTGGGTCGGAGGAGGACGAAGGGATCGAGGTCTTCGAAGAGCTTACGGTGCTGGATTCCGCAGGTCGTCTCCAGATCCCGGAGGAGTATCTGGACTACTTTGGCATCAAGGGGCGCGCACGGCTGGAATTGACCGAGGAAGGTATCTTGGTTATGCCCACCGGGGAGGTCGAAACGGAACACGTCCATGATGCGGAAGCGCTGGTGACCGGATTTGAGGAAGCCGAGGCTAATAAGGGTATCCAGGGATTCGTCAACCGTCTCGTTCGCGGTGAACTCAAATTAGGTAAGGGAGAATAGCTATGGCCAGGATGGAGATTAGGCCTTTTGACTATGCCATTGAGACGCATAACTTGTGGCGCATTTATAAGGTGGGGACGGACATTGAGGTGCCTGCTCTGCGAGGGCTGGACATCGCCCTTCCCCCCGGGCATTTTGTCGCCCTGAAGGGTCGATCGGGCAGCGGCAAGACGACGTTGCTCAACTGCTTGAGCGGGTTGGATCATCCGACCGAGGGCGACGTGGCGGTGTTAGGGTACGATCTTACCGATATGGGCGACCGCCAGCTCACCCGATGGCGAAGAGAGCAGTTGGGATTTGTCTTCCAGTCTTTTGGTCTGCTGCCGACGCTTTCAGCGTACGAGAACGTGGAACTGATGCTCAGGATCAAGGGCACCCGGGCGTCCAAGCGCCACGATCGCTCCATGTACTGCCTGAATCTCGTTGGGCTGCGCAAGTGGGTGGATCATCGCCCTTACGAGCTCTCAGGTGGGCAGCAGCAGCGTGTGGCCATCGCTAGAGCTCTGGCCAACGAGCCGCAGTTGATTCTGGCGGACGAGCCCACCGGCGAGCTGGACAGTGGTACGGCGCGTGAGATTTTGCAGCTCTTCCTGGAGATCGTCAAGGAGGAGAACATCACGATTCTGATGGCCTCCCACGACCCGCTGGTTGATGATTACGTCGATACGATTCTCCAGCTTCAGGATGGTCAGATTCTTGAGTAGGCGCTGCCCGACACGTTAGGGATGGTCGAGCTGCTACACGACGTCGACGGTTTCTCGCATCTCGTAAAAGAGCGTTTCGTAATCGTTCACTGTCCGCTCCGTTGAGAACCGCTGCGCGATCTCCTCGCGCTCTCGGATGTAGGTATTGGGATCGTCCAGCACCTTGAGGATGGCCTCGGCTAACCCCTCCGCGTCGCCGATGGGGGCGATCTCGCCCATACCCGTTTGCAGGACCGGTTGGCGAACGCCCGGCAGATTACTGGCGACGCTCGGCGTGCCGCACAGCATCGCTTCGACCTGGACGAGTCCGAACGATTCCGTGGAGTTCAGGCTGGGGACGACCAACACGTCGAGGTTCGGATAAAAGGCTGCCATCTGCATCGCATCCAGCACGCCCAAGAACTGCCACTTCCCCATCTTCTCATAGCGCCGGATTTTGGGCGCTAACCGCTGCGCGTAGGCCTCTTCGGCCAGCACATCCTGGTATTGGCCCGCGAAGAGCACGTGTGCATCGGGATACCGTTCCAGAATACGGGGCATGGCATCGAGCAGGACTTCGACCCCTTTTTCGGCGGCCAAGCGTGCAGCCATCCCGATGACGGGGTGTTTGTGCTCCGGATTGTGCATTTTGGCAAAGGCCGCAACTCCCGATTTTGTCATCGCCGGCAGCTCGACCGGCGGGGGAATGACGTGCCGTTTGTCCGCAAATCTCTGCAGGAAGGGGGCGTGCTGGGCGAAGTCCTCGGTATAGGCGACGACGCCGTGGCTGAAGGTCCCGGCAAGGTTGTTCATCACCCGAACGGTCGCGTTGACCATCCGGTTGAAGATGCCGGGGGGCAGCTTGAGGTCACAATGATAGGTCAGAAGCGTGGGCTTTTTCAGCAGGCGTCCGCGCAGCGCCACGCCGGCCGCGTCAAATTGGGGCAGATGTAGGCTCAGAACGTCGGCCCAACGGACGTACTTCCACGCCAGCAGCCCGAAGGTCGGCATGATGACGCCCTTGCTGATGCGAAAGAGGACCGGGGCGCGCACAATGGTGACCCCCTCTTTGACCTCCCGCGCGGGCAGCCTGCGGTTGAATCTGGATGTGAGAATGGTGACGTTGTGACCGCGTGCTGCTAATCCCCGGGCCAGCCGTTCGGCATAGATGGTCAGGCCGCTGGTATGCGGACGGTAGTAGGTGAGGACCAGCAGGACGTTGAGCGGTGGTTTCCTATCAGACAAATTGATTGACCTCCCACGGCCCTCTTCGGGCCGGATCGATGAGCAAAGACTACCGGTCGTACCTCGCGCTTGGCGTTAGCCGTTTGATTCTGACGTCCGGCCCTGTCATTCTGGATCGGCGGGGACATCCTCGTTCGCCTGCGGCTGCATCTGAATCAGACGCTTCAGCGAGAGGCCCCAGGTCATCAGCGCTCCTGCCCCCAGGATGATACCGGTGAGATAGGGCAGCGCGTGGACCAGAACGGCATAGGCGACCCCCAGGTCGCGGGGGATATCGAATCCCCAGAAGAGCGCCTCTCTCACCGCGAAGTGAAAGGATCCGATCCCGCCGGTCGCCGGGAAGATCATCCCGAAGGCGCTGGCCCACATCGCGACCAATCCTTTGAGGGCGGATGGCTCCGGTATAAATGATCGAGACGCCTGTAAGCCGGTGGTGAAATAGACCGCTGTGGTCAGCCAGAGTGCGATCGACCAAGCAAGCACGCGCCCGCCATCCTTGACGGAACGCAGCGCGTCCAACCCCTCCAACACGTGGTGCAAGGGCGCTAACCACCGGTCCGGCTGTCTGACGCCCAGCATGTTCAGAATCCGGCGCGCCAATGCCTCGGTGACGTCGGGAAAGACGGCGACCAGCACCAGCATCAGGAGGATTCCGAAGGCCAGAATCCCGCTCAGTATCAGGAGCACGCGATAGGAGAAGAAGCCCTCGATCTGCCCAGAGGCGAGGTAGGTGCGCAAGCCGGGCACGAACGGCAGCGTACCGACGAGGATCAAGATGATCATCAGCAGATCCAGCACCCGCTCGACGACTACCGTGGAGAGGGCCCCCAGGGCGGAGACGTCGCCCCGCAGGCTGGCACCGACCGCGCGGGCCGGATCGCCGGCCCGCAGCGGCAGGACGCCGCTGATGAGATACCCGATATTGATAAGGCCGAACGCGTCTCTCAGGGAGAGCGTGCGCCCCAGCAGGATGCGCCAGCGCGCTGCCCGGATGACCAACGTCACCAGGATCAGGCCGAGGGTGAGGACGATCCATCCCCCACGCACCCGGCTGAGCGCGCTGCGCACATCCGCGAAGTTGATGCCCCGGAGCGCGATGTAGAGTGCCAAGATGCTGAAGATGATGGTAAGCATGATCTGTACGGTTCGTTTTTTCACGGCATTGATTATACCATGCTCTGCCGGGAGATCGTATGACGTGAGAAGATCCGGCCCGCTTCTTGTATTTCCTTCCCTATGGGAAAGCTAAGGACGAGAGTTGCCCAGATGGTGAACCGTGGTTACACTGGGGGAGTCTCGGAATCCAACGAAAGTATGGGAGGTGCGTATGCTTCTGGCTGTGGACGTGGGGAATACGAACGTCGTCTTTGGCGTACACAATGGCGAGTGTTGGCTGCACCACTGGCGGGTGCGCACGGTGAGGGACAAGATGCCAGATGAGTACGGAGCGCTGCTCCGGATGCTGCTCCGAGAGGCCGATATGAACATGGCCGCCTTCGACCGCATTGCGATGGCGAGTGTGGTCCCGCCGCTGACCGGTCGGATGGAAGAGATGTTCGCCGAGCAGGCGGCGTTGACGCCGCTCGTCATCAGTCACGAGGTGGAGACCGGCCTGACGTTTGCCGTTGACAACCCCGCCGAGGTGGGTGCCGACCTGATCGCTGACGCGGTTGCGGCTTTGGCGCTGACCTCCGGTCCCTGTGTCGTGGTGGATTTCGGCACGGCGACGACGTTCACCGCCGTCTCCGGGCAGGCGACCTTCATGGGGGTTGCCATTGCCCCGGGCGTCAATCTGTCCGCAGCCGCGCTCTCCGGGGGCACCGCGCAGCTCCCCCAGGTGCGTTTACAGGCCCCGCCGCACGCATTGGGGACCAATACGATTCACTCGATCCAGTCCGGGGTGCTGCTGGGGTACGTGAGTATGGTGGAGGGGATGCTGGAACGCTTCGAGGGCGAGGTCATGAACCGGCTGGGCATCGGTGACGTCACCATGATCGCGACCGGCGGCCTCGCCAACGTGATTGCCCCGTTGACCGACGTGCTTTCCTGGGTTGAGCCCTGGCTGACGCTGGACGGCATCCGGATGATCGCCGACCGGAACCGCTGACCCGTTCCGTGTGACGCGGGTTGTATCGGACGTTCCGCTGATGCTCAGGCACCGGTACCGGTATCGGTATCGGTATCTCCTGCCCCTCTTGCTGTGTGCGTTGATCCGGGTGGGCTGGTTAGCACAGTTCCCGGCGAACCCGATCGCGCCGGTGGATGCCGAGGGCTTTCACCTGTTGGCGGTCAATCTGCGCGCCGGGCGGGGCTTGGCGATCGGCTGGGAGCCGCCCTTCTGCCCGACCGGGGTCCGCACGCCGCTCTACCCGGCGTTCTTGCTCCTGACCTACGCCGCCTTAGGGACGGCGCCGGTCCGGGCCGTGAGGGCTCACGTACTCCTTGAGGTTCTGACGACGGCCCTGGTGATGGCACTCGGGCGGGAGGTGTGCGTTGGGGTCTCTACCGGCAGGTTTCGGCCCTCGCCCGACCGGGTGGGGTTCTGGGCCGGGATGGGCTACGCGCTCAATGGCACGGCCACGCGCTACACAGGCGTACTGTTTGCGGAGCCGCTGCTGACGTTGCTGTTGGCCTGGGCGCTCTGGATGACCGTGCGCGCCTTGCATCGTCCGACCTGGAAGCGGGCCGGGCCGGCGGGGCTGGCCTGGGGAATGACCGTGTTGGCCAAGCCGAACGTTCAGTATCTGGCCCTGGCGGCTGTGGGGATCATCGTGCTCGGGGCGGTATGGAGACGGTCGGGCGGCTGGCCGTCGGTAGTTGCCGGGATTGGCCTCTTCGTCGCGGTCCTCCTGCCCTGGATGGCACGGAATCACCGGCATTTCGACCGCTGGGTCCTCTCCACCGCATTCGAGGAGAACCTGGCGCGCGTCGCCGCGGTGGCGACGTTAGCCGACGTCCTTGACGTCCCGGCCGAACCCTGGTCTGAGACCTGGGAGTATCTCTACGCGCGCTTCGCCGAGGAGACGACGGGGCGCCATCCCTCCGAGGAGCCGAGCCTCTCCTGCGCAGAACGGGCCGCGTGGCACCGGCGCTTGGCCCGGGCGGCCCGGACCTTGGTCTGGACGAACCTGGACGTTTATCTTCGCGTTCACCTTGAAGGCGTGCTGGGGAATCTGTTGGACCCCGGTCACCGTATCTGGTATCGGATCGTGACCGGACGGGCGTGGCACGAAACCGGCGTGGTACCCGATATCTGGACCCGAATCCACTGGTCGCTGGCCCGAGGATCTGTGGGTGATGCAATTCAGGCCTTTGTCTCGGAGCGAGTCCGCGCCCTGCCGCCGGCTGCGGTGATCTGGTGGGGACTGTTCGGCTTCCGGGTTGGGTTGGGGGTGCTGTTTCTGCGGGGCCTCTGGTCGATGCGGACGGAGGGGTGGCTTACCTTGTTGTTGAGCGGTTCGGTCGCCTATCTGCTGCTGTTGCCGGGCCCTATTGCCCACGATCGCTTTCTTTTGCCTGTTCTGCCGGCGCTGTTACCCCTGAGCGCGTTGGGGCTGTGCGCGGCGGGCCCAGATCTCTGCTTCTCACACCGGTGCGTGCATGCGCAGGATGGCGCTTGAGGTAACTGAAAATCCCCACTATAATAGGGCTACGCCCCCAGATCCATAGGTTGGGGCAGCTGATCATGTGTGATCGCGTGAGAGTGGGAGGCATCCATGTTAG
>DAOTTS010000149.1:0-9945 GCA_034437735.1 Anaerolineae bacterium
TAAGTTCGTCCAGACGCGCGTCGTCGATCCCGAAGTGGTGGGCGATCTCGTGCCGCAGCACCTCGACAACCCGCTGCTGGATCTCGGCTTCCGTCCGGCTGCGCATCTCAATGGGCCGTTGATAGAGCGTGATCTTGTCCGGCAGCACCAGGGTGTACCGCCGCGTGCGCCGGGTTTGCGGCACGCCCTGATAGAAGCCCATCAATTGAGCGGGATGAGCAACCCCGGCCCGACGGAGGGTCGCCGCATCGGCCCACGGTTCGATGACCACGTCGACGTTATCCAACCGGGTTAGGAAGGGCGCGGGCAGTTCATCCAGGGCCGCCGCGACCAGCCGTTCGAATTCACCACGATCTATGCGCATAATCGTCTTTCCATCCTCACCATTCTACCGCATTTACGGAAATCTTGAGGATGCAGTTGTACAAGCCATAGTCACGAAGCCCTGATGATGGCAGATTCCCCCTACACATTTCTCTGACGTATGCTATAATCATTCGTGGACTTGGGGATGACTGGTTTCGACGGGGAAGGCTGATTGTGGGCTGCAAGCCGGGGTGGTTCCGACCCCTTAATCCCAGGAACAAACTTTAAATGCCAACCAAACGGCAACCATGGCCCCGATGGCCGTCGCTGCATAAGCGACTAAAATCGAGTCCATAAACTGACCGGGATACCGGTCACGCCCCTCCGACATCTCGCATATGTGTCGGAGATCGGCGACATAAGGTATGCGCGCAAACCGGCGGACGCCGATAGGCCGGTCCAAGATCCATCGGCTGGCTCGGAAGCGACGCGGTCGGCAGCGGACCTCCGGGCGAGAAGGAATCGCCGACTAAGCTTGTAGAGGCTCATTATCGATTTCTTCGGACGCGGGTTCGATTCCCGCCATCTCCACTAACGAGAACCTCTGATCCTTCAACAGAGAGGCAACAGGCCGGTGGCCTCGCCGCCGGCCTGTTCCTTATGGACAATCCAAATGATCCATCCGAACCTAGTACTGATGACCGGCGAGCGTCAGGTGGGGAAGAGCACCGCCTGCCGGCGGGCCATCGCGCTCATGCGCCGGGCGGGGCTTGAGGTCTCCGGCCTGCTCACAACGCGGGCCGGCCCGCACGACCTGGCCGTTCACGAACTCCACACCGGCCTCACGTATCCGTTGACCCTACCCTTCGAAAAAGGGAAGGAGCAGCCGTTGATGAACTTTCGAATGGACCCGGACGCAATGGCGCGCAGTGGCGGCGCTTTGGCTCAGGGCTTTCCGACCGACGTGATCGTCATCGACGAGCTCGGCCCGCTGGAGCTGAAACGCGGGCAAGGCTGGGTTGAGGCCCTCGGTTATCTGCACGATGAGGAGTACGACGTTGGGATCCTCGTGATCAGACCGGAGCTGCTCTGGGTGGGTATGCAAAGGCTGACCCGGAGCGTCTACACGGTCGTCAGCGTGACCCTTGAGAATCGCGACCGCATCCCGGCGACCCTCGCAGAGACTGCCATGGCCGCGGTCGCCCGGAAACGAGCCGGAGAGGAGGAGACGCTATGAGCGCATGGTCCATCGTCGGTCATACGTGGGCCGTCGAGCAGTTACAGCGGGCCGTCGCGCGGGACGAGGTCCCGCACGCCCTGCTTTTCACCGGGCCTGAGGGCATCGGCAAGCGCACGCTCGCCCGCACGATGGTTGCCGCGATGTTCTGTGAGGCGGCGGAAACTGCGACCGAAGCCCCCCACCCGTGTGGAGAATGTTTGGCGTGCCGGAAACTCGCCTCAGGTAATCACCCGGACTTTGTCGTGGCAGCACCTGAGGATCGCACCTCCAACCTGAAGATCGATCAGATTCGTGAGGTCGGACGTTTTCTCTCACTCACGCCCAACGAGAGCCGGTATAAGGTCGTGCTGATTCGAGGGTTTGAGCGGGCCACGACGGGAGCCGCCAACGCCTTGCTCAAGACGCTCGAAGAGCCTCCCGGCTACGCCCATCTGATCCTTCTCGCCAGCAACGCCGACCCTCTCCTGCCGACCATCGTCTCCCGCACGCAACAGATTCACCTGCGCCCGCTCCCCAAACCGGTGATCGCAAAGGCGCTTACGGACCGGTGGCATGTAGAGCAGGAACGCGCGGAACGTTTGGCCCGGGTCTCAGGGGGGCGCATCGGCTGGGCCGTGAAGGCCGCGACCGACGCGGAGGCAATGGAGACGATGGAAGCTGCGCTGCACATGCTCCTCGATATTCTGTCCCAGGACCTACCCGCCCGCTTTAAGACGGCCAAATCCCTGGCGAAGTCGAAAGCTGAGCTCTCGGAGACGTTGGAATATTGGCTGACTTTCTGGCGGGACGTGCTCTTGCTCCAAACGGACAACCCCGGTGGCTTGACACACACCGAGTTACAGGGAGCGCTAGCGCGTTTGGCCCAGCGAGAGACCCTGGAGACGATTATGAACGTGATTAATCGCCTCGCGTGGGCTCAAACGGCACTCTTGGCCAACGCCAACACGCAGTTGCTGGTCGAGAATGTGCTCCTGGATCTCCCCCTGCAGGGCGAGATTAGGCAAAGCTGAGGATTCAACTGGCCCTGGAGATCCTGAGCACTCGGAACGTGCTAGCTTGAGCTCACATTGCGTGCTCTGATGCCATCTCCATGGGGTTAAGCACGAGGGTCGAAGGCATGTACGACTCGACAGACAGCCTGACCGCTGTCCGGTCCTTGCCCTCGATGGTGACATCAGAGAAAGCCGGGACGCAGAAGATGTGGATATCGTCCAGTTCCAGGTACCCCCTGGCGATCGCGACGGCCTTAACCGCTTGGTTCACGGCACCGGCGCCGATGGCCTGAACGTCCACACGACCTCTTTCTCGTACGATGCCCGCGATTGCACCCGCAACCGCTGTCGAGCGTGAATTCGCCGCAACTCTGACTAGATCCATGAGGTCCTCCTCGTACTGCTATGGGTTATCGATAGCTACATTATAGGGTAAAACCCTGATATTAGCAAGTGTTCATGACCATATTTTTGCCTATCGCGATTTATCTTACCCGAGAGAAACTCAAACCCTATCCTTTGTATGTAAATTCTAACATTGCAACACAAAGCAATGTGCAATCTCACCTCCCTCACTTGCTCCCACATCCCCTGAGGGTATAATCGCAGCAGATTATAACCGGACAGGGTAAGACATAGGATGGAGCAGCAGGGCGGAGAGGGCATACGTAGAGAATTATGAGCCAATCAAGACCCCATATTTTATTGACCAACGATGACGGCGTGCACGCACCGGGACTTCTCGCGCTGGCCGAGGCCCTGTCCCAGGATGCAAAGGTTACAATCATCGCGCCCGACCGCAATTGGAGCGCCTCCGGTCACGTCAAGACGATGCACAAGCCCCTACGGGTCGAGGAGACGGTTGTCGGGGGAAAATATGCAGCTCTACAGACGAATGGCGCCCCCTCAGACGCGGTAGCTTTGGGATTGATGGGGTTGGCCTCTGCACCCGTCGATCTGGTGATGGCCGGCATCAACCCCGGCGTCAACCTCGGTCAGGACGTGACCTACTCGGGGACCGTGACCGCAGCGATGGAGGGCGCGATCGGTGAAGTCCCCTCCATTGCGATCTCCCTCTATGTAGATCGGGCATCTAACCCTGACTATGGGCCGGCGGCCGACTTTGGCGCCTATGTGGCACGCCACGTTTTGGAGCACGGACTGCCGGAGCAGACACTCCTGAACGTCAACGTCCCGGCGCTCGCGTATGCCGACATCAGGGGCATCCGCGTGACCCGGATGGGTCTACGCGTCTATCACGATGAGCTCATCCGCCGGAAGGACCCTTATGGACGACCCTATTACTGGATCGGCGGTGAGCCGCCCAGCGGGGTCACCGATGAGGGCACCGACATCGAGGCGCTTGCTCAGGGGTACGTCTCCGTGACCCCCATCCACCTGGATTTCACCGCGTATGCTGTGATGGACGCGTTGGAGGGCTGGGGATTGATGCGCTGGCAAAGCGGCGCCGGTGAGGATGCACGTAAGCGCCCATGCGGGAACTCATAACCGATGCGCTACCGGTACGTGATCGCGTACAAACCCTACGGTGTCCTGAGCGCGCACCGCAGCCGTCACGATCACAAGACGCTTGCCGACCTGGGCATCCCACCCCATCTTCATCCTGCGGGCCGGCTCGACCTGGACAGCGAAGGCCTGCTTCTGCTGACCGACGACGGTCAGGCTCAGCACCGGTTGACGCATCCGGATCACAGGCACGCAAAGACCTATCTCGTCCTGGTCTTAGGTCATCCTGAGATCGAGGTGCTGCAACGTCTCCGGGAGGGCGTTGAGATCAAGGTGGGCCACACGCGCCCTGCCGACGTCGAGATTCTGGCCGGCGAACCACCGCTGCCTCCCTTTCCCAATCCATTGCCGGCCCCGGAGAAGACGACCTGGCTGCGGATGGTCCTTCACGAGGGCATGAACCGACAGATCAAGCGGATGACTGCCGCCGTGGGACATCCCACCGTGAGACTCATCCGCGTAGGGATCGACCGGCTGACGTTGCCCCCTCATCTCGAACCCGGCGAGTGGCGCGACCTTACCGCCGTCGAACGGCAGGTGTTACTCGGGCGTTGAGAGGAGGCGCGCGGTCTACCGGACATCAAGCCCAACACGATCGCTCGTATTGAACCCAGAAGCAGAAGGAGTTGCCTTTGAAATTATCGATCATCATCCCAGTCTACAATGAAATCAAGACGATCGACGAGATTCTCAGCCGAGTTGAGGCGGTGAATCTGACCCTTCCGATTTGGACGCGTCAGGCGCGTGAGACCGTGGTCGATCTGGAGCGCGAAGTCATCGTGGTGGATGACGGTTCGTCGGACGGCACCCGGGCTGTCCTCGATACCTGGCGCGACCATCCCGACGTCCACGTGATCCTACACGAGCAGAACCAGGGAAAAGGCGGGGCGGTCTGGACCGGCTTACAGCACGCCGAAGGGGATATCTGCTTGATCCAGGACGCAGATCTGGAATACGATCCCCGGGAGTACCGGAAGTTACTGATGCCAATCCTGGAGGATCGCGCGGCGGTCGTTTACGGTTCCCGCTTTCGGGGCGGTCCCTCAAAAGCGATGTTCTTCTGGCATATGGTCGGCAACCGGTTCCTGACGCTGGTCACGAATCTGCTGTACAACACCATCCTCAGCGATATGGAGACATGTTACAAGACCTTTACGCGCGAGGTAGCGGACAAGCTCCAACTCCAAGCGCGGGGATGGGGTTTTGATCCGGAGATCACGGTACAGATTTTGTTGTGCGGCTACCGCATCTACGAAGTGCCTATCTCCTACACCGGGCGGGAGTTCGAAGAGGGTAAAAAGATATCTTGGCGCGACGGATTCACGGTGTTGTGGACGTTATTGACATACCGCATCCGGGGTTACCATCCGCCCTCGTGATCGGTAGTATCTCAAACTTTAACGAACCTATCCTGTCAACACGATCGTGATGTCATAATGGTCTCGTATCTGCTGATTTTAACGGAGGGAGTCTATGCCGAGTAACAGTTGGACGTCGAGGATCGCCCAGAGCTATCTCAACAGTGCAAGTCAGGACGAGATGATGAGCCTGATCAACACGCTGCTCCCACTTGTGATCGAGTCACTCTCAAAACCGCAGCTCAAGACGCTGATCCGGGACCTCTTCGAGCAGCACCTGACGACGCTGCTGCGTGATATGGACGAGGAGGAGCGGGCCGAACTGTTCGAGACGGTATTGCCCGCCATTGCCCGTGAATTCCCCCTCGATCGCGTCGATTGGGACACGGCGCGCGACGTTGCCGACGGACCTCCCGGCCCGGGCAACGCTTAATCGTGAGGTGGAGGTAAGACGTGTCAACCTTCAATATCCCAAAGATCTCGCGCCCCATCCGGCATCTTCAACGCTACCGCCACATCTTGACCGTCTTCACGCGTCACGGATTTGGCTTCGCGCTCTCCCAACTCCCCGCCGAGCCGCTGTGGTTGCGCGAACTTCATCCGCCTCCTAAACGCGAACGGGCGTCCCTCCCCACCCACTTCCGGCAGGCGCTCGAGGATCTCGGCCCGGCCTTCGTCAAGTTAGGCCAGATGCTGAGCACCCGACCGGATCTGCTCCCTCCCGATTACATCGCTGAACTCTCACGGCTCCAGGATCGTGTGAAGCCTAAACCCTGGGAGGAGATGCGGCCCGTGCTTGAGCGCGAACTCAAAGCCCCGCTGCGGGACGTCTTCGGTGAGATCACCACCGAGCCCCTGGCATCCGCCTCCCTCGCCCAGGTCTATGCGGCCAAACTCCGCACCCGGCAGAAGGTCGTCATCAAAATACAGCGTCCCAATATCCGCCCGAACATCAAGACGGACCTGGAGATCATGCACGACCTCGCCAAGTATGCGCAGGAACATACCCCGCTGGGGCAGATCTACGACCTCGTTGAGATCGCAGAGGATTTCGCCTACACCCTCCACAATGAGCTCGATTACACGATTGAGGGTCGCAACGCCGACCGCTTTCGGAGGAATTTCAAGGATGAGGGTGCCGTCCACATCCCGTGGGTCTATTGGGAGCATACCACCGAGCGGGTTTTGGTCTTGGAGCATATCGAAGGCATCAAGATCAATGACATCGAAGCGATCGAGGCCGCCGGATACGATCGGGAGCGCATCGCCAACAACGCTGCCCGTATGATCGTCCAGGAGGTGCTCCAGGACGGCTACTTCCACGCCGATCCTCATCCCGGTAACTTCGTCGTGATGGCGAACGAGGTCATCGGCGCGATGGATTTTGGAATCGTGGGGTATCTCAGCCATACCGACCGCGTCAACCTGATCCGGCTCTCCAACGTCGCCGTCCAGGAGGACGCCAAAGGCGTGACCGACGCGCTGATTCACATCGGAGCCGCGCCCCCGGACGTCAATCGCAAGACCCTCACCCGCGACGTCGAGCGGATCCTGAACTATTATAGCGGCGTGACCCTCAAGAAGATCCGCATTGAGGATCTGATGGACGACGTGATGCCCATTGCCTTCGAGCACCACCTGACACTGCCCTCGAACTTCTGGCTGCTGGGCAAGACGCTGGCGATGATGGAGGGGCTCGGGCTCAAGCTCGCGCCCGATTTCGATATCTTCGCCTTCGCCTCTCCCCACGTCACCCGGCTGACGATCGAGACCCTGCTCCCCAATCGACACTGGGTTCAGGAGCTGATGCGGCTCGGTTTAGCGTGGGGCGACCTGCTCGAACAATTACCGCACGCGGGCCGCCAGTTGATCAACCACTTCGAGAATGGCGAACCCATCAAGCTGGCCCTGGATCAACGAAACCTGGCAGCGCTGGATCGGATGGTCACCCGCCTGGCCCTCAGCCTGATCATCTCCGGTATGATCATCGGCCTGGCCTGGCTGACCCCGGTCGTCACCGAGGCACAAGCCCATTGGATCGTCCAGGCGTTCGTCATCGCCGCGTTCGTCATCGCGCTGCTGATGGGTATCGGCGTGCTCTATTCCATCGTGCGGAAAAAACAGTAGCGCTGGATATCGTTCCAATCACAGATTATAGAGCTCAAAGGTTTCCGTTCTTGACGATAGATCATACGTTGTGCCAGCAAAACCTTTGAACTCTCCGGCTCTCAATATCCCGCACGATACCCAGCGCCGCGCAGGTTTGCTTCACCCTTTCATCGTGCTACAATAACTCCAATGACTAACTCAAATCATCCTTTGCTACGCACGTTGAATGCCCAACAGCGCGAGGCCGTGACGACCACCAACGGCTCGGTCCTGGTCCTTGCCGGTCCCGGTTCGGGCAAAACGCGGGTCCTGACCCACCGGATTGCCTGGCAGTTGACGGAGGTCGGCGTACCTGCCTGGCAGATCCTCGCCGTGACCTTCACGAACCGCGCGGCCCGGGAGATGGGCCACCGTCTCGATCAGATGGTGGGCGATCTCTCCACCCGCTCGATGGCCCTGGGAACCTTTCACGCCACCTGTGCGCGCATCCTGCGCCGGGATGCCGAGTACGTCAATCTGAGCTCAGACTACCTCATCTTCGATACGGACGACCAGCTCGCCCTGATGAAGCAGGTCGTCAAGGCGATGAACCTCGATGATAAGCGATACCGGCCCCGTTCGATGTTAAACGCCATCTCCGGGGCGAAGAACGAGATGTTGGAACCCGTCGATTACCCCGTCCAGACCTACTACGATGAGGTCGTGGCACGGGTCTACGATCAGTATCAGGAAGCGCTCCGCGCGAACGGCGGCGTCGACTTCGACGATCTGCTGATGGAGACCGCGCGGCTCTTCCGGGAGAACCCTCAGGTGCTGGAACGATACCGCGAGCGGTACCGCACCATCCTGGTCGACGAGTTCCAGGATACCAACATGGCCCAATACGTGATCCTACGACTCTTGGCCGGCGAACACCACAACCTCTACGCCGTGGCCGATGAGGACCAGTCGATCTACTCCTGGCGCGGCGCGGACTATCGTAACATCCGCCGCTTGCGGGCGGATTTCCCCGAGATCCAGGAGTTCCTGCTGGAGGAGAACTACCGGTCGACCCAGGTCATCCTGGACGCGGCCCAGGCCGTGATCGCCCAGAACCACGACCGCACGCCTAAACATCTCTTCACCCAACGGAAGGGCGGTCGATCGATCGCTCTCTACGAGGCGTATGACGAACAGGAGGAGGCGGACTATCTCGCTCGGGAGATCGGTTCGCTGACCCGTAATCGTTACGAGCTGGGGGATATCGCCATTATGTACCGCACGAACGCCCAATCCCGGGCGATCGAGGAGGCACTGATCAAGCACAACATCCCCTACCGCTTGATCGGGGGCACCCGATTCTACACCCGCCGGGAGATCAAGGACATCTTAGCGTTCCTGCGATTGACCCACAACCCGGACGATGACGTGAGTTTCCTGCGCGTCGTCAACGTCCCACCTCGGGGGATTGGCACACGGACGTTGGCCAAGGTGACGGAGGAAGCGCGCCGTCTGGGAACGAGCCGCTACCAGGGTCTCCTCAGTCTGATCCAATCGGACGAGATCCGGACCCGGGCCCGCAATGCGCTGACAGCCTTTGCGACGATGGTGGACCGGTGGGTCGACCTCCGTGACGAGGTCACGGTGGCGGAATTGACCGATCGGATCCTCGCGGACACCGAGTATGAGGATTACGTCCGCGATCGCAGTGAGGAGGGGGAATCCCGTTGGGAGAACATCCAGGCGCTGCGCGCGGTGATCGCCGAAGCGCCCAACGTCTCCCTGACCGAGTTCCTCACCGACGTGGCCCTGGTCTCCGACGTGGACGAGCTCTCCCAGGAGGTCGATGCCGCGACGCTGTTGACCCTGCACAGTGCGAAGGGCCTGGAATATCCGGTCGTCTTCTTGGCAGGTCTTGAGGAAGGGATGCTTCCCCACAGCCGGTCGATGGAGTCCCCCCAGGAGGTCGCCGAGGAGCGGCGGCTTCTCTACGTGGGGATGACCCGCGCGATGGACCGGCTCTATTTGAGCTACGCCTTCCGCCGTGGCTGGGGCGGGGGCTATCGCGGGGATGAGCCGACGGCGCCCTCCCGGTTCCTCGCCGACATCCCTGATGAGGCACTGGGGCGCTCCCAAGGCCGAGGACGCAAGCAAAAGCGCAAAAGCTGGGCCGTCAGTGGCTGGTCCGGGTCGTCAAGGTCGCAGGAGCCGGCCCCTCCGCCCGATCCCCAATACCGCACCGGTCAGCGGGTCAAACACGCCTATTACGGGGAGGGTATGGTGCTGGAGAGTGAGTTCGAGGGCCGCAGTGAGATGGTCACCGTCCTCTTCCAGAATGGGATCGGCGTCAAGAAGCTGTTGAGCGATATGGCACCGATGGAACAGGTGTCTGAGCATTAGGGGCTCGTATCCAGTCAACGATCGTGGAAGGAGA
>DAOTTS010000150.1:0-20287 GCA_034437735.1 Anaerolineae bacterium
GCCGGGCGCCAGGTCCGCCACGTCCCAGACGACGCGGCTGCCCACCCGGGGCGTGATCGCGGCGCCGGCCGCCGTGATGGTGACGCTGAACAGCTCGGACGGCAGGACGTCGGTGAGCACCACGCCGGGGGCCAGGGCGCTGCCGGCGTTGGTGTAGGTCAGGGTGTAGGTGAGCCGGTCGTGCGGGTAAACCTGTGCGGGCCCGTGCTTGCCGAGGATCAGGTCCGGCACGCCCACCCCAATACGGACCGGCGCCGCGACGTTGTTCGCCGTGTCGGTCTCAACGGCGGTGGTGGCGATGCGGGCCGTGTGGGTGAAGACACCGGCGAAGGTCGGGCTGATCTGCGCGGTGAGGCTGACCACCCCGCCCTGCCCGGCGGCGAGGTCGGCCACGTCCCAGACGAAGCGGGAGCCCGCACGGAGGGTGATAGGCGCGCCGCTAGAGACGAAGGTGGGGCTGATGAGGGCGGCGGGCAGGGTGCCGGTGAGGACGACGTGGTGGGCGGTGGCGGGGCCGGCGTTGGTGTAGGTGAGGGTGACGGTGACGGGGTCGCCGGGCCGGACCGGGCGGTCCGGGGTGGCGACGGTCTGGGTGAGGGCGAGGTCGGTCTTGAGGACGTTGAGGCGGGTGGCGGGGTCGCCGAAGAGGAGGTAGGTGTCGAGGAGCTCGCGGTAGCCGGCGGTCTGGCTGTAGAGGTAGTATTTGGCCTGGGTCGTGGCGGGACCGAGGCGGGTGACGCCCTGATAGAAAATGGCGTCGAACAGGGCACGGTTGAGGTAGTCGTGCCCCGTAGCGATGCCCAGACCGGTGGGCGACCAACTGGCGATGGCACCGCCGCCCTCCTGGCGCACGAAGGCCTCTCCAGTAGCGGAGAGATCGTACGTCTCAAAACTGGGATGAATATAGTAGCCGTCCAGACACGTCATCGGGACCACGAAGGGTAAGCGACCCCCATTGTCCAACGCCTCAACGTCATCACGCGTGAGAAGATGGGGGTTCTCAAAAGCCCAGAGATCCTGAGCAGCGTGCCCGATGTAATTGACCATCAACCTCCCGGCGTCAATAGCCTGGATGATCGCCTGTTTCGCATCCGAAGCAGACTCATATCCAGACTTACCCAGATAGACCTTGTCGGTCACATATGGGTCGGGCACGTGGCGATCGGCAATGAGATCGGAGAGCGCATAGAAATCGCCGCCGTCATCCGGATTATCGGCGACGAAGAGCATACGCTGCCGCCAGCCGCCGGACGCCGGATCGGTCTCGTAGGCAATGAGCTTGTCCACGACGGTCTCCGCCTCTGTTGCGGTCTTGACCGGCAGGCGACCGAGATGCATATCGGGCAGGATATCGTCGCCGCTGACACAGACGTAGCGATTATCCGCCGCCGTCTCACCAAACCACGGATCGACCGACGCCAGATACGGCGGGACGTAGACCGTCTCGCCTCGCTGCTTGTAGTCACGGGGATCGTACGTGCCGTCCCCCACCAGCACCACGTACATAGGCGCAGGGGATGTCCAGTTTGCGTAAGCGTAGGCCAGAAAATCACGGATCGCCGATTGATCCATCAGGCCGCCGTTAAACTCATCGTAGACGTCCTGCACGTCAACCACCGCCACTCGCAACCCTTGCGCGGCGCGGTGATCCGCCAGCGGCTGCACAGCCGTGATGAAATCGCCGTGCGCGATGATCAAATAATCAGCACCATTGTCCGGAACCCGAAGAGTCGAGGGCACGTCAAAACGCAGATTGGCAGGCGTAAGCTCGCGATCCAGCGATAACGCCAGATAGTGACGCGTCCCGTCGAGGGTATCGCTAAACGCCAACGTCACCCCCTCAGGTCCAGCTTCGACCGTGGGACTGAGGATACGCATAGGATGATGAGCATCCGTGACATCGATAAGCGCCAGCGTCTCCGTGGCAAAGCCAGAAATCGTGAATTGGGCCGCACCTTGTCCCGTTCCAGCGAAGGCAAGATGATCATTCGTCGCGGTATATGCACGCCGGTAGTCCAGATCGAACCAATTAACAAAGACCGTATCGAGGAGCACATCGGGGCCCAAATCGAAGGGTAAGACGACCGCAATCTCATTGACGCCCTCAACCAAGGATGAGGCAGGTACCGTCCGACAGAAGTTGTAGATTCGCCAACCATCCCAAGTTGCATCATCGACCTGATGACCATTGAGAAAGACCTGGGTGTGATGATCGGGAGCCGGGCCCCACTCTGAAAATCCAAAGAGTTCCCCGCACAGCGTAGCACTATGCGAACCGGTCACCACGTGATTGAGAGCCATCGAAAAGGTCCTGGTAACCGGGGCCGCATTGGCCTGAAGGATACTCCCATACCAATGATCCGAAGCATCGCCGCCAGGCACATTGGCCTGGTAATAGCGGTTCTCCTCCCAACGCGCGGTCGTCGTGAAGACCTCAAGCGGCTCGCCGTCACTTGCGACCCCGGCTTCGGTCTCCATCCGCAGTCCCGTAGCACCGCCCCAGGTGAGCCACGCCACATTCGACGCAACGTAACGGGTATCAGCAGGCCAGCCGTAGAAGCGGATCCGGTCGCCGGGATCCCACGTTCCATCGGCCTCCCCCTCGACGTGGAGCGCGACCTCCTCCCCCTGGATCAGCACCCGGAACGTCCGAGGGTCGAGCCCCGCCGCGTCAAGTCCGGCAGTATCCAGATCCCCATATGTGAGCACGTAAAGCCCCTCGGCGTCCAGGGACATCTTGATCGCAGGGCTGACCGCCTGGGTAGCCGAAAGGCGGGTCACGGCACGGCCATCGTCGGGCGCACCGCGCCAGGTACGCGCCTGGTCGGGGTTGAGCAGCACAGCGTCAAGGTCAAAAGGCAGGCTGTCATCCCGTGGGGGCGTCGCGGATGAATGCATCACACCCACATCCGACTCAAACGCGATCCGAACCCGCAGCGTCCGGGCCACGCGCACCCGCCCGGTCGCCGGATTGACCTGCACCGGCATCAGACGCACCTGGGCCACACGGACGTCGCGTACCCAGCCCAAAGCGACCAGATCCGCCCCGGACGACGGCCAG
This sequence comes from Anaerolineae bacterium, assembly GCA_034437735.1. Classification (GTDB taxonomy): domain Bacteria; phylum Chloroflexota; class Anaerolineae; order B4-G1; family SLSP01; genus PWVB01. The sequence continues at coordinate 3,062 of DAOTTS010000150.1, forward strand.
TACGCATCCTCCCCGTAGGCCGCAGGATCGCGGGTCCGGATAAAGCCCCCAAACGCCGGGACACCTATGTCAAAATTCGGGAACATCTGGGGCGAGGGCACCGGACAGGGCGGATGGTCCAGCTTGTACGATTCAACGTCGACGGCAATCTCCGCCACAGCGACCTTGCCCTCCGGGGGGACGGCGACCGTTGCACCGCGCACAGGCAGATCAGGCCAACCCGAACGGTCGAGCGCGGCCATCCCGGGGATCGCGATCGCGGTACAGGGTCCATCCGGGGTCTGGCGGGTGATCCAATCGGGCTCGGGCACCCGCAGCTCGATCAGAACCCCGAGGTTATCACGACGGAGAACGGTCAAGTCCGCGCTCGCCAACGGCGTGTCGGCTACCCGTGTGGATTCGGCCACCGCAGGTGCCGGTGACACCGAAATAAACAGCGCTCCCAACGCCAGGCACGCCCCCATCACTGCGATGACGATCAAACTGCGTCGTGTCCCCATGCGTTCCCCCTCGAAGGTCTCCAAGGTTTCCGTTAATTCTACGTTGTCAGGGCCGACCACGAATGGTTCACGAATACACGAATGGGTGTCAACGCTATTCGCGCATGCGCCGGTTGTTCGAGGTATCGGCAATGTCGAACACAGAAAGGAGGTCGCCCGCGCGAAGCGAGTGACCTCCTCAGATGGTCAAGCGAATGACGCGTCCAATCAGCTTCGATGGCGCTCGGTTCCCCAGACAACGGCGGCTGCGGCGGCACCGAGGACGCCGGCCAGGCTGAGCCACGCGCCGTTACGGGCCTGCACGCCGGCCAACCCCACTGCCGTGGGCTCTCTACCGACCTCACCTTCGGTGACCGTGGGGCCGTACCAGTTGCGGGCGCCGCCGTACTCGATCTCCTCCAGCTTGTAAGCGTAGGTTGTGCCGGCCCCGACCTGCTCGTCGACGAAGCGGTAGCGCCCGCCCTCCAGGGAGCCCGGGCTCGCACTGGCGATCAGGGAGTCATTGACCTGCACGTACTTGCCATCGGCCCCTGCGCTTCGCCAGACGTTGAAGCCGGCGGTATCCTGCTCCAGCGTCGTCCGCCAAGTGACGTCGACGGCGCCATCATCGGCCCAGGTTGCGGCGAAGGCAGCGAGTTCGACAGCGGTGGGTTCGATGGAAAAGCGATAATCCTCAATCTCGCCGTTTTTTACATCAGTGTCCGTATTATCGTAATCGTCACAATCATTCTTGCCTTCGCAGATGCGGAACCGAGCATAGTAGGTCTTGGTCGTCTCCGTATTCGTCAACCCCGATGTAGGCGTGTCAAATTCAAAGAGCTCATTCGTTTTATCCTCGGCTCTCGTCCCCGTATAGGCCTTATTGGCGATAATGTGCTCGGAGGCACCATTCACGGTGTCGTCGAAATCCCCATCCTGATTCCAGTCGATCCACCCATTGACGTAACAGCTGCCGGCATTTTCGCAGCCCACCCAGGTCAACCGCAACTCACCTCCGTCGGCCCCTGGATCCCAGGGGTCATTTTCGTCATTAAAGCCCAGGACCCCATCCTCGTCATCCGCATCGTTATCGTCATCTCCCATACAGTCAATATCCGCCTCAAAGGTCGACTCGATATCGACGTTGTTACCCAACATCAGACCTGCAGGTCTATGGGAAGCACTAAGGACGCTGGTGGCAAATCCAGCGGAGCCGGCAATGTCGGTCGTGGGCAAATCCCCATAATCTCTCCTAGCGTTGGACTCAACGAAGTCAGCCACAAACTGCAGGTCGTCATCCACAGCTTCAACTTCCATCACCAGCGCACCAAGATCCTCAAAATCGAGCGTGCCCTCTCCGCCCCCAAAATCCTCAAAGGGGAAAAAGAGAGCGATGCGGTCTCCACTGGGAACTCTGGGCAGCTCGATGGTCTGCGAAGCCCAATTGCTGGCATCGGTATAGGCATAAAAGGTCATCCGGCTCGCGTTGTCATTGTTGAGAATGGCGAGCTCGATACCATCATTCGCCCCAGACTCAGTGAGATCCACGCCACCCAGGCCGTCCTCATCAACGGAATAGGCGTCGCCATCTTCACCATCCCACTGCATCTGCATAATAGCCCTTACGCCCGAATCCATCGTAAACTCCAGCTCGCCGTCCTGGTCCCTGTTCAAATAGAGATAAGCGTTACCGCTCCCTTGCGAGGTCTTAGTTATGACCACGTCACGTTCCGTGCCAAGAAAACCCGTACCGGTAACAACCTCGGCAGAGGGTTTCAAAACATAACCCCAAAACGTATCAATTGGGTCTTGCAAGACTACTTCATCCGTAACTACTTCAGAACCATCAGGACTATCAGGGTACTGACTACCCTGAACATCGTTAAACGTATCGACATCTGCAGCGGCGAGCACAATCCCCCACAAAAACAGAGCCGCAATAAGCACACTCGTTCCTAACAGGACAAACCTATGCCTCTTCTTCATCGTAAACCCCTTTCTTCAGCAGAGAACGCCCGAATCCTTCTGAGCCGTTTGAATCCTTGACCGCATTGCCGGAGCCACCGAAACCAGCACCACCACACTCGCCCCTTAACCCGCTGCCACCACGTATCCAGACGGATCGATGCGCCACCCCGCCGGACAGTCACCACGGTTCCTAAAAGATGATCATCCCCAAACCAACCGTCGGGTGTCAAGAGAGCGTCTCCCTTGAGTTGGATTGCCAACTCGCCTCTATGCTCCTGGATGCGCATCACGCGGTGCGCCAGCACGCACCCGCTGCGATCGTTGAACAGCACGACGTCCCCGATTCGAAGGTCGCGCCGACCATAGGGCGCCACCTCAAGCACATCGCCGTCCCGAATGAAGGGCTCCATGCTCACACCTCGAGCGCGAAAAAGCAGTCTTTCACCCTTCCCCAGGATCTCTTCTGCCAACGAACGGAAATCAGTCCCCGTGATACCCAAGCACTCAAGCATTGACATACGCCACGGCACTCGCATCGGGGACAAACCCCATTTCGAAACACGGAACCACACCCGACAAACGCTCCAGAAATGCCAACGTCGCCTCCATCCACTCAGCATCCCAAAGCGGAGGGAACGATCGGGCGACCAAGCCTGACGTCGCCTCCAGAACACTCAAGGGGCGCCGGCCATTGACGTCATCGTGATGGATAAGATAGATGCCGCGCAACGGCGCCTTCCCCGGTGACGCAATGTGCGCCGTACCGTGCCACGGCGTCCCATAGACCCAGAAGGTCCCATCGTCCGCTTCACGGACGATCACCCGGTCGTCGCTCAGCACCTCGGCGTCGGAGTAACGCTTCCAGAGACTTGCCATCGTGGACTTCCCCGCCCCCGACATCCCGGCAAAGAGAAAGCCCCCCTCATCCGTGACCACCGCTGAACTGTGTAAGAGCGCCCCCCCCTGCCGAGCCAGCAGGTTGACGATCATCAATTCGTCGAGCGGGTAAGTGATCACATAATCCGATCGTCCTCGCCAAGCGTCCGTAGGGCAATTAATGATACCACGCCGCCAATCCGGCGCAACCTCAATCACCTCTGTAGGATCCTGGTGGGGGGTCCGAAAGCGAAAGATATCCCGCCGCCCATCCTTGTGCAGCGTCCACAGACCACCAGAGTCAAAACTCAGATGGCTCAGGTCCACCGCCGGATCCCTGAGCACCACGTCCAAGATCAGATCGGATTCCTCGTGACCAGACTGGAAATTCACAAGCTCCTTGCCGGGCCTCAAACGCATCGATTGGCTCACAAAGGAAAGCATAAGATCACCAAATGATAGCTTAACCTCACTGCGCATAGGATATACGCTCTGATTTTAGATCTTGATGACTCAAAAACCTACGAATTAGCATCGCTGACACAAGAAACCGTCGAGCACCCATAGATGTCATCAGTCGTATTTCGTGCGTTCTGGGTGGTAGACGTCTTGCATCCACCCAGCACCGCTTCTGTAGGCACAAGACTGACCTGTTCAACCTGCGGCTTCACGTACTGCTTCTTTTCGATCATGCTCTCTCCTTTCGTAAAATTGAGGGACGGATTCGTCAAAACAACGAAAACGCTGTAACGTAGCGTCGGTTAGGATACCCAAAACTTTCGCGCGCTCGTGCGCGACCCGGCACAAGAACACAACCGGTTGTTCTGGCTCCCCGTTCTCCACATCGGCCCAACCCGGACACTGTCCACAAAGGGGTAACAACGCACATTGATTACACTGATAATCTGAACTGGGAACACGATACCGTTCCACCGGCAATGCATCAGCCCATCCTTCCTCAAAGCTACCCTCGCGAAGATCATATCCTGGCTGCCGGGCAAGCATGCATAGATGCAAGCGCCCATAAGGATCGATATGGAACATATGGACACCCGCCCCACACGTATAAAGATAGTCATCGTCAAAGGGCTTACCTACCGTGCGTTCACAATACGCTTGCCATTCCGCCATCCGCTCGGGATGCTCCATCTCAACTTCAACGATCTCCTCTGGCGAAAGCCGGTATTGCAGAGGTGTATGGGCACCGTTCGACTCCGCATTGAGCATTGGATCGAACTTGAAACGCACGCCCAAATCCTCGGCGAAGGCCTCCATAGCCCCCAATTCGTGTTTGTTCAGTGTCATCAACATCGTCTTGAGCCTCAGAGGCAAGTCGCGCTCCATCAGAAGCTCAATCCCGCGCATACAGCGGGCGTGCGAGCCGGGGATACCGGTCACCCGTTCGTAGGTCTCCCGCGTGCGGCCGTAAAGCGTGATCTCGATCTTGAACGGCGGATACTCCGCCAGGACGTCGGCGATCTCGGGCGTAAGGAGCGTGCCGTTGGTGAAAAGGGAGACAAGGAAGCCCTTACGTTTGGCATAGGTGTAGATGTCAAGAAAATCGTCGCGCACCAGGGGTTCGCCCCCGGTGAGCAGCAGCCAGAGGCAACCGGCGTCAGCGACCTGGTCGAGGATCTCGCGGATCTCGGCAAAGCTCAGTTCTTGCAGGCCGGGCACGCCGTCGTGCTGCCCATCAAGGTAACAGTGCTTGCAGCGCAGGTTACAGCGGAAGGTGAGCTCGAACGAGCCGGTAATGGGGACGCGCTTACCGCGCACGCGCGCGCCGAGCCGGCGCGAGAAATCACTATACGAGAGGGTCGGACAGCTCATACGTCCACGCGTCTAACCACGCCGATGCGCACAAAGTCGGCGATCAACGCCTGGAGGTCCTGCTCCGCCTCGTCACGGGTCACGGCGTACTCGGCGACCACCGCGTCGCACACCTCGGCCAGCGGGCGCTGGCCGTCCAGCAGGTGCCAGACGGTGGAGGCGGTCTCGTTCAGGGTGTAAATCGACTCGAGGTCCCCGACGTTATTCCGGATCGGGACCAGAATCATCTCCCCGGCGATGTCGCGGGCGACCATCGACGGATCGCGTTGGTAGCAGGCGCCCATGTCAACCACGTTTCCCCCCTTCAAGCATATGAAGCCATGGTAAGTCTCTGACCAGTATAATCAACAACCGCGGGTCTGTCAACTGTACCCAGGTACAGGGTGGGTCAGCTTTGGGTTAGGAAAGGGTTAGAATAGGCAGGAAAGTTGCTAGTTTGTAGTTAAAAGTTGAAAGTTAGAAGGTCGTAAGTCAAAAGTCATGTTGAAGTGCAGGTAACTTTCAACTTTAAACTCGTAACTTGCAACTCGCCTTCACAGGCGCTGGTTCGCCACGAGCTCGCGGTAGTAGGGGTTCGACGCCAGGAGGGCGTCGTGGGTGCCGCTGGCGATGAGGCGCTGGTCGCGGAGGACGAGGATGCGGTCGACGTCGCGGACGGTGGAAAGGCGGTGGGCCACGATGACGAGGGTCTTGCCGCGCACCTCGGCGGGCAGGGCATCGAGGATCGAGCGCTCGGTCAGGCTGTCCAGCGCAGCGGTGGGCTCGTCGAGGACCAGGATGTCCGGATCGCGGATGAGGGCGCGGGCGATGGCGAGGCGCTGTTTCTGGCCCTCGGAGAGGGTGACGCCGTCCTCGCCAATGGGGGTCTCGTAGCCGTCGGGCAGGCCGGCGATGAAGTCGTGGATCTCCGCCAGGGCCGCGGCGCGGCGCACGGCGGCCGGGTCGGCGTCGGGATCGCCGTAGCGCAGGTTGGCCATGACCGTGCCGGAGAGGAGGCGCGTCCGCTGAGGGACGTAGCCGATGCGCTGCCGCAGGGACCGGACGGCGTAGGCGCCGGCGGGCACGCCGTCGAAGCGGATCTCGCCCCGGGTGGGCTGGTAGAAGCGGAGCAGCAGGCTGATGAGGGTGGTCTTGCCCACCCCACTGGGTCCGACGACGGCGACGTGCTCGCCGGGTTGAATCTCGAAGGTGAGGTCCGCCAGGACGGTCTCGTCGCCGTCGTAGGCGAAGGCAACGTCCTCGAAGGCCACCTGCCCCCGCAGCGCCGCCACCTCCAGGCCCTCTCCGGTCTCCTCCGGCACGACCTCGAAGAGACCGGAGACGCGCTCCAGCGCCGCCAGGGCCTCCTGGAGCTGGATGTTGGCCGCGGCCAGGGACTGGGCGGGGCCGTAGACGTAGCCCATATAGGATTGAAAGGCCAGCAGCGACCCGAGGGTCCAGCGGCCCCGGATGACCCAGGTGGCGCCCGCGATCCAGATGACGGCGCGGGCCAGGTCGGGCAGGGCGTCGATCAGGAGGGTCGCCAGGGAGCTGACGGCGGTCCGCTGGAGGCCGACCTGGAACGCCTCCCGCCACTGGTCGATGAGATCGCCGACGGTGCGGTCCTCGGAGGAGAAGGCCTTGATCAGCTCGGAGGCGGAGAGGGACTCCTGGAGGCGCTTGGTGACCTGGGCGTTCTGTTCCATACTGGCGCGGCTCAGGGGGCGCAGCTTGCGGGCGAACCGGGCCATCAGCGCCATCAGGGCGGGCACGGCGACGGCGGCGACCAGGGCCAGCCGCCATTCGAGGACGAAGAGGAAGGCCAGCCCGCCGACGAAGCGCAGGGCGTTGCTGGCGATGTAGACGGTGGTGCCGGAGAAGAACCACCGAAGCCCCGACACGTCCGAGGAGAGGCGGGACATCAGGTAGCCGGTCTCGTTTTCGTCGAAGAAGGACTTCGGGAAGCGGAGGACGCGGTCGAAGAGGGCCTCCTGGATGTCCAACTGGACGTCGCGCTGGAAGCGGGCGAAGGTGAACTGCTGCAGCGCGGTCCCGCCCTGGCGCAGGAGCTTGACCGCGCCGTAGAGGAGCACCAGCGGGATCAGCAAGCACATCTGCCGGTCGAGGATCACGTCGTCAATGAGGGCCCGGTTGACCAGGGGCTGGACGATGGTCAGCCCGGTGGTCATGAGGATGAGGGCCGCGCCGAGGAGCCCGGTGCGGGCGTGGGCGCGGATAAAGGGCCAGAGGTTCTCCAGCCGCGCCGGCGAGGTCAGCGCGCCGGACGCCTCCTCCTCCCGGGTCAAGCCGGCCTTTACGTATGTGAGCCAAGTTCTGAAGGCCATAACGACGTTTACGATCCCTTCTCTTTGCTAGTCGAAAGTCAAAAGTCGGAAGTTCGAGTTGAAAGTTACAGGTTGTCGGTCGAAAGTCAAAGGTCGTAGGTCGAAGGTTGCAAGTTGAAGGTTGCAAGTTGAAAGTTATGGGGCCCGCGGAGGAACCCTGGCTGCGGCTTCGCGGGCGTAGGCCTCGCGTGCGGGGTCGGCGGCCTGGTGGTAGGTCCAGGCCTGGCCGAGGAGGCGGGCGTGGGCGAAGGGGAGGCCCGCGATGATGGGCACGGCCTCGTCGACGCGGCCGGCGGCGACCAGGGCGTCGCCGTAGAGGAGGCGGGTGGCGCGGTCGCGGTGCCCGGCCTGCCAGAGGGCCGCCATCCCGGTCAGGGCCGCGTCGAACTGCCGGCGGTCCAGGGCGATCATGGCCATCCGTTGGCGGGCGGTGGGGTTGGCCGGATCGTACGCCAGGGCGCGCCGGAAGTGAGCCAGGGCCGGGCTCAGGTCGAGCTCGCGGCGCAGCGTGTCGAGGGATGGACGCCGGTAGTCCGGATCGTAGGCGCCGAGGACGAGGCGGGCCTGGGCGACGGCGCCCCGGTTGGCGTGCCACGCCGCACGTATCCCGTCCGCGCCCGAGGTCAGGCCGAGGGCGAGACATCCCATCAGCAGGAAGGCGGCGGTCACCACGCCGCCCGTGGCGACCGGACCGGTGCGCGCCCCCGGCGACCGGGACTCGCGCCCGGCGCTGACCAGCACGCCGAAGGGCACCAGCAGCAGGAGCAGCGCGTGGGTGCCGTAGAGGACGTCGTCCACCACGCCGTGGAGCACGCCGACGCCGAGACTGGCCAGAGCAGCCTGGAGCACGACCGCCCGGGCGCCCGACGCCTCGCGGAGCGCGCGGAGGCCGTAGATCCCCCCGGTGAGGACGAGGGCCGCGTAGGCCAGCGCCCCGGCGACCCCCTGCTCGATGGCGAGATCGAGCAGCATGTTGTGGCTGTGAGGCACGAACCCCACGTGGATCAGCAGGCTGTAGGTCGAATACTGCATCATAAACGTGCCCAGCCCGATCCCGGTGAAGGGGACGGCCCGGGCCAGCGGGAGGCCGGTGCGGACGAGCCAGACCCGGTCGCCGACGAGCGGCAGGGCGTCGAGCGCGGGCGCCCGCCGCGCGGCAACGGCCACCACGGCGAGTCCGACCGCCAACAGGATCGCGACCGCCGCGATACCGAGGCGCCGGCTTTTCCGCCAAAGGGCATCGAGGGCCCGCCAGACGATCCAGAGCCCCCCAACGGCGGCGACCGACACCCAGGCGCCCCGGCTCACCGTGAGAATCAGCCCGGCGAGGGTCAGGGCCGCGCCCAGCGCTCCGAGGACGGTGAGGGGGATGCGTCCCCGGCGGAGGGGGCCCGCGTCCGGCGCGCGGCGCGGGACGAGGAGCAGCGGGACGTAGACCGGCAGGAGCAGGGCCTGCATCCCGCCGATCACGTTGGCGTTGACGGCGTGCAGCCGGCGGTCGAGCGGCAGCGCCCACAGGAGGCGCCGGCTGATCCGCAGGCCGAGGTCGGCGAGGGCGGGCGCCTCCAGGGCCAGGTCGGTCCAGTCGGCGCTGAGCAGGAAGTAGAGGGTGAGCCCCGCCGATGCCGCGCCGAGGCCGCTCAGGGCGACGTAGCGCCGCAGCCGGTCGGGCTGGTGCGCCAGGGCGGTGTAGAGGCCCAGGGCCCCGACGAGGAGCCAGCCCTTGTTCCAGGCCAGGTTGGGATCGTAGGCCACGGTCATGCTGAGGCCGGCGGTCAGCAGGAGGAGCGCCAGCGGCACGGCGAAGGCCGTGGGCCGGACCCGGACGCCGGTCCGCAGCGCGGCGAGCGCCATCATGGCGACCAGCAAGCCCAGGGGCAGCAGCCCGGTGCGGAAGGCGCCCTCGGTCAGGCCGCGCCGCAGGTACCACAGGGCCGCCGCAGCGGCGGCGAGCAGCAGCTCGACGGTGGGCAGCCAGTTGCGGAGCCGAAAGCCGTTATCGGTCACGGTCACTCCTTCTGAGCAAGTTGAAAGTTGAAAGTCGAAAGTCAAAGGTCGCAGGTCGAAAGTCGTAAGTCAAAAGTCGAAAGCTGAGAGTTGAAAGTTGCAGGTTACAGACTTGCTATTCGCAATTCCCCCCTCACAGATCGGCCAGGAAGTCGTCCACGTTCCCCTTCGCCAGGCCGATGACGGTGTCGGCGGCGCCGTAGTAGACCCAGAGCTCGCGGCCGAGGAGGACGGCGCCGCAGGTGAAGACGACGGTGTTGACGTCGCCGGTCAGCTCCCAGTCCATCGCGGGCTCGAGGATGGGCGCGGGCTGGCGGGCGAGGACGCGGGTCGGGTCGTCGAGATCGAGCAGGGCGACGCCCAGCCGGTAGCAGAGATCCTCGTCGACGCCGTGGTAGACCACGAGCCACCCGGCCTCGGTCGCGATGGGCACCGCCCCACCCCCGATCTTGCGGCGCTCCCACGGGAACGCCGGGGCCATGATCCGGACGTGGTCGGTCCAGTGATGGAGGTCGCCGGAGAAGGCCAGGTAGATGTCCGGGTCGGGCCGGTGCATCATGCAGTAGCGCCCGCCGATGCGCGCGGGGAAGAGCACGGCGTCCTTGTTGTCGCCGAAGCGGTCGCTGCCGAGGACGATCCCGTGGCGGTCCCAATGGATCAGGTCGGTGGAGGTGGCCATGGCGATCTGAGTCTGGGTCAGGTCGTAGGCGGTGTAGAGCATCACGTAGGTGTCGTCCAGTTTCGTGACGCGGGGATCCTCGACGCCCTGGGATTCCTCGGGGACGGCGCCGGGCGAGAGGACGGGCGCGTCCCGCCGCTCAAAGTGGACGCCGTCGGGGCTGGTGGCGTAGCCGATGGACGAGCGGTTGGGATTCTCGGGCCGGTGGGCCACGGCGCGGTAGTGCAGGTGAAAGGTGCCGTCCGCGTAGACCGCCGACGCGTTGAGGACGGCGTCCTTCTCCCAGGGGATCTCGGGGCGCGGGCGCAGGATGGGGCCGTCGCCCACCCGTGTGAGCTGCAGCATGGTCATCGCTCTTTCTGGCGGCGAGCCGCCTGGTGGTCACGCTCTATAGTCACACTCTATAGTGTACAACAGAAATGGGTTCTCTGCAGATCGAATGATCCTGTATCTTGTTCTCAAGAGATGCCAGAGAACGGCCAGGTGCGAGGCACTCCCGTGCCCAACCATCAAGGATCCGCAACGTTGAAGAACGGAAATGCTTACGAAGCCCTTGAAGGTTCAAGTGCCTTGCACCGGGTTAAGGTATCAAATTGCGGGGTGGTTTCCAAACCCGGTGCAAGGCACTCACGCGGTCGGCTGGCCTAGACGGCTTCGCGGTGTTCCGGATCGCTTTGGATTGGGGATACATTCGGGAGTGCCACGCACCTACGAGGATCTCTCAAGCCCAAATCTTCACTTGCCATCTCGCGCAGACCCCCGATAATGAGGGCTATGCATCCACACACAATTCACGTACCCTCCGTGCTCTCGTTCTCACCCCGCTGGCTGCGCGTGGCGGTCATCGCGCTGCTCACGGTCGCGCTCGATCAGGCCACCAAGGTGGTGGCCAAGGCGTGGCTGCCGCCCCGCAGGATCTCGCTGCTGGGCGACGTCATCCGGCTGCAGCCCTCGCAAAATGCCGGGGCGTTTATGAGCCTCGGCGCCCGGCTGCCGGCGGCCGCGCGGTTCTGGATCTTCGTGGTGGTGAGCGGCGTCCTACTTCTGCTGATGGCGGTCTACGTTCTGTGGGATGAGACACTCACTCCCATGACCGTGAACGCGCTCAGCCTGATCCTCGGCGGCGGGCTCGGCAATCTGATCGACCGGATCCGGTTCGAGGGCCGCGTCTTCGACTTCCTCAACCTGGGCATCGGCGGGCTCCGCACGGGTATCTTTAACGTGGCGGACCTGGCGATTGTGATCGGTGGGGTGCTGGCGGTGGGGGCGATGATGAAAGTCGAAAGTTGAAACGTTGCAGGTTGGGCTATACGATGCGGGGTTGAATTGTCGATGATCGAGGCTCGATGCTTGATTGTGCGGGATGAGGAGGGCGGGGATGGTGACGAATGAGACAATGACGAACCGGGCGCGGGTGACGGCGATTTTGGAGGGACGGCACCCGGACCGGATCCCGTGGATGCCCCGGCTCAAGATCTGGTACGAGGCCCACCGGCGGCGGGGGACGCTGCCCGCGCGGTACCAGGGCTGGACGCAGCGGGAGATCGAGCGCGACCTGGGGATGGACCGGGTGGTGCGGGACGCACGGGTCTTCCGCACGGAGCTGCGCGGGGTCGAGACGCGCACCCACCGCGAGGGCGAGACGACGGTCACGGCATACGTGACGCCCGTGGGCACGGTCTCCAAGCGGGTGCGCCAGACCGAGACCATGGCCCGATCCGGGATCCAGGGGCTGGAGATCGAGCACCTGATCAAGGAACCGGCGGACTACCCCATCGTCGAATACGTGATCGAACACACGGCGATCCTCCCCACCTACGACGCCTACCGGGCGTACGAGGCGGAGATCGGGGCGGAGACGGTGCCGCTGGTCTGCCTGCCGGCGGACCCGATGTACACCATCCTCCAGGACTTGATCGGCTACGAGCGGGCGTTCTACCACATGCAGGACTACCCCGACCGGATCGCGCACCTGCTGGCGGTGCTGACCGACCACGCGCACGCGATGCAGCAGGTGGTGCTGGACTCGCCCGCCCGGCTCTTCCTCCACGGCGAGCACTTCAACTCCATGCTGACCCCGCCCCCGCTCTTCAAGCAACATATGCAGCCCTACTTCCGGGCGTTCGCCGACAAGCTCCACGCGGCGGGCAAGACGCTGGCGTGCCACGCCGACGCGGACGTGAGTCTGCTCCTCGACCTGATCCAGGACTCGGGCTTCGACATGGTCGAGTGCTTCGTGACGGCGCCGATGGTGCCGCTGACGCTGGAGGAAGCCCGAGCGGCCTTCGGCACCGAGGTGATCATCTGGGGCGGCCTGCCCTCGACCCTGCTCTGCGACCCAGTGACCGATGCGGCGTTCGAGGCGTATATGCGAACGATGTTCCGGACGATCGCGCCGGGGGACGCGTTTATCCTGGGCGTGGCGGACAACATTATGCCGGAGACGAAGCTGGACCGGCTGCGGCGGGTGCGGGCGATGATCGATGCGTGGGGGCATTATCCGGTTGAGGTGAGATAGTTCATTCCCACGCGATCTCGTCCCGCACCGACCGCCCCCCTTTGTATTTCCCCCCGGTGGGGGGAAACCAGCGCGAAGCAGCGAGCCAGATCCTCCCCCCGCCGGGGGGAGTTAGAGGGGGGCATACCTTCGCCTGAGGAGACCGCTGCTTCCGAGGATTCCGCGCTCAGCACACATCGCCCCCCCTTTGTATTTCCCCCCGGTGGGGGGAAAGGTTGGCGCCGAGGGGGACGGCGCGTTGACTTTTACACCGTTTCCGCTATAAATCCCTTCGCTTGCATCCCGCAGCTCACGGAGTAACGTGCGGTCCAATCATGATCCCATCCGTGACAATCTGTGTGCATCCGTGAGCGGCTGACAAACGCCCGCTGAATCCGACCAGACCTCGTAAGGAGCCGATCGTTGTCGACGCAATCCTCATCAATGGAGACCCTGAAACAATACCGCGACCTGCTGGTCATCTACCTGCGCCCGCTCAAGGGCGAGGTCGCGCTGCTGGCGGTGCTGCTCTTCGGCGGCATCGGCCTGCAGTTGTGGACGCCGCAGATCCTGCGCGATTTCATCGACCTGGCCCAGGCCGGCGGGGTCTCCGACGCGCTCCGCCGCAAGGCCGTGCGCTTCTTCGCGCTGGTGGTCGTGGGACGGGCGATGCAGTTGGCCACCACCTACGTGACCCAGGACGTCCGCTGGCGCACCACCAACGCGATGCGCGGCGACCTGGCGGGCCACTGCCTGACGCTGGACATGGACTTCCACAACGAGCACACGCCGGGAAGCATCATTGAGCGCATCGACGGCGACGTCAACACACTCTCCAACTTCTTCTCCCAGTTCGCCATCCGGATCCTGGGCAACGCCGCCCTGCTCCTCGGCATCCTGACGCTGCTCTTTCGTGAGGATTGGCGGGTGGGCGGCGCCTACCTGATCTTCGTCGTGGGGGTCGCCACCGTCCTGACCAAGAGCGTCTCGGTGACCGCGCCGATGTGGAAGGCGCAGCGGCAGGCCAGCTCCGAGCTGTACGGGTACCTGGAGGAGCGCCTCGGCGGCACTGAGGACATCCGGGCCAACGGCGCGGTGCCGTACGTGATGCGCGGCCTGCAGCACGCGATCCGCCGGCTCTTCCTCACCAGCCGCCGGGCCTTTATCACCAGCACGGCCCTGAACTGGGGCTTCACCGAGGGCGTGCTGGCGCTGGGCACGGTCCTGGCCCTCGGTATGGGGGGCGCGCTGATGGTGCGGGACCAGCTCACCATCGGGACGGTCTACCTAATCTTTCACTACAACACCATGCTGCAGTGGCCGCTCAACCAACTGGCCCGGCAGCTCCGCGACATGCAGTCGGCCGCGGGCAGCATCGAGCGCATCCAGGAACTCCGCGATACAACGTCGCGGGTGCAGGACCCCGACGCAGGCCGGGCGTCCCCCCTGCCCACCGGGCCGCTCGCCGTCCGCTTCGAGGGCATCGACTTCGGCTACGAGGACGACGGGCTGGTCCTGAAGGACGTCGATTGGCAGCTCCCGGCGGGCGGCGTGGTGGGCATTCTGGGCCGGACCGGCAGCGGGAAGACCACCCTCACGCGCCTGCTCTGCCGGCTCTACGACCCCTTGAACGGCAGGGTCACCGTCGGCGGCATCCCCCTGCCCGACGTGCCCCTGGCGGACCTCCGGACGCGGGTGGGCATCGTCACCCAGGAGGTGCATCTCTTCCAGGCCAGCGTGCGCGACAACCTGACCCTCTTCGACGACACGATCGACGACGCCACCACCCTGGCGGTCGTCGAGGCGCTCGGGCTAAGCCCGTGGCTCGACGACCTGCCGGACGGGCTCGACACCGAGTTGGGCGTCCAGGACGCCGGCCTCTCCGCCGGCGAGGCCCAGCTCCTGGCCTTCACCCGCGTCTTCCTGCGCGATCCGGGGCTCGTGATCCTCGACGAGGCCTCCTCGCGCCTCGATCCCCTGACCGAGCGGCTGATGGAGCGGGCCATCGACCGGCTCTTCCGAGGGCGCTCCGGCGTGATCATCGCCCACCGGTTGGAGACGGTCCGGCGCGCCGATACGATCATGATCCTGGAGGACGGGCGCATCGTCGAGTTCGGCGACCGCCTCGCGCTGGCCGCCGATCCGGACTCCCGGTTTGCGCACCTGCTGCGCACCGGGCTGGAGGAGGTGCTGGTATGAGCACGTCTAGACGCAGCACCAACATCTGGCAGGCCACCGGCAAGGTCATCCGGCACTGGCCGACGCAGTACGCGCTGGCGCTCCTGAGCTGGACGACGATCCGCTTTCTGCCGCTGCTGCCCGGCCTGATCACCCGTCAGATCCTTGACGCCCTGGCGGACGACGCCGCGATGGGACCCAACGTCTGGACGCTGCTGGCGCTGCTGGTGGGGATCGCGGTCGCGCGGATGGCGGTGCTGATAGCAGGGCCGGTAAGCTGGACGCCCTTCTACTTCGAGACCGCCGGCCTGCTCCAGATGAACATGATGGCACACATCCTGGGCCGGCCCGGCGCGCGGGCGCTGCCGGGCACGCCGGGCGAGGCGGTCAGCCGGTTCCGGGGCGACGTCTTCCACATGGCGGACTTCAGCGCCGACTGGACGGTCGAGGTCATCGGGCAGACAGGCGCGGCGCTGGTGGGGTTGGCGATCCTGCTGCGGGTCAACACCCGGCTGACGCTGGGACTGCTGATCCCGCTGGTCGTCGTCATCGTGACGACCTTTATCCTGAGCCGCTACATGCAGAAGGCGCGGGCCGCGAGCCGGGCCGCCGCCGGACGGGTGACGGCCTTCATCGGGGACATCTTCGGGAACGTCCAGGCGCTCAAGGTGAGCGGCGCCGAGGGCCGGGCCAAGGCGCGGTTCGACCGCATCAACGAGGCCCGGCGCAAGGCCGCCCTGAAGGACACCATGTTCTCGGAGATGCGGTGGACGATCTCCGACAGCGCCATCGACGTCTGTATGGGCGTGATCCTGCTGCTCGGCGCCCAGGCAATGGATGTGGGCACCTTCACCGTGGGCGACTTCGCGCTGTTCGTCACCTACCTGGGCCCCGTCACCTACGGCATCACCGCGGTCGGCAGTATGGCCGCGTGGGGCCAGCAGACGAAGGTCTCGCTGGACCGGATGCAGCGGCTGATGGAGGATGCGCCGCCCGGCGCGTTAGTGGCCAACCGCCCGGTTGTCGTCAAGGACGAGCCGGCGGTCCCCTACACGCCGAGGACGGCAGCCCACCACCTCGACACCCTGACCGTGCGCGATTTGAGCTACCGCTATCCCGACACCGGGCGGGGTATCGAGGACGTCGACCTGGACGTGCAGCGGGGGGAGTTCGTCGTGGTCACCGGGCGGGTGGGCTCGGGCAAGAGCACGCTGCTGCGGGCGCTCCTGGGCCTGCTGCCGCCGGACCGGGGCGAGATCCGCTGGAACGGCGAGCGGGTGGAGGATCCCGGCGCGTTCTTCGTGCCACCGCGCGCGGCCTACACGGGCCAGGTGCCCCGGCTCTTCAGCGAGACGCTGCGCGATAACATCCTGATGGGGCTGCCGCCCGAAGCGGACGGCGTCGACCTCAACGGCGCGATCCACCTGGCGGTGATGGAGAAGGACCTGGCGGACCTGGACCACGGGCTGGAGACGCGGGTCGGCCCTCGTGGCGTGAAGCTCTCCGGCGGGCAGATCCAGCGGACGGCGGCGGCGCGGATGTTCGTGCGCGATCCAGCGCTGCTGGTCTTCGACGACCTCTCCAGCGCGCTCGACGTGGAGACGGAGCAGGCGCTGTGGGACCGGGTCTTCGCCCGGCGGGACGCGACCTGCCTGGTCGTGTCGCACCGCCGCGCCGTGCTCCAGCAGGCCGACCGCATCGTCCTGATGAAGGACGGGCGCGTGGAAGCGACAGGCCCGCTGGACGTGCTGCTGGCGACGAGCGAGGAGATGCGCCGCCTCTGGCAGGAGGTCGCAGCCTGAGCCACCGCGCGCCCGTTGTCTTTCCAACTTGCTAACTTGCCAACTTTCAACTAACGTCTTTTCACGCTATACTCACATTGACCAAACGAAACCAACCAAGGAGCAAACCAACCATGATTCTTAAACAACTGGAGAACGTCCCCTTCGCCGATATGTCCGGCTATGAGAACGTGAAGAAGCAGGTCATCCTGGGGCCGGCAGACGGCTCCGACGAGATCGTGATGCGGTACTTCCGCGTCGCGCCGGGCGGCTCGACGCCGTACCACGCCCACGATTGGCCGCACCTAGTCAAAGTCGAGGTAGGCAGCGGCGTGACGGTCGACGTGGACGGCAACGAGACGCCGGTGAAGGCCGGAGATTTCATCTATATGCCGGACAACGAGACGCACCAGTTCCGCAACACCGGGGAGACGTCGTTCGAGTTCATCTGCATCGTGCCGCGCCGGGGTGCGGCGTAGGCCGACCACGAATGCGAAACGAATACACGAATCGGCACCGGGGTATGCGTGTGGGATGCAGGGGTGAGATGCAAGACAAGACAAGCCGCGCATTGAAATGCACGGCTGAACGCACACGTCGACTGAAG
>DAOTTS010000151.1:0-9885 GCA_034437735.1 Anaerolineae bacterium
GGAGATGGTGAACCCGGCATCACCGTTATCTGGCGTGGTTGGCAACGTTTGCATGATATCTCTACTACTTGGCTCATTATGAACAAAGAAAGATATGGGTAATAGTAAGCCTCCG
The DNA here is from genome assembly GCA_034437735.1 of Anaerolineae bacterium. Lineage (GTDB taxonomy): Bacteria > Chloroflexota > Anaerolineae > B4-G1 > SLSP01 > PWVB01. The sequence continues at coordinate 116 of DAOTTS010000151.1, forward strand.
GGGGGGATGAAGGGGGGGAGAGAGGGAGAGGGGGAGTGGGTCATCTCCATCACCGACAACGGCATCGGCATCGACCCGGACCAGGCCGACCGGCTCTTCCAGATCTTTCAGCGCCTCCACACCGAGGACGAATACGAGGGCCTGGGCATCGGCCTGGCCCTCTGCAAGCGCATCGTCGAACGCCACAATGGGCGCATCTGGGTCGAGTCGGAGCCGGGCCAGGGCGCCACGTTCACCTTCACGCTTCCCACTGCAAAGGAAGGGCACCATGGATAACCGCACAATCCGGGTCCTCTCCATCGAGGATAACCCCGGCGACACGCTGCTGATCGAGGAGAAACTGAGCCAGGGCAGCCGGATGGGGTGGGATCTGCCCACCTTCGCGGTGGAGTCGGTGAGCCGCCTCCACCAAGGGCTGACCCGCCTGGAGGCCGCTGCGGCCGGACAGCAGCCCGCGATCGACGTGGTGCTCACCGATCTCGATCTCCCCGACAGCCAGGCCGGCGAGACCTTTGAGACGCTCCGGCAGCGCTATCCACACCTGCCGATCGTCGTGCTGACCGGGCGGGAGGACGCGAAACTGGCACGCACCAGCGTCAAGGCCGGGGCCCAGGACTACCTCTACAAGAACGAGGCGACCGGCAGCCTGCTGGTCCACGCACTGATCTACGCCATCGAACGGCAGGATAACGCCCGCGCCCTCCAGGAGGCCCACGACCAACTGGAACAGCGGGTAGAGAGACGCACCCACGAACTTCAAGAGCGCCTGAAAGAGCTGACGTGCCTCTATGCGGTCAACCGCGACCTGCAAGCGGACCTCTCCACGGACGAGCTATGCCAACGGACGGTCGAAAACCTGGCGGCGGCGATGGCGTTCCCAGACCTCGCGATTCCGGTGATCGAGATGGACGATCGCCGCTACACGATCGACCCGGAGCCGGACGGAACGTCAACCGCCCTCCGTGCGCCGATCAAGGTGGGTGGCGAGGTTCGAGGTCACGTTCAGGTCACCTACGCGGAGGCGCAGGCCTCCCTACTGCCCGAGGAGCAGCACCTCGTCGACGGCGTCGCCGAGGCGCTCAGCACCTGGCTTGCGCGCAATCGCGCCGAGTCTCAGCGGGACGCTACCATCGAGACGTTAAGCTTCCAGGCGCAACTGCTGGACAGCGTCCGAGAGGCCGTCGTCGCCACCGACCTGGAGGGCCGCGTCATCTACTGGGGCAAGGGCGCCGAGGCCCTGTACGGCTGGTCCGCCAAGGAAGTGATGGAGGAGCCGGTGTCCTTCATCGTCGATGCCCGCGACGTCGACGCGGAAGAGGCACGGATGCGCCAGGTCCGGGAGACCGGGCACTGGCGCGGGGAGTACCGGCAGAAGCGGAAGGACGGCACCTCTTTCTGGTCCGACACCTCGATCTCGGTGGTGCGAGACCGCGAAGGACAGCCCTGCGGTATGATCGGCATCGACCGCGACGTCACCGTCCGGAAGCAGGCCGAGTCCCAACAGGAAGTGATGCTTCGGGCCCTGCGGGCGAACGAGGAGCGGCTCCGGATGACCCTCGAGCTCTCACCCATGGGCGTGGGGATCGTGGACAGCGGGGGCCATCTCATCGACTGCAACGCCGCGCTGATGGAGATCGTGGGGTACGACCGGGACGCGCTCCTGCAGATGAACTACGCCGACTTCACCCACCCCGAGGATCTGGCGCGTGAAGAGCAGTTGATCGCGGAGCTGTGGGACGGCAAAGCGACCGAGTACCGGATGGAGAAGCGCTACCTCCACCGGGACGGGCACGTCGTCTGGGTCGACGTGAGCGCCTCCCTCTTCAAGGACGAGCGCGGCCACCTGGCCTACGGCTTCGCCTTCGTGCGCGAGATCACCGAGGGTAAGCGGGCAGAGCAGATCCTGCGCAAGAGCGAGGAGAAGTACCGGCGCCTGGTAGAAGGATCGCCGGACATCCTCTATCTCTACTCGGAAGAAAGGGGAGCGATCTACTGGTCGCAGCGCGTTCAGGACGTGCTCGGTTACGCACCGGATGAGTTGCTCGAGCATCCGTACCTGTGGCACGACGCCATCCACCCCGACGACGTCGCTGAGGTTGACGCAGCCATCATCGAGAGTGCGAGGGGCGCCAGATTCGACCTGGAGTACCGGATACATGACACCGACGGCGACTGGCACTGGTTCCACGACCGCTTTATCGGCAAACGCCAGGTCGAGGGTGAGACAATTATCGAGGGGCTGGCAAGCGACATCACCGAGCGCAAGCAGGCGGAGGAAGCGCTGCACGAAAGCCTAACGCGATATGATGAGCTTGTAAGGAGCATCCCCGTGGGCGTTTACGTATTATGGACTCGGGCTGGTGGCAGCAGAGAGTTCGAATATGTCAGCGAGCGCTGGTGTGAAATGCATCAACTCAGCCGGGAAGCTGCGTTGGCCGATGCTGAGGATGTTGATAGAAAGATAGTACATCCAGAAGAGTTGGAGGCTTTCGTGGCCCGTAACCAGGAAGCCCATCGCAACCAGCAGTCCTTCTTATGGGAGGGGCGGTTTGTCGTCGGCGACGAGATCCGCTGGCTGCATCTCGAATCGATGTGTGAGACCTTCGACAACGGCGACACCCGCTGGTTTGGCGTGACGCAGGATATCACCGAGCGCAAGCAGGCGGAAATGGCGCTGCGCAAGAGCGAAACCCGCTTCCGCACTATCATCAACGCGCTACCCCAGTTCGTCGCCTACACGGACAGAGACCTGGTGTACCGGTTCGTCAACCGAACCTACCAACAGAAGTTTGGGGTCAGACCGGAGGACGTCGTGGGCAAGACGCTTCCCGAGGTCATCGGTCAGGACGCGTTCGAGGAGGCGCGCCCACACGTGGAAAAGGCCCTGAGCGGCGAACAGGTGCGCTACCACGAGCGCTACGACTACGCCATCGGGGGAACGCGCGACATCGATGGCATCCTCGTCCCTGACGTCGCCGAGGACGGCGAGGTACGCGGCTATTACGCCGTCCTCACCGACATCACACCCTATATGGAGATACAGGAAGAGCTACGCCAGACGACCGAGCGGCTCCAGATCGAGCACGAGATCGACACCGCCATTCTCCGCGCCCAATCCGCAGGGGAGATCGCCCAGGCAGCGCTGACGCACCTGCACGACCTCATCCCCTGCCGGTACCTGAGCATCGCCGAAATGGATCCCAGACAACAGCGGGGCCGCGACATGATCGTCCTCTTCGACGGGGAGATCCAGCCCCGCCCCTCCGCGTGGCGACCGATGGCTGACGCCGGTCCGTCCCTGCTCCAGGACATCCAACACGGCCACACGTACGTCGTCGGCGACCTCACGGCGCTGGCATCCCGCTCACCGCGGCAGCAGGAATTGGCCGACCTCGGCATCCGCGCCACCGTCAGCGTGCCGCTGCGGATGCACAATGCCACCCTCGGCACCCTCAATGCGGCCAGTGAGACCCCCGACTTCTTCCAACCCCAGCACGTCGAGATCCTGGAGGAGGTCGCGGCCTCGTTGGCCGTCGCGATCCAACAGGCGCACCTGCTGGAGCAGACCCGGCGGGATGCCGAGACGAAAGACCTCCTGCTGCGGGAGGTCAATCACCGCGTCAAGAACAACATGGACGCCATCATCGGCCTCCTCTACGTCGAGCGGCGCTACGCGCCGCCGGGCGCCCTGCCGGTCTACCGTCCGATCATGGAGGACCTGACCCGGCGGATCGCCAGTCTGGCCCTGGTTCACCAGATGCTCTCGGCGTCGGAATGGGCGCCGCTCCGGGTGAATGAACTAGCCGAACAGATCATCCAACGTACGGCACAGGGCGCCAACGAGGACTTGAACGTCACGCTCAACGTCGCCCCCTCCCCGGTGCGCGTCCGCCCGGCCCAGGCCCAGCACCTGGCGCTCATCCTCAGCGAGCTGACCACCAACACCCTCAAATACGCCGTGGCAGATCACGACACGGTCAACGTTAAGGTACGGATTTCCCAGGAGGGCGATACAATCCAACTTGTCTATCGTGACGACGGGCCGGGCTACCCGCAGGACGTCCTGAACCTGAAACAGCACAGCGCCGGACTGGAGATCATCCAACGCTCGGTGGCGACCAGCTTACGAGGAAGTTTGACGCTGCGCAACGAGGGCGGCGCGGTGACCGCAATACGATTCCCAAAGGAGCACTGATAACACTATGCATACCGCCAAACGCATACTCATCGTCGAGGACGAATTCCTGGTTGGAGAGAAGCTGCGCGGCATGTTGGAGGACGAGGGCTATGTCGTGGCCGGCGATACCCCCAGCGGCCGCGAGGCCGTCGAGATGGCCCAGGATTTGCAGCCGGATCTTGTGATGATGGACATCAACCTTTCGGAGATGGATGGGCTCACGGCCGCGCGGCAGATCACCGCCCGCTCCCCGATGCCGATTGTGGCCCTCACGGCCCACGACCGGCCGGATCTGATCGCCGAGGCCGGTGAGTCGGGCATCAGCTACTATCTGGTCAAACCGGCCGGCCGCCGGGAGATCACCCGGGCCATCGAGATCGCCACAGCCCGCTTCCACGATCTCGCCGAGCTCCGCCGGACCAACGCCGCGCTGCAGGATGAGATCGCCGAGCGGCAGCGTGCGCAGGCTGAAGCGGCGCGCTACGCCGCCGACCTGGAACGCAGCAACGAGGAGCTGGAACAGTTCGGGTACGTCGTCTCCCACGACCTCCGCGCCCCGCTCCGCACCGTGCAGGGCTACCTCCGGCTGCTGAACCAACGCTATGCCGACCGGCTCGACGCCAAGGCGGAGACCTACATCGACTACGCTATCAGCGGCGCGGCGCGGATGCAGGAGATGATCCAAGCGCTGCTCGACCTCTCCCGCGTTGAGACTGGAGGCCGCGAGCCGGCCCCGACTGACGTCGAGGCCGTCCTCAATCGCACCCTGCGAGCATTGAGCCCGGCGATCGACGAGACCGGCGCGGCGGTGACCCACGATCCGCTCCCCACCGTGCTCGCCGACGAGGTCCAACTCGCCCAGGTCTTCCAGAACCTGATCGCCAACGCGCTCAAGTTCCGGCGGGAGGGCGTCCCGCCTAAGGTGCACGTCACCGCGCGAGAGGGGGAGAGGGGGGGAGAGGGAGAGGGGAAGTGGATCTTCTCCGTCACCGACAACGGCATCGGCATCGACCCGGACCAGGCCGACCGCATCTTCCAGATCTTTCAGCGCCTCCACACCGAGGACGAATACGAGGGGCTGGGCATCGGCCTCGCTCTCTGCAAGCGCATCATCGACCGCCACGGCGGCCGCCTCTGGGTCGAGTCCGAGCCGGGTGAGGGCAGCACGTTCACTTTTACGCTTCCCGAGGGATCCCAACGCTATGACGCATAAACCCTCGAACCTTGAGCGTTACACATTGTGGCCCCTCATTCTACTGGGCCTGGGAACCGTCATCGGGCTGGTCGTCGTCAGCCGCTATAACTACCTGCTCTTTCACACGCTCGCGGAGGGTTTCAGCATCGCCGTGGCGACCGCGATCTTCACCCTGGCCTGGAATACGTGGGCCATGACGGATCACGGCTACCTCAAGGTCCTGGGCGTGGCATCCCTCTTCATCGGGATTCTGGATCTGGTCCACACGCTGGCCTACCAGGGGATGGGTGTCTTCCCCGGTTACGACGCCAACCTGCCGACCCAGCTCTGGATCGCTGCGCGCTATATGCAGGCACTCACACTCCTGGTCGCCCCGTCCTTCCTCAACTCTATGATGGACGAAACGGACCGGTATCGGCTGGCGGGCGTCTATGCCGCCCTCACCGCGATACTCCTGGCGATGATCTTCACCGGGGTCTTTCCCGATTTCTACATTGAGGGTCAGGGGCTGACCCCAATCAAAATTGCCAACGAGTACGCCATCGGGCTCCTGCTGGCTGGGAGCATCTGGCGGATCCTCCGCCATCGCAACGCCTTTCGCCCCGATATCTTCCGTTGGCTGGTTGCAGCCATCGGCCTCACCATCATCTCGGAGCTGGCCTTCACGTTCTACGTCAGCGTCTATGGGCTCTCCAACCTCATCGGGCACCTCTTCAAGCTCTTCGCCTTCTACGGGATCTACCACGCAATCATCGAAACCGGGCTGCGCCAGCCCTACGCGCTGATCTTCCGCGAGATGCAGGAACAGAACGTGCAACTGACCCAAGAGATTATCCAACGCACAGAAGCGGAGGAGGCCCTGCGCCAAACCACCGAGCGGCTCCGCACCCTGCACAGGATCGATACCGCCATCCTGCGGGCCCAATCGCCGAGGGAGATCACCATCGCGGCCCTGGAGCGCCTGCACACCCTCATCCCCTGTGATTATGCCAGTATCGCGGAGATCGACCCTGCAAAACAGGAAAGCCGTGACAAGCTCATCCTTGTCGAGGGCGAATTAAGGCCGGAGGCGCCGGAGGTGCGCTCGTTCTCCGATCTCGGATCCACGATGATGAACGCGCTGCAACAGGGAAGGTCATATACTGTTCAGGATACCGCCACGCGAGAAGCCCTATCGCCCCTGGAACGGATGTTGAAAGCGAACGGCATCCGGTCTTACGTCGTCGTCCCCCTATGGATGCAGGAAGCCCCGATCGGCACCCTGAACCTGGCAAGCGACAGGCCCAACGCCTTCCGGCCGACTCACATTGAAATCCTGGAAGAGATTGCCACCTCCCTGACCGTCGCCATGCAACAGGCCCACCTCCTGGCGCAGACCCAGCGGGACGCTGAAACCAAGGACTTACTCTTGCGCGAGGTCAACCACCGCGTCAGGAATAACCTGGACGCTATCATCGGTCTGCTCTACGTCGAGCGGCGCCACGCCCCTCCGGAGGCCCAGCCGATCTATCGTCCGATGATGGAGAATCTGACCCAGCGCATCACAGGCTTGGCGCAGGTCCACGAGATGTTGTCCCAGGCCGAATGGGCACCGCTCAACCTGGGCGAGTTGGCCGAGCAGATCATCCACACGACCTTGCGGGGCACCCGTAACCAAATCGCCGCCCATTGTGAGGTGGCGCCGACGTCCGTGCAGGTGAGTCCGGCCCAGGCCCAGCATCTGGCCCTCATCATCAGCGAGCTGACCACCAACACGCTCAAGTACGCCGCGAACGACCGCGAGACGATCCATATCACCGTGCGCATCGCCCAAACAGAGGATGACACCATCACCCTCACCTACCGCAACGACGGCCCCCCCTACCCCGAGGACGTGCTGAGTCTGAAGCGGCACAGCGCCGGGATGGATATCGTCAAACGTTCTGTGCGCACAAACCTGAGAGGCGACCTGACCCTGAGCAACGAGGAAGGCGCCGTCACAGAGATCCGCTTTCAAAGAGAGGAATGAGAACTCCCATGCAGACATCACGCGTAAGCATCATCACGGATAGTGATCGGGTCGGGCATCCCCGGCGCGGGAGCGAACCGTGACCGCCGCCGGGCGCGCGCCGGCGCCGCCCCTCCCGGTCGAGAAAACCGACCTGATCCCCAACGAATGGGTGCGCTGGGGCCTGGTAGCCGGGTTGGGCGCCGCTGCCAGCTACCTGAGCGTGAATATTCCTTATACTGAGGTTTTCATCGATGGGCGCTGGATCTTTGGTTTTATCGGCATCGCTTTGCTGCGACAGTGGTGGGCGTCCCTGCTATTAGTCTGCGTCCTCTGCCTGACCGGCTTCCACAAATTGCCCCTGAGTACGGTCTTCATCGGAAACATGCTTTACGCCCTCCCGAACTTTTTCGTCATTCGGACCCTTCACAGCCGAGTCCTCGACCGCCTCCGCCATCCGGTCGCCTATGGCGCCGCCTGGTTTGCGATGATTATGATCTGCTATCAGCTCCTCACAACCCCGGCAATCTGGGGATTCATGGCTTTTCTGGAGGGCAACCCCATCTGGGCCGGGATGGTCGAGGGCTGGCACACCCAGCCGTACGTCGTCGAATCGCTGCTGGTGGCGGTCGTCTCCGCCTCCCTGATGATGATCGTGCGCAGCCAGCAATCGCTGCGGGAGAGCCGGCAGGAGCTGGCAACCACGCTCTACTCCATCGGGGATGGCGTCATCACCACCGGCACCGAAGGCCGGATCCGCCGGATGAACCCCACCGCCGAGGCGCTCACCGGCTGGCGCGAATCCGAGGCGGTCGGCCAACCGCTGGAGACCGTGTTCCGCATTGTGGACGAGGAGACGCACACCGCCGTGGAGAATCCGGTGCGCCGGGCGATGAGCAAGGGGACCGTGGTCGGGTTGAGCAACCACACGCTCTTGATCACCCGAGACGGCACCCGGCGCCCGATCATGGACAGCGCCGCGCCCATCCGGGACGCCGACGGGCACGTCACCGGCGTCATCCTCGTTTTCCAGGATCAGACCGAGGAGCGTGCGGTCCAACGGGCCCTGGAAGCGAGCCGCGCCCGGCTCCTGCTGGCCCTGCGCCGCGCCCGCATGGGCATCTGGGATTGGGACGTCACCACCGACGGCGTCGCGTGGTATGGGGAGTACGCGTCCATCTTTGGCGCGCCCCTGGCGGAGTTCGGGGGGAGCCTCGACAACGTGCGGGCGCGCGTCCATCCCGACGACCGGGCCGAAGGTATGGCCCTTCTGCACCGTGCCGTCGAGACCGGGGACGCCTTCACAAGCACACACCGCACCGTCTGGCCCGACGGCAGCATCCACTGGACCCATTCGTACGGGACCCCCATCACCGACGAACTCGGCAGGACGCAGCGCATCATCGGCACCATCCAGGACGTCACCGAGCGCCGGATGATCGAGCAACAACTTCGCCGGCAGGAGCGGCTGGCCGCCGTGGGCCAACTGGCCGCGGGCATCGCCCACGACTTCCGCAACCTCCTGTCGACCATCATCCTCTACGCGCAGCTTCCCATGATGGAAGAGGATCTACCGCCGAAGCACCATCAACACCTCCGGACCATCGTGGAGGAGTCCTACAAGGCGAGCGACCTGGTGCAGCAGCTCCTGGACTTTGCCAGCCAGGCGATCATCGAGCGCCAGCCCCTGGATCTGGTCACCCTCGTCGAGGACGTGCTCGGGGTCCTGGAACGCACCATCCCGGAGCGCATTCACTTCACCGTGGAGATCGAGGAGGCCCAACCCGGCGCGTACACCGTGGCGGTTGATCCCGGTCGCATTCAGCAGGCGCTGACCAACCTGACGCTCAACGCCCGCGACGCCATGCCGGAGGGCGGCGACCTGCGCGTCACGATCGCCCGCCTCCACGTGAGCGAGGGGAGCACGCCGCCGGTGGCAGCCATGGCCCCCGGGGACTGGGTCCGCTTGACCGTGTCGGACACAGGGGTGGGGATGACCGAGGACGTGCAGGCACACCTCTTCGAGCCCTTCTTCACCACCAAGGAGGTCGGCGAGGGAACCGGCTTGGGCCTGGCCCAGGTCTTCGGCATCGTCCGCCAGCACGAGGGCCACATCGACGTGGAGACCGCCCCCGGCGCCGGCACCACCTTCACCCTCTACTTCCCCGCCTACGCCGGCGACGCAAAGGAGGCCGCTGCACCATGACCGCTTCCACCTTACACCCGCTCGGGCTTCAACATTCACAATTCGCCATTCATCATTCGCAATCCGCAATTCACAATTCGCCGCTCACAACGCCCCACACCCATTTCGGCGTGAGGGCGTCCCGCCGCGCGTGCACGTCACCGCGCGAGAGGGGGAGAGGGGGGGAGAGGGAGAGGGGGAGTGGGTCTTCTCCGTCACCGACAAC
>DAOTTS010000152.1:0-19218 GCA_034437735.1 Anaerolineae bacterium
CTGTCAAGGCCGTCTCCGGTGCCGTCTGCCGCTGTCCGCGCGACGGTCGCCCTCTCGGTACTCACAGATCCTGCATCTGTCTTTCGTCTCAAGTCCTTGCGTTAAGGTCCCGCCGGAGAGGCTTTGTCCTGCCCGCTCCCCAGCACGAGGCTAAAGTATATCACACCCTCTTTTCTTGTCAAGGGCCTTTTCAGCTTTTTCCTTGGTTCGTTGTCCCGTCTCATCATCCGCTACGGGATCTCCCTTGGCCTTTGACCGGGTGCCTGCTACCTGCCCCCAGGCACGAGCGAGGATTCTATCACCTCTCTCCCACTTGTCAAGGGGAATTCTAACGAAAAGGGAACGAATTGAGGCCAATCAACGTCATAAGGGTGAAAGAGACTCAGAGGAACCCTATCCGAAGGAGGCATTGACTATGAAAACCCGATATTGGTTGCCGCTTACTACGCTCCTGGTCGCACTCTTCGCCGCCCTGTGGGGCGCGTCACCGGTCGCTGCTGATGGTTTGATCATCATCAATCCGCCCATCCCGGGCCCATCCCCAGAGCCCGAACCCTGGCTCACGATCCGCTACCATCGCGTCACGGTGACCCTCGAGGATCAGGTAGCGACCACCGAGATCGATCAGGCGTTCCAAAACGACTATGGGGTTCCCGTAGAAGGGACCTACGTCTTCCCCCTGCCGCCGGGGGCCGTGGTCGATGACTTCACGATGTGGGTTGACGATCAGATCGTCGAGAGCCAGATTCTCCCCGCCGACGAAGCACGGGAGATCTATGAGGGATACGTCCGCCGCCAGCAGGACCCCGCCCTGCTCGAGTACGTGGGCCGGGACGCCGTTCAAGCTCGGATCTTCCCGATTCCGGCCGGCGGCGAGCGCCGGATCCGCATCAAGTACACTCAAGTACTGCCGGTCGAGGAGCAGCTCCGGTACTACCGCTATCCTCTCAACACCGAACGCTTCTCCGCCGCACCGCTGGAACAGGTCAGCGTCCGGGTCAACGTCCGCACCCAGAATGATCTCCGTGCGATCTACTCGCCCAGCCACCAGAACGACCTCGTCATCACCCGCCAGGGCGCGCGACAGGCCACCGTGAGCTACGAAGACACAGAGGTCTGGCCCGACCGCGACTTCGAGCTCTATATCGGCACCTCCGAATCGCGCGTCGGTGCCAATCTGCTCACATACCAGCCAACCGATGCGGACGGCACGTTTATGCTCCTGCTCTCACCGGACATTGATGAGGAAGGCGCCCGCATCCCCCGCGACGTCATCCTGGTGCTCGACACCTCCGGCTCGATGGAGGGAGAGAAGCTCGCGCAGGCGCGGACCGGCCTCAGCTACGTGCTGAAGCATCTCAATCCCGAGGATCGCTTCAACGTCATCGCCTTCAGCAGCCAGACCCGCGCGTTCGCAACCCATCCGGTGGGAAGCGACCGGGCCGATGAGGCAATCCGGTGGATGGAGACCCAGGAGGCCCTCGGCGGCACGAATATTCACCGGGCCCTCTTCGAAGCCCTGGCCCAAGCGGATCCCGAACGATCCACGGCCCTCGTCTTCCTTACAGACGGGCTGCCCACCGAGGGTCTGGTTGAGAACGAGCAAATTATCGACGGCCTGGCAGCGATGGCATCCGGATCCGTCGGGATTTTCCCCTTTGGCCTGGGCTATGACGTCAACGTCGTTCTCCTGGACGAACTGGCCCAGACCTATCGCGGACGCCCCACCTACGTCGAGCCCGACGAGCGCGTGGACGAGAAGATCTCCACCCTCTACGCTCGCATGCAGAGCCCGGTGTTGACCGACGTCGCGCTGGACTTCGGAGGTGTCCCGGTCTACGACCTCTACCCCACCCCGCTGCCCGACCTTTTCGCCGGCACCCAGCTTGTGGTCATCGGGCGGTACAGGAATAAGGCATCGACGGGGTCCACGCCGACCCAACTCACCCTGTCGGGCCGAGCTCGCGGGGAGCGTGTGTCCCTGGACTACCCCGTCACGTTCGGTGCGGATCCCGACACCGACTTCCTGCCCCGCCTCTGGGCCGCGCGCAAGATCGGCTATCTCCTGACCCAGATACGCCTCCACGGCGAGCAGGCCGAATGGGTGGATGCAGTCACCGAACTGAGCCTACGTTACGGGATCATCACACCCTACACCTCCTTCCTGATCGAAGAACCCGAGGAAGCGCTATCCTCCGAGGGGCGGGCTCAGGCGGCAGATACCTTCAAGGAAGAGCTGGAAGCCATGCCGCAAGCGCCATCCGGCGAGGCGGCGGTCGAGGATGCAAAACTCCGCCTCGGATTGGGCGGCGCGGATGCGCCCGTGAATGGCGGCGGGGTCGCGCCGGGCGGCGAACCGCCAGCAGCCGGAGGTGCCGGCAGTCCGACCATCAAACACGCGGGGAGCCGGACCTTCCTCTGCAACCCCGAACGCTGCACCGACACACGCTACGTGCCGGACACGATGAAGCCTGAGGATATCCCCTTCCCCTCGCCGAGGTACCAACAGCTCCTGGCCGAGCATCCCTCGTGGGCCGTCTACTTCTCGCTGGCGAAGGAGACGATCCTGGTCGCCGATGAGGAGAGCGTCTACCGGTTCGTCCTGACCCAGGAGACGTACGACGCGAGCGATCCCGTGATCGTCAAGCCGACGCCGGCCGCGACCCGACCCGACGTCAGCACCGCGCCTGCCCCGACTCCAACGCCCGCCGATTCGCCGTCGCTAAGCCGGCCCATGCGCGACCTCTGCACGGCGCCCTTCCTGCTCCTCGTTCCGGTCGCCGCCTTCGCGCTCAGAAAGAGCTTTGGATAGCTCCCTACCCCACAAGCACGTGGAGCCCGTTGCGCGCCTTTGCATTCCGACAAAGCTATGTTATAATAGCAAGTACAAGGAAACAACGATTCCTTCGGGGCAGGGTGAGGAGGTTGTGAGGCCTCCAAATCCCGACCGGCGGTAAGCGCAGCAGTCGTGCGCAAGCCCGCGAGCGGGTCGGCTCGACGCCACCCGTAGATCCGGTGAGAGACCGGGGCCGACGGTAAAGTCCGGACGAAAGAAGGAGCAGCACCCAAAGTTGTCAGGTAACGCCCCGAAGCTGAGCTTCGGGGCGTTTTTGTGTGGGCGCCGTCAGGGCATACATCAAGGACAGGAAAGGATCGATTCGCGTGCAGCAGACGTACGACGCCTCAGGTGCATATCGGGACAAGGGCTCGCAAACGCAGGCAGCGACGGGCAGGCGCACACGTCGCTTACCCTACTACCTGCTCTCCATGCTCTTGGTCTTCACCTTGTGGCAGATTCTGGTCTGGATGACCGGGGAGAGCGCCCGGCGCTTCCTCGTCCCCACGCCGGCCGAGGTCCTGGCCCGCCTGGGCAGACTCCTCAGCGACGGCCGAATTGTCTACCATATGGGCGTGACGCTCATTGAGATGGTGTTGGGCTTGAGCCTCGGGACGAGTGTGGCCCTGCTGCTGGGGTACGGTGTGGTCCATAGCCAAATCATCGCATACCTGCTGGAGCCCGTGATCGTGATCTCTCAGGCGGTCCCTACCGTCGCCCTGGCGCCGCTGCTCACCGTCTGGTTCGGCCCGGGTCTGGCCTCCAAGGTCGTCGTCTGCGCCCTTATCGTCTTCTTTCCCATCCTGGTCAACGTCACGACGGGGCTGCGGTCCATCGATCCCCGCCTTCGGGACCTCTTCCGGCTGCTCCAGGCCGACCGGCGACAGGTGCTCCTCCAGCTCGAGATTCCGGCAGCGCTGCCGTCGTTCCTCACCGGGTTGAAGGTGGGCGGCACCCTGGCAGCCACCGGTGCGGTCGTCGGAGAGTTCGTCGCCTCGTCGCGGGGACTGGGCTACCTGGTTAAGCAGGGACAGAATCTCTATGACCTTCCGCTGATGTTTGTCGCCATCGCGGTCATGATGTCCCTCGCCGTCGCGGTCTACAGCTTGCTCGCCCTGATCGAGCACACGGTGCTCCGTTGGCAGCGTGAATAGGCATATGTGGGAATAGTGATCATCAAGAACAGGAGATAACCTATGCAGAGACGTTCGTCGCACACGCTGATTTTCGCACTCGCACTCATGGTTGTTCTTATCGCTATCACGGGATGTGGGGATGGAAACTCCTCGGTGGAGTCCATCGCCCTCCCTATGGGATACGTGGCCAACGTGCAGTTCAGCCCGTTTTACGTCGCCAAAGAAAGGACGTACTTCGAGGACGCAGGCTTTGACGTCACATTTGACTACCGGTGGGAGACCGACGGCATCCAGTTGGCCGCCGCCGGCGAGATCCCCTTCACGGTCGCCAGCGGCGATCAGGTGATCCAGGCGCGAAGCCAGGGGCTGCCCGTGGTCGCCGTGGCCTCGTGGTATCAGAAATTCCCCGTGGCCATCATCGCTCTGGAGGGCGTCCCTCTCGACGCGCCGGGTGATCTGGAGGGATTGACCATCGGCATCCCGGAGACGTTCGGCGCCTCCTACATTGGGCTGCGCGCGCTGCTCGAGGCCGGCGGCCTGACCGAGAGCGACATCGATCTCCAGGCCATCGGCTACACGCAGCTTGCCGCCCTGACTAACGGTACCGTCGATGCAACCGTCGTCTACGCCAACAACGAACCGGTCGTCCTCTCCCAGGAGGGCACGTCCTATAACGCGATCTACGTCTCGGACTACGCGGATCTGGTGTCCGCCGCGATCGTCAGCAGCGATGCCTACGTTGAGGAAAATCCCGACCGGGTTCGGGCGTTTGTGGGGGCGTTCCTCCAGGGCCTTGAGGAGACTCTCGCGGATCCTGATGAAGCGTTCGAGATCAGCAAAGACTACATTGAGGGCCTCGAGGAGAACGCCGACGTCCAGCGCGGCGTCCTCGAGGCATCCATCGAGCTCTGGCAGACGCCCACGCCCGGACGAAGCGACCCTGAGGCCTGGGAGAAAGCCCAGTCGGTGATGGCTGAGGCCGGGATGATCGAAAAGACCGTACCGGTGGATAATCTCTACACCAACGCCTATCTGCCGGAGACCGAGTAATCGCCGACGAGGGTGAATGATACAGGTGGCAATTCAAACACAACGGCAAGCGTGAGGAGGCAAACCCGGTGGTGAACGAACAGCATACGCCGTTTCTTCAGGTTCGCAGCATAAGCGCATCCTTTGCCGGGCAGCAGGGGGAGCTATCTGCCCTGACCGACGTCACCTTTGACGTTGAGAGAGGGGAGTTCGTCTGCCTGATCGGCCCCTCGGGGTGCGGCAAATCGACGCTGCTGCGCATCATCGCCGGGTTGCTCCCGCCTACGGCCGGCACCGTTAGGATTGAGGGAGGGCGGCAGCGGGAGCCCGGCAGGCGTGTAGGGTTGATCTTTCAAGATCCCACCCTGCTTCCTTGGCGCACCGTCTACGACAACGTCGCCCTTCCATTGGAGTTGCTGGGATGGAAGGCGGATCGGGTGGACCGGCGGACTCAATCCCTGCTGGCCTTCGTCGGACTGGCAGATTTCGCCTCAGCCTATCCGGCGACGCTCTCCGGGGGGATGGCCCAACGGACGGCCCTCGCCCGGGCTTTGGCGCAGGAGCCGGACGTACTCCTCCTCGATGAACCATTCGGGGCCCTGGACGCGCTCACCCGGGAGTATATGAGCGTCGAGCTGCTTCGGATATGGGAGCGCACCCACCGCACTATGGTGATGGTCACCCACAACGTCGAAGAAGCCGCCCTGCTCGCAGATCGGGTCGTGGTGTTGAGTTCGCGCCCGGGTCGCATCATCGAAGTCGTGCCGGTGCCGCTGCCCCGCCCCCGCTCGCCGGAGATGCTCACCGGCCCGGCCCTTCAGGAAGTCGCACAAACCCTGCGGGATGCTCTCTGTCAAGGGAATGGACAGGACGCTTACTGCCCCCTACCTATCGAGGACGCGGCACGACCGGATCCGAGAATCCCCCGCGTGCGGAAGAGACCTAGGCGTCAACCCAGCTTACCCGGAGCGCGGCTGTCCGATTGAAACGGAAGGAGATCGCCCAGACCCCGGCACTCACGGCCCGAAAGGCGTCATTGGAGAGCAGTTCATCGTTCAATGTAATTGACGTGGGTCGCTGGGGCAGGGCCAGCCAGATCTCACCCTCGGCCAACCGGCCGATCTTGAGGATCAGACGCACCTCCTCATCGCCGAGTTGAAAGTCGGTGACCTCTCCTCCCTGGGACAGATGGAACGAGGAGAAAACGAGATGCGGGTCCGGAGCCACGGCGCGAATGCCAAGTAGAACCACACCGTGGGGGTCGAGATGGAGAACAGGACGCCGGGCATCCACCTTCATGCGAAAGTAGCGGCGATCCCAGAAGTCCGCAATATGATACGCTTTTCTGTCGTCAAAGGCCATCGTCTCGGGCAACGTTCGCTCGACGGGTTCATCCTGCCAGTTGAAAAGCGCCAGGACTCGCCACCGCCCCCACCGACGGGCCATTGGTGCGACCACCGCCTCCGGCATCGAAAGGCTCAACAGATCGATCGTATCGATCCCCTCCAACAGCGGGGGAAAGAGCAGCGATGTCATCGCCCGGCGCTCGGATGACACGTCATCAAGATCGTCGGAGAGCATCAGCGTGCCGCCGGAAAGCCCGATCAGCGTGACCTGGGCGCGGACCTCGGCCTCGGTCAGCGCCGTCTCTTCCTCTCGCATTAACAGGGTGTCCGGATCGTTAATCCACCATCGATTGTGCATCCACGCCCGGGACGCCACGTTCTGCAAACTGTTGCGCAGACTGGGGAGCGCCCGGTTCTTCTCCAACAAGAAACCGGCCCCCTTGAAGTTCGGCGCCCAACTAGGCGCCGTGTCCGGACCGATGCGCATCGCATCCACGAGGCCCACTGACGGCCCCAAGGGCGCGCCGCATCCCACGAGAAAGACGTCCGGCCCCGCTGCCTCTCGGATGACCGACATAATCCGGCGCATGCCCTGCGCACGCGTCATCTGGGGGTTATGCCGGCGGCCCGGTAACGCACCCGCATACAGAAAGTCGAGCTTCAGGTAACGGTATCCCCAGACGTCGACCGCCAGCCGGATCAAATCCCGGACGTAGCGCTGCACGTCGGGATGCGTCGGATCCAGGACGTGTCCTCGGAAGCTGGAGACCAGCCCGGCCGAGACCGGACGCCCGCGCTTACGCATAAGAAGCCAGTCGGGGTGTTCGCGGGCCAAGTCAGACTTTGGATGGACCACCAGAGGCGCCAGCCAGAGCCCGGGGGTGAAATCCGATCCCTCGATCCGGGCGGCCAACCACTTCAAGGGATGTGGAAAACGATCGTTACGCTCGCGCCAATCGCCCCATGCCTTCTGGTAGCCATCATCAAGCTGGATGACTTCGAGAGGCACGTAGTCGGCCAGGAGCGCGGCAGAGGCAAGATTCTCCATCACGTCGGCTTCGCTGACCTGGTTACCGTAGATATACCAGGAGCACCACCCGGTGGGCGGCGATCGCATCCCCTCCACGTCCATCTGCCGAGTCACAGCGTACGCATATTGGGCAAGAGGATCCCGGTTGGGTAGCGGTACCCATTCCAGGTAAAACCACTCAGAATGGCACGAGGACCCGACACCCAGGGGCAGATCGTCCAGCTGTGCTTGAAGCTGCACGGACCGATGACCGGAACGGAAGTCGACGACCATCTGGACGAACTGATCGGCCAGGGAGGTCGCCCCCCCGACCAGAGCCTCCTCGGGCGTCACCACCGCCCCGACCGTCTCACTCCAGTAGCGTTCGGAGCCCAACCGCCGGGGCGCTCGACCGTTATGAATCATCGGTGCCTGCAGCCAGCGGATGGGGAAGGGAACCTGATACTGGCGGCCGTCGCGAGGGACAAAGCCGCTCGGCGACCACGACTGCCAGCCCTGCACGTACACACCGGTCGGCTCAGCGCGCGTTTTGAGCCCATGGGGACGGGTCTTAATCGCCATCCGGCGAACGTTCACCTCGTCGGGGCCGACGTTGACGATCGAAAGCCGAAAGAGTGCAAAAGGACGCGACTCATAAAGTCGCATCTGCAGCGTGAGCGCCAGACCCGCCGCCTCCTGGTAATGAACTTTGAGTTCCTGAGCGGTGCCGTGAGCGTCCTCAACCTCCTGGCGACTGACCCGGCCCGCAGCCAGATCCTCAGCGTCCAATTGGTGCTTGCGCCGCTTACGCACGAAGACGAGGCTGGGTTCAGCCTCCAAGCGACGACCGGGACTCTCAAGCGAGAAACTTCCGGCGTGTGGATCCCAGACAAGCTCAAGTGAAGGGCTCTGCAGAACGTGTGCCACAGCTTACACTCCCCCCCGCAATGAAGTCTCACTACTTACACAAGCGCCCAGCCTGTCTCGGCGGGCCGTCAATCGGTAATTTCGAGATGGAGCTCCTCGAGCTGCCGCTGCGAGACATCGGCCGGTGCATCCGCCATCAGGTCCGTAGCCTGGCTGGTCTTCGGGAAGGCGATGACCTCCCGGATGTTTGACTCGTCGGCCAAAACCATCACGAGCCGGTCGATACCCGGGGCGATCCCACCATGAGGGGGCGCCCCATACGAGAAGGCCTCCATCATATGGCCAAAGCGGGCGTGCGCTTCATCTTCCTCGTACCCTAGAATCCGGAAGATATCGGACTGTACCTCGGGATCGTGAACCCGGATGCTGCCCGACCCCAGCTCCCATCCATTGCAGACGAGGTCATAGGCATCAGAGAGCACCACGCTTGGATCCTCCCGCATGGTCTCGTAGTCGTTCGGCCGGGGCATCGTGAAGGGGTGGTGCGCAGCCTCCCATCGATCCTCGTCCTCATTCCACTCAAACATCGGGAAGTCCAGCACCCAGCCGAAGGCGACCACGTCAGGATCGACCAGGTTCAGTCGATCGCGGAACACCATACGCAGGGTTGACAGCGAGGCCGCGACGACCTCAGGCTCGGCGGCCACAATGCAGGCGAGATCTCCAGGCTCAATGCCCAATGCCTCCTTGATCGCGTCGCGTTCCTGCTCGGAGAGGAATTTCGCGACCGGTCCCTTGACCTCATCCTCAGTATAGGCCAACGTCACAAGTCCTTTCGCCCCCGCCTTCTTCACCATCTCGGTGAGTTCATCGGTCTGGCGGCGGGAATAATCGGCACATCCAGGGGCACGTATGCCCTTGATCTGTCCACCGGACGCCGCTGTACCGCTGAAGACGCGGAACTCACTCTCACGCACCACCTCGGTGAGATCGATAAGCTCCATCCCGAATCGCAGATCCGGCTTATCCGTGCCGTACCGCGCCATCGATTCGGCATAGGAGAAACGCGGGAAGGGCGTCGGCAGCGTCTTGTCAGGCCGCACCTCCGCCACCATCTCCACCAACATCCCCTCGATCAGATCCAGAATGTCGTCGCGGTGCGCGAAGGACATCTCGAGGTCGAGTTGGGTAAACTCCGGCTGGCGGTCGCCACGCAGGTCCTCATCGCGGAAGCAGCGCGCGATCTGGTAATAGCGCTCGTAGCCGGCCACCATCAGCAGTTGCTTGAGCTGTTGAGGGGACTGGGGAAGCGCGTAAAATTTGCCCGGATGGACCCGGCTGGGCACGAGATAATCTCGGGCCCCCTCCGGCGTCGACTTGAAAAGGTAAGGGGTCTCGATCTCCAGAAAGTCACGGTCGTTGAGATACCGGCGGATGAACTGCACGACCTCGTGCCGCAACCTCATATTGCGCTGCATGCGGGACCGGCGCAGATCCAGGTACCGGTATTCAAGACGCAGCGCCTCATCCACCGGCGAGTCCTCATAAATATAGAAGGGAGGGGTCTCCGAGGTATTGAGAATCGCCACCTCGTGGGCCTCTACCTCAATTTCCCCAGTCGGCCAGTCAGGGTTTACCTGATCGTCCGGTCGTTTCCGGACCCGGCCCTTGACTTGCAGGACATACTCGCTTCTCGCCTCAGCGGCAACAGCCTGCGCCGCCTCCGAAACATCTGAACTGACGACGACCTGCGTGACACCCGCACGGTCTCGTAGGACGATAAAGATCACGCCCCCAAAGTCCCGGCGCAGATTCACCCAGCCGGCCAACGTGACGTCCTGGTCGACGTCCTTCGCACGCAACTCTCCACAACTATGACTTTTAAGCATACGCTCCCTCCTAAGGTAGTTCCAGTATTCAAACTACCCCAAACCGGGTGCTTTTTCCTTGGGAACCCACGGGTGTTTGGATGATTTATTTCCTGGAACAGCCTAACAGACTGCCGCCACTATACCACAGCCCTGGCGTTGAGCAAGATCGCGTGCCGTCCCCCTGGCAAAGTGTCACGCAAATTGGTACTTGGGCAGACGTTGCCGGTTGATCATTGCAGGCAATCCACTACACTACGGGGCATAAACGTGTGGGACGTCAAGTAGGATACGAATGGATGACCAGGAATGATAGCGTGAGCGCCCAAGTGAAAGCACACCCGGAAACCGAAGCCCCTCAGCCACCCCAGATCTCCTATCGACGCATCGCAGCCGCTTGGTGGCCCCTGGCCCTGAGCTGGCTCCTGATGAGCGTAGAAGGGCCCGCGCACAGCGCGATTGTCGCCCGCCTGGCCAACCCGGAGATCAATTTGGCGGCGTGGGGCGGGATTGTCTTCCCCATCTCCCTGATTGTGGAGGCCCCGGTGGTTATGCTGCTCTCGGCGTCCACCGCGCTCAGCAAGGACTGGCGCAGCTACGTCAAAGTGCGGCGCATCGCCATCATCACCGGTGTGATCTTCACAACATTGCACGGTCTGGTCGCGTTCAGCCCGCTCTACCTATGGGTAGCCCGGACGATCATCGGCGCACCGGAGGCGATTATTGAGCCGGGTCGCATCGGCCTGATGATCATGACGCCCTGGACGCTGTCCATCGCGTACCGACGCTTCCAGCAGGGCGCGATGATCCGTTTTGGGCACTCGAAGGCGGTCGGGGTCGGCACGGCGGTTCGTCTCATCGCCAACGGCTTGATCCTGACGGCCGGTTATCTGCTCAAGGGAGTACCCGGTATCGTGGTAGCCGCCACCGCCGTCGCCACCGGCGTCATCGCCGAGGCCATCTATGCCGGTCTGCGGATCCAGCCGATCGCCCGACAGCAGATACGTTCGGCCCCAAGGGTCGAAACGCCCCTCACCTTCAAACACTTCCTGGCCTTCTATATCCCCCTGGCGCTCACGTCATTGATCAGCTTTTTCATCTCACCGATCGGCAGCGCCTCCATGAGCCGCATGCCGCGCGCACTCAGTTCCCTGGCTGCGTGGCCCGTGATCTACGGGTTCATCTTCGTGATGCGCAGCCCCTGCCTCGCTTATAACGAGGTGACCGTCGCGCTGCTGGACGAGCCGCATTCCTACCCGCGCCTCAAACGGTTTGCCGGAGTTTTGGCCCTTTCCTCCACCCTGCTTATCTTACTCGTTGCCGCAACCCCACTCGCCGAGATATGGATGCGCGACGTGATGGCTTTACCCACCGATCTGTTGCCGATGGCGACGCGCGGAGTCTGGTTCATCGTGCCCTTACCTCTGCTGGCGCTCGTCCAGAGCTGGTTTCAGGCGATCATCGTCTACCACAAGAAGACGAGGACCATCACCGAGGCCGTCGCCCTGAACCTGATCACCTTTGTGATCATCGCCGGAATCAGCGTGATGACGCAGGCCACTGCCGGCCTGTACGTCGTGCTCCTGGGACAGGGGGTCGCGGGCCTCATTCAAGCCCTGTGGCTCTGGCTGCGCAGTCGCAACGTCGTCAAGCGCCTGGAGGCAAGGGACGGGGCCAATCAGCCCTCGGCCCCCATCTCCAACGCACCCGCCCAGAGCCTCTGATTCTCGATGGTCTATCTCCTGCTCGCGATTCTATCCTCGTTCAGCATCAGCCTGATGGTCAAGCGCAATGAGGTTGAGGGCATCGACACGCTCGGGGTGCTGGCCTCCAACTACATCAGTGCCGCCTCGATCGGTTGGGGATTTGCGCTCTATCGAGGGTCACTCACGTTCAGCGAGCCGACGCTCTGGCTGAGTCTGGGCGGAAGCCTGCTCTGGCCTGGCACCTTCTTCCTATTGATGTGGGGGATCCGGCGGTACGGCATCGCGCTGGCCGGCTCGATCTCCCGCCTCTCGCTCAGCGTGCCGGTCCTCTTCGGCCTGCTCTTTCTGGGAGAGTCCCCCACACCCTATGCGATGACGGGCATCCTGGCAGCACTGGCCGCCTGCATCCTCCTCAATCCCAGATCCCGATCGCGCGAGTCATCCCTGGACCGAGGGGCGATATGGTATTTCCCGGTCCTCATTCTGAGCTTTGGGTTCGCCGACCTCTGGGTCAACCTCTTCAACACGCTCGCCTCATCCGGCGAACGGGATCTCTTTACCGCGTTGCTCTTCACCGGGGCGGGTATCATCACCGCGATCGTCATCATGCAGCAGAATCGCCGTTTGCAGCGGCGTTCCGTTGTACGGGGCTTGATCTTGGGGGTTCCCAATTACTTCTCGACCTTTTTCCTGATGCGGAGTCTGCAGACGCCGGCATTTGCCGGGGCGTCGGCGGTCGCGTACGCGCTCTACTCCGCGACCAGCGTCAGCCTGGCCTTCGCGGCAGGCGCGCTCGGTTGGAAAGAACCGATCTCTCGCGTGCAGTTCGTGGGATTGGGCACCGCCCTTGCTGCCGTGGTGCTTCTGAACTTCAGTTGAGGCGGACGGCCCGCGTTCCTATTCCCGGATGCTGAGCACGTCGGCTCCGACTTTGTCCACCGGCATAATCGTCTCCTCGTTCGACTCGATCACGAGCACCTCGACCTGAGCCGCGGACAGCTCTCGCACCGCCCCCTCGAACGCCGGAAGCCGCTCGACCGCAAAGCGGGCCGTGATCGTCACGTCCACCGCAAAAGTCTCATCGAGAGTCTCCCCGTGATGGGCCGCGACCAACCGCCGGACCTGCTCGAAGAGGTTATAGGGGACCGCCATCATCACTGTGTGGGTCGGGACCTTCTCCGCGAGCGGCAGAACCTTGAGCACCTCACGCACCGATTGGCTGTAGGCCCGCACGAGCCCGCCGGTGCCCAGCAGCGTGCCGCCGAAATAGCGCGTCACCACCACGGCGACGTCGCCGATCCCGCTCCCCTGCAGCACCGCCAGCGCTGGACGTCCCGCCGTGCCTGAGGGCTCCCCATCATCCGTGCAGTGCGCGATCACCCGGCTGCCGTGCCCCACCACATAGACCGGAACGTTGTGCGAGGCGTCGTCAAACTCCGCCCGCATACGATCGACAAACGCCCGCGCCGCCTCCACGGTGAAAACCGGGGCCGCCGTCGCGATAAACCGGGAGTTCACCACGACGTGCTCGATCCGTGCTTCCTTCGCCGGAATCAGATACCGCTTCGTCGCCATGATTCCTCCCTCAATAAAGACGCCGCATCAAAGTTCAAGCTCCAGGACCTCGATCTTCGCCTCAAGACTCCGCCCCCAGCCCGGGAACGAATCCAGGTATGCCTGCATATCAAACTTCAGCGTGACGACCAGCTCGGCCTCAAAGCGCTCCGCGTCCTGCGCGAAATGACCGGCGAGGAGCACCCGCTTCTTGCGCGCCTTCTTGGGCACGTCAAACCGGTAGCCGGTCTCCATCCGTCTGAGATTGACCGGCACGTACGCATCCTTCAGGAAACGGCGGAGCTGCCGGCCTTCGCCCCCTGATACTGTTGGTAAAGAAACGCCTTATCGATCCCCGTGTCGACAAAATCCAGCGGGAAAGAGGCGTCGGCGGATTTCTCACCGAGGAGCGCATCGTCCCAATAGCCGTGCGCCTCCATCCACCCCCGGAGCGCCTCCCAATAGCCCGGCGTCAGTTCGACGTCGTAGACGTGCCCCTCGCGCGCCAACGCCAGCACCGGCTCGGCAAGCCACGATCCCCTGATCGCCAGCACCTGGGAGCTCGCATAATCCTCCCACGGCACCGCCATCCGGAACTCGAAGCCGTGAGTCTCCACGGTTGACTTCACCGGCCCCACGATCTGCCGCCACGCCGACGCATCGAGCATGAGCCGGTCGAACTGCAGCGGCGTAAACGGCATCCGGACCAGCATCCCGGCGCTGAAGATCACCCTCACGTTTCGCCCCCCCCTGCCGGCGCAGCGCCCGCAAGTGCACAACGAAGTCGTGGAATTCTGCCAGGTCCGCCTCGGTCTCGTGCCCCGTGAGAATGTAGAAAAGCTTGATCTCCCGAATCTTCTGACCGAACAACCGGACCAGCACGTTCTCGATCTCGGCATCGCTCAGACTCTTATGGAGAAACGCCCGCATCCGCCGGCTGATCCCCTCAATGCCCAGGGTGAAACTGCGGTTGTCGGCCAACACCTCCGCTTCGAGCAGCGCCGGCATCGCCGCCAACATGTCAACCCGCTGGCTCTTCAACCCTACCCAGTCGTACGTCCGGTTGAGATCCATCATCAGCGCGAGGACGTCCCGGTGCGTGTTGAAGTTGAAGCTGTAGAGATCGAGGGCCTCAACACCGTGCTGCCGCTTCAGCTTGCGCGCCGTCTCCACCAGGGCCTCATGATCGAGCTCCCGGTACGGCTTACGGTCGTACCCCTCGAAACAGAACGAACAGAACGCCGGGCAGCCGAAGCTGACCTGCAGACGCGCCGTCGCCGCCTCGTCGCCGTCGAGTGTGGGGTAATCCGTCAGCAGATCCTCGGCCTGTGGGTGCGCGCAGACAGCCTTCCGCACCGTCTGATCCACCGGCACGTTGGCGAGCCACAGCCCGCCCACCTGTTCCGCTGCCCGCGCTAATCGGACTGACTTCGGTTCGCCGGCGTTGGCAGCCAGCCCGGCGACCAGGGTTGCGACCTGCTCCTCGCCCTCGCCGAAGAAGATCGCATCGGGCGCGCCATCCCCCTCGGAGGTGATCAGAGCCTGGGTCGCCAGCGCATTCGATCCCCCGAGGATAACCGGCGGCGCGGACGCCTCGCGCTCGCTCGCCAGCGCCGCCAGGCCGGTATGGATCAACAGATACGGCAAATTGATCAGCTCCAGGGTATAGGCGTTGGAGACCAGCACCACGTCGAAGTCGGAGGCATCCCGCCAGGACTGGATCCCAACCAGCAGCGGCACCGCCGCCAGCATGCGATCACGATCGTGCGCCGGCGGGAAGAACGCCATATCCACGTAGCTCTCCGGCACCGCCCGGCGCACCGCCTGGAAGAGAAAGAGGTGGGGGGTCGAGCGGTCCACGTCCCGGAACGGCGAGAGCCGCACGATCAAGGCGCGGAAAGGGGCCGCCTCGAACGCCGGATTCTCAAACGTTGGATTCGGCTCCGGGCGATAGAGGGAGACCTGCTGCAAAAGCGCCCAGTTCTCTCTGAAAAACGCGTCATACCGTGTCATCACCCGTGATTGTACCCGCCTCAGGCAGCCGCTTCAAGGTCATCACGATTCGAAGACAGCCAAGGCGCCCAATGGCAGGTAAGAAGTCTAAGCCCTCTATGATGTCTTGACATCCTCATTAGGTCCACCATAATATCGCATATGAGCGAAAGCCTGGAAATGTACCTCTCCACCATTATGCGCTTACGGGACGCAAGGGATAAGCCCCTGCCCCTCTCGACGCTCGCCGAAGCCCTTTCCATCGCCAGCGTCTCTGCCAATGAGATGTGTCGCAAACTG
This sequence comes from Anaerolineae bacterium, assembly GCA_034437735.1. GTDB lineage: Bacteria > Chloroflexota > Anaerolineae > B4-G1 > SLSP01 > PWVB01. Next base: position 15,644 of record DAOTTS010000152.1, read on the forward strand.
CAAGAACAGGGCCTGGTCGTCTATCGCCCCTACAAGGGCGTCACGCTCACCAAAGAGGGCGAAAAGAGAGGACGGGCCGTGCTGCGCCGTCGGGGAATCTGGACCGTCTTCCTGACCCAGAAGCTGGGCATCGACCCGGAACGGGCCGAGGACATCGCCGATGCCCTGGAACACGGGACGCCGGACGACATCGCGGACCGCCTCGCTGATTTTCTCGGAAACCCCAGGGTCACGCCGTTGGGCACCCCCATTCCCTCGACCAACACCGCATTCGCCTACCCAACCGCCATACCTCTGACGAAGGTGGCAACCGGGAAGGTTGGGCATGTGGCGGAGTTACTGCTGGATGACGCCACGCGTGACTTCCTCCAGCAACACGGCGTCCAGGTCGGCACGCCGGTGACCGTATTGAGCATCGCGGACTCCGGCGAAAGGCTGCTTGCTATCAGCACCGACGACAATCAGGAACGCCACCTGAGTATTGCGCAAGCGGTCGCCGGCCAAATCCTGGTGATCCCACCGGAGAATATGCTCGAAATCACAGAGGCAACGTGTGAGCTTCCATCCGATGACCTCTCCGGCGAGGATGACGAGGCCGACGCGTCCCCACGCGTCAAGCTCCTTCCCTTAAGCCGGTTGAGCAAAGGCGAGATAGGCATCATCGTCCGCATCAACAGCCGGGGTCGCCTGCGCCAACGTCTCCTGGACATGGGCGTCGTCACCGGCGAGGAAATCCGACTGAAACACAAAGCCCCTTTTGGTGACCCCCTCGAATTCACGCTCAAGGGTTATCAAATCTCACTTCGCAAGAAAGAAGCCGCGGAAATCATGGTCGAAGTCGCAGACTGCAACTGATCATCCCGCCATTCTTGTTGAAAACGGGAAGCCCCGAACTGGGGCTTCCCGTTTTGGGTTAGCACCACCGCCCCCCGATTCAGCCATCCCTTCTTTTTCTTTAGGTATACCTTATCTTTCACTTGACAAGCCTGAGATCCCATGTAATATATTTAGGTAAGCCTAATCTTTAGGTTTATTTTTATTAGTGCAAACCATAAAATGGAGGTGAGGTATGGGGAAACGACTGAGTGAGCTTAAGCCCGGTGAGTCGGGCACCGTCCTTCAGGTGGAGGGAAACAAATCCATCCGCCGCCGGATGTTGGATATGGGATTGGTCAAAGGCGCCGAAGTGCACATGAAGCGCATCGCGCCGCTTGGCGATCCCATCGAGTTCGTCGTACGTGGCTATAGTCTTTCGCTACGTAAGACCGAAGCGCACGCCATTCACGTAGACACTGAGTAAGGAGTATCCGATGATGCCGTTGGCGATGGCCCAACCTGGGGAGACTCTGACATTGACCGCCTTGCGCGGAGGACACCGGATGCGCAAACGGTTGGCCGATCTCGGGCTAACCCTTGGGATGCCGGTGCGCCTGGTGCAGCGTAACGGGCACGGGCCGCTTATCGTGGCCGTCAAAGACACCCGCCTCGCGATCGGGCGCGGGATGGCCCATCACATTATGGTAGAACCGCTCAAACCGACAAAGGAGTAACATTATGGCCGAAACAACTATTGCCCTGGCCGGCAATCCGAACGTAGGGAAAAGCACCATGTTCAACGCCCTCACCGGTGGTCGACAACACGTCGGAAACTGGCCGGGTAAAACCGTCGAGAAGAAGGAAGGCGTCTGGACCTATCAGGGCCGGACTTACACCATCGTGGACCTGCCCGGCACCTATAGCCTCACGGCGTTTTCAATGGAGGAGATCATTGCCCGCGATTATATCATCGACGCACAGCCCGATGCGGTTGTCGTCGTCGTGGACGCGGCCAACCTGGAGCGCAATCTCTATCTGGTCGTTCAGATCATCGAGATGGGCGTGCCGGTGATCGTCGCGCTCAATATGAGCGACATCGCGGATGCAAAGGGGCTTAATATCAACGTTGAACGGCTTACCCAGGGTCTTGGGGCTCCGGTGGTCCCCACCGTCGCCCGAGATAAAAAAGGCATCGACGACCTGGGCGCCGCTATCGCTGCAACACTCTAAACACAGAAGGAGTCATCACTATGACCAAGCAACATAATGCCGCCTATACGGGGAGCCGGGGATTGATTGACTACGGCACCGAGGTGGAAAATGAGATTGTCACACTGCAGAACCTGATCGATCAGGATACGGAACTCCGCGAGCGGTACAACACACGCTGGTTGGCGATCAAGCTGCTTGAGGAGGACGACGAGATCCTGAACAAGCTTCGGGATACAGGGGAACATGACGCGCTGTTGGTGCAAGCCCGCCAAAGCATCGCCCATCTGCACAGCGTCTACGGCGACGACGTGGATACCATCATTGCCGATCGCCGCTACGGATGGATTCACGGGCTGGTCAAGGAAACGGTCCAACGCACCCGGCAAGAACGTATGTCACTCTCCGACAAGATCGACAAGATCGTCACCAACCGCGTGCTGGGTATTCCCATCTTCCTGGTCGCGATGTGGATCGTCTTCAAGATGACCGCCGACGTGTCGGCGCCCTATCTCGATTGGGTGGATGGGGTCATCGGAGGGCCGATCACCAACTGGGCAATGGCCATCCTGGGGTGGCTCACCCTGGACGGCACCTGGTTTGAATCGCTGATCGTTGATGGCGTGATCGCCGGCGTAGGGGGTGTCCTGGTCTTCGTTCCCGTCCTTCTCTTTTTATACCTCTTCCTAGCGCTGTTGGAGGATTCGGGCTACATGGCACGGGCAGCTTTTGTCATGGACCGCCTGATGCACACGCTGGGCCTTCACGGGAAGAGCTTCCTCCCGATGTTGGTCGGCTTTGGCTGCACGGTGCCCGCCGTCTACGCCACCCGCACCCTGGAAAACGAGGAGGACCGCAAACTGACCGGATTCCTCGTCCCTATGATGAGTTGTGGTGCGCGCCTGCCCGTCTACACGGTCTTCGCCGCCGCTTTCTTCGCGGCCAATGCGGGTCGCTTTGTCTTCTCGATGTACATCCTGGGCATCGCGCTGGCCGTCGTGACCGGCATGATCATGAAGCGCACGCTCTTCAAGGGCAAGCCGCCCGCGCCCTTCGTGATGGAGATGCCGCCGTACCGCCTGCCGACCTTCCGTGGCGTATGGACGCACATGTGGGAGCGCACGTCGATGTTCGTCAAGCGGGCCACGACGATCATCATGGCCAGCAGCATCCTCATCTGGTTCCTGTTGGCAGTCCCGATCCGCGGTGATGGATCGTTTGCCAACACGGACGTCGAGGACAGCCTGTTTGCCGGCGTCGCGGGCCTGGTCGCACCGATCTTCAAACCCGCCGGTTTCGGCACCTGGGAGGCTTCGGGATCGCTGGTGACCGGCTTCATCGCCAAGGAGGTCGTCGTCGGCACGATGAGCCAGGTCTATGTTGGCGGCGAGGGAGCAGAGGAGGTTGCCGAGCCCACCACCTTCTTCGAAGACCTCGGGGAGATCGTGACCGGATTCGTCAATGCGACGATCGACACCGTCAAGGCCGCAATCAGCATCCTCCCCGGCGTCGATGTGATGGGTGGCGGAGAGGATGGGGAGGACACCGCG
>DAOTTS010000153.1:0-14148 GCA_034437735.1 Anaerolineae bacterium
GCGTTTCTGGCGCAATTTACTTGGCGGCGTTGCTACCGCCCGTTTCCATCGTCCTCCTTCAGGTATCGGCCTGGACGAACTCGCACAAAAGCATGTGCGCGCCGCCAGGGCTGTGTTGGACCGCTTCCATCTCTGGGATGCGCACCCCGAGCAGGAAGCGATCGTCGACGCTCCTGATAACGGCGCGTACTGCTCGCGATTGGCGGACGGTACATCGCTGGTCTGCATCTTCTGCGCGCAGCCGATCACTATCGACGGCAGCGGTCTGCACAACTCACCTGTACACTGGTTCGATTTTGACCAAGGGGCGTGGGTGGAAAACGCTTCCTCGGTGGAGCGAAACGGTGACCGGCTGACGCTCAACGCACCCGAACCGCGACCGGCCGTTGCGATTATCGAGTAAAAAGAATGTCGTTTTCACCGCAGAGATCACAGAGATGATTTAAAGACTTGCACTTACGAGTTGAATCCAAGTAAGGATCAGCACGCCCCCACTCCAAAGTTTTTGTTCTTCGGTTAATCAGGGTAAACTATATGGCACCGATAGGACCTACTCTGAATCCAAGGAGCCACCCAAATGCCCACCAACGATATTCAACTTCACCTCACGATCGCCGAGGCCGGCGCTGACCCCGAGCACCTGGACAGCGGCGTCGCGTGCGACCCGCTGTTTTCCGTCGTTGATGGGTCGTAGCCGGGTCCGTGCATCCGTAGGCTTCACGTCGAGATCCTTCACTCTGTTCAGGATGACGGGTAGGAGGGCTTCATCCTCTGGTGGTGTTGCTACTGCATCCGAGGCGCGCGGATCTGACGATCCGCTTTGAGTAAGTCGAGATCGAGCGATCTGAGCCGGACCGCTCATCTCCGGTGGCCCCATTCGTGTATTCGTGTCTCATTCGTGGTCGGCCCACCGCCGGTGCTGCCGCATCCGAGGTGCGCGGATCTGGCGATCCGCTTTGAGCAGGTCGAGGTTGAGCGAGCCGGGTCGCCCCCCCCACCTATCTCCGGTGGCCCCATTCGTGTATTCGTGTCTCATTCGTGGTCGGCCCACCGCCGGTACCAGGGCTTCACCCCCGTGCGGCTCTATTTCGCGAGTTGCAGCGCCCCGCAGGGGAAGACGGCGACGTCGGGATGGTCGTAGCGCTCGCTGAGGTACCGGAGCACGTCCTCCCACCGCTGGAACGTGAACGTATGCCTGGCATCCTGGACGGTCAGGGTGGGGGAGAAGTAGACCAGCGGCTGGTCGTCGAACGTGCGCGGGTGATCGCGCCAATCGTCGTCGGTGTGGCTGTAGATCATGCCCGGCCCGTAGACCATGTGGTAGCCTCGGCCCTCGGGGCTCGCGGTGACGATGACGGCGGTGCCGTCCGGCTTGAGCGCCGGCTGCCCGGCGAGATCGGCGGACCTCAGGATGTTCAGGGCCAGCCCGGCTTGAAGGTAGTCCGTGTCCTTGGGATAGGCGTTGCAGACGGCCACGTCCACTGGCGCCTCGGGCATGGCGGTCGCGTACGCGGTCCTGGCGAGGGCCACCCCCGCCCGGTGCGCCGCGACGAAGTCCCCGGTGAAGAGCCCCGCGATCTCCCGGCGGCTGTTGGTGACCGCGTTGATGATAAAGTCGAGCCCGATCTGGCGGCCCATCGCCTCGATCTCGTCCCGCAGTTCGTTGGACTCGACGTTCGCGAGCCCGAGTTTTAGCCTGTCGGGCTCGTGCATGGAGGTCACCGTCTCGTAGCTGGCGACGCCGGGGAAGACCACCTTGGCCCCGCCGCCGAAGCCCGGGCCGCTATGCGGCAGGATGCCGCCGATGCCGATCTTCAGGTCCGCCTCGCCGAACTCGCGGCAGACCTTGATGGGGGTCCCGCGCTCCGAGACGCCGAAGTCGGTCAGGTTGTCGTACGGCGTGTTGTTGGTGACGTCCAGCCGGTCGGCTGCATAGCGGCCGATCTTCTTGATGATGCCGGCCTTCATCATCGGCCGGTGCATCCCAATGCCCATCACGACCCGCACGTCGTCCAGGTCGACGCCGCCGGCCTCCAGGCGCTGCATCAGCGGGGGGAAGAGGCGCGCTGCCGGCGTGGGCCGGGAGATGTCGTCCACGGCGATCCCCACCGTGCACTGTCCCTTCGCCGCGCACGCCCGGGCCAGGTCCTCAATGCGCTTGCTCCCGATCGGCTGATCGAAGGCGGCTGCAATGGCCTGGTCGTCGATGGCCGGGGCGTCGTCAGGTCCGAATGTACCGATCGTCCAATCGTCCGGAAAGTCCAGGATGAGTTCCTCGTCGCCGTACCACGCTCGCCATCGTATCTTCGTCTGCATAGGTCATCTCTCCTTGATCAAGACTGAAAAGATAAGGTCGCTGCCAGACGTCGGGCCAGGGTCGCAACGCGGACGCCGAGCGCTTCGGCGTCGGCCAGATCGTCCTCGTCCGGCGTGCCCACCGCGAAGGGGCCGAAGTGCGGGCCGTGCGTCGTGCCCTGGACGATCATCCCGTTGACGAGCATCGCCGTGATGATCGACATAACGGTCAATTCGTGGCCGCATCCGGCGCCGCCGGAGGTGGTGAAGGCCCCGCCGACCTTGCCGTTGAGCTTGTGATAGATGTGCACCGTCTCGTCGAACATGGTCTTGACCGGGCCTGCCATCTGCCCGAAGTAGGTGGGGGACCCGACGATGATCCCGTCGGCGGCCACCCAATCGTCGTTGGTGGTCTCCGGCACGGTCTTGACCACGCACGTCACGCCGTCGACGCTCCGCACGCCCGCGACGACCGCTTCGGCCAACGCTTCGGTGTTCCCGGTCTTGCTGAAGGTGGTGACTAAGATCTGAGTCATCGTTCAACCTCTCCTTTGCTATCGAGCAGTGCCGGGGACTGACCGTTGTATGGTCAGTCCCCGGCACTGCGGCTTCCCAACCCTACTTCCCCTCCCGCCACAGCCCCTCGCGGAGACTGCGGCCGTGGCCCCGGTAGCGCGCCGGATGCTCCAGCCGGTCGTGCACCTCCCGGATGATGATCTCGGCCGCGGCATCGAAGGTCCGATCGCCGAACTCGGCGGTGGCCTGCCTCGGATCGAGATGCCAGCCGGTGCCCACGGGCTGCGTGCCCTCCGGGGGCAGCAGGTCGAGATCGACCGTCTCCGGGTGGAGCGCCATCATATGCGAGGTCTCCCAGCCCCCGGCGTGATCGCCGGCGCCCTCAAACTGGTCCTGGACCAGCAGGTAATCGACGCAGGCCCAGGCGAGCATCCCCTGCCGCTTGCTGTACTCGCGCTGGTTGAACTGCAGCACGGCGGCGCGGGCGTGGTCGATCAGGGGATAGTGCCCGGCGACCAGGACGCCGAGCTTGAACCCCAGGCTCTCCGCCTCGGCGAGGATGTGGACCAGGAGCTTGTGGTAGTTGAGTGCCTGCTCCGTGGCCGAGAACGGCTGCTGCGCCGGCTCGAAGTTCTCGGGCGGGAGGTCTATCTTGTCGGCGATCTGTGCGCGGTCGCGCGCGTTGGCCTCCATCAGCGCCTCCAGCCGGCTCTCCCCGTAGTAGAGGGGCGGGAAGACCAGGCCCCCACCGCGCCGGGCGCAGCGCAGGGCCAATCCCTCCGCCTGGAGGGTGTCCGACCCCGTGGGGTTGTGGACGCCGTGCCACTCGATCGTGCCGATGGGGATATACACGACCGGGCAGGCGGTGCGGCGCTCGACGATCTGCGCCGGTCGCAGCATGTGGTAGCGTACTTCGGGATGTTCTGTCATCGTATGCTCCTTCATTACTTACGTGTCTGTACGTGTAACTTGTTCTCCCCCCGCCGGGGGGAGTTAGAGGGGGGCGGGTCTGCGTGATCGGCGTCATCGTCCTTCATTCAACTTGATTGGATAACGCTTCGACCGTCTCCACATTCTCCAGAAGCTGGGCGCGGCTGCTCATCCCCACGGTCATCGCATCCACGGTTCCCAGGTTGAGGACGTACTCAACCGCGCGCGGGACGTCGCTCGTGAGCTGCCCGCAGCCCAACACCTTCATCCCGTAGACGCCCTTGCCGGCCTCGTGAAGCTGCTCGATGACCGGCTCCACCTCCGACGGCGGGCCGTCCATATTGACGCCGGCGTAGTTGATCCGCACCAGCACGACCTCGGCCCAAGGGGTCGCTACCGCCGCGCGCAGGGCGCCCAGGTTGTGGCTCGAGATGCCCACAGCCCGGACCTTGCCCGCGTCCTTGGCCTCGGTCAGGGCCTGCATCGCCCCGCTGTAACGGCGTGCCCACCGGGCGCTGTTGATAAAGTGGAGCAGCACGATATCGATGACGTCAACGTTGAGCTCCTCCAGAAAGCGGTCGATATCGTTGGCCACCCCGCGCCGGTTGTGCGAGTTTGTCTTGGTGGCAATCACGACCTCGTCACGGGGCACGCGCTGCAGGGCCCGGGCGGCGTGCGGGTGCGAGCCGTACTGATCCGCCAGGTCCCAGAAGGTTACGCCTTGCTCGAACCCGAGCGTCAGGAGCTTCGCCAGCCCCTCGACACCCAGCGCCGTCTGCTGGGAATGATGCGCCCATCCGTGCGTGCCCGTGCCGAATGCGAGCTGAGAGACCCGCAATCCCGTCCTCCCTAACGTCACAGTATGCATAACCGGTTCTCCTGAATCCAAGCCATCCAAAAGCAGAGATGGTTGCGAGTTGCTAGTTCAAAGTTTAAAGTTCTTGTGGGTCCGCCTCAGCTTTCAACTTGGAACTTTAAACTTTCAACTGTTTTCTACGTCTGCGTTGGCGCGCTCCAACAGCGCTTTCATATAGCCGATGGAGAACGCGGTCCCCACGCGGTGATCCTCGGCCATCCGGGGGATGTGATCGGCGATGATCACGCCGTCGAACTCGACCTCACGGAGGGCGCGTATCACCTCGTACATATCCATATAGCCGTCGTCCAGGAAGGTCTCCACGAAGTACGGCAGCGGTTGGCTCACGTTGCGAAAGTGGACCTTGAAGAGCTTGTCCCGCTCGCCGAAGTACTGGATGGTCTCCAGGACGTTCTTCCCCATCAGGTCGCCGCCCTCCAGCCAGCACCCGACGCAGAGGCAGAGCCCGACGTTGGGACTGTCGGCGATCTCCATCGCCCGTCTGTATCCCTCGAAGCTGCCGAAGATGCAGCGGGGGATGCCGCCCAGTTTCGATACGGGGGGGTCGTCAGGATGGATGCCGATCTTCACGCCGGCCTCCTCCGCCACCGGCGCCACCTGCTTGATGAAGTACTCGAAGTTCTCCCAGATCTCGTCCTCGGTGTACTCCCGACCGTGGGTGAGGGGCGCCTCGTAGATCTCGCCGTCCCAGTGGCCTTCCTTGGCCTCTTCCAGATTGAACGCGCGCGCCGGCGCGCCGCCCCGGGTCGGCTCCCGCCCGGTGGACCAGATCCCGTTGGCCATATGGGCGTACGTGGTGTAGGGGATGCCGACCTTGCCCAGGTTGCGGAGGTGCTGCTTGTACTCCTCGATCTTCTCGTCGCGTCCGGGCAGGCCCAGCGTGATCTTGGGCTGGTTGTGCACGGCCCGGCTGCCGAATCCGTAGACGATCAAGCCGGCGTCCTCGAAGAGCTCGCGGCGGCTGCCGTAGTATTCGGCGCTGGCCTTATCCCCGCCGGTCCACAGGACGACGTAACCGACGCCCATCTGCTTGATAAACGCCAGGTCCTTCTCCGAGGGCTCGGGCGTGATCTGCGCTGCGATCTTGATACCTTTCTCAACGTCGGATCGTTCTATAAACATAGGTCCTCCCAATGTTGTGCTTGTATGACAGTAGGTTATGGATGGCATTATGGCATGCCTTTCTTAGCCGTCAATCGGATAATCGACTGCAATTCAGTTCACGGTCTTACGCCTGTCGCTCCGAGGAGATTTGTAATCTCCGGCTTCGCCAGACAAAGCCCGTAACAGCCGATAGACGTTATGTGACTTTACGAGCCTTGGGTTCAGATCGATCCTGATCTCGTTTGCCCGTTATCCTTCAATTGGGAATCATCGCGATCGGAGTATACTTGAGACCGAACGCGAGGACGCGGACCGTCTTGATCACTTGAGGGAGGATAGTACGGATGAAAATCACGAAGCTTGAGACCTTGCACGTCAAACCCCGATGGCTCTTCCTGCAGATCCACACTGATGCGGGTCTCGTGGGACTGGGAGAACCGGTCGTCGAGGGCCGTTCGCAGACCGTCGCAGCGGCCGTTCAGGAGATCGGGCGTTATCTGATCGGAAAGGATCCGCGCCGGATCGAACACCACTGGCAGGCCATCTACCGGGGCCAGTTCTACCGGGGTGGGCCGGTCCTCTGCAGCGCCATCTCCGGTATCGAACAGGCCCTCTGGGACATCACCGGGAAGTGGTTGGGGGTACCCGTCTACCAGTTGTTGGGCGGCGCGACCCGCGATAAGATCCGGATGTACGGGTGGCTGGGCGGTGAGACCTACGGCGACTATATCGAGAGTGCCAAGGTCAGCGCCGACCAGGGATTCACGGCGCTGAAGACCGGGATCGGCGGCGCGGTCAATTGGGTCGATACGCCTGCTGTGGTCGAGCGGGTGGTGAAGCGTTTCGCCGATATCCGGGAGGCCGTCGGCAACACGGTCGACGTGGGCATCGACTTCCACGGGCGCTGCACGCCCGCGATGTCGATCCGGTTGGCCCAGGCCCTCGAACCGTATGCACCGCTCTTTATTGAGGAGCCGGTGCTGCCCGAGAACGTGGACGCGCTCGCGACGGTCGCCCGGAGCACGAGCATCCCGATCGCCACCGGCGAGCGCCTCTTCACGAAGTGGGGGTTCCGCGAGGTGCTGGAGAAGCAGGCCGCCGCGATTTTGCAGCCCGACCTCTCTCACGCCGGCGGGATCCTGGAGAGCAAGAAGATCGCCGCGATGGGCGAGACGTACTACGCCGCCGTCGCCCCGCACTGCCCGCTGGGCCCGATCGCGCTGGCCGCATGTCTCCAGCTCGATGCGTGCATCCCCAATTTCCTCGCCCAGGAGCACGTGACGTTGGGCGAGGGCTATCTCAAAGCGCCATTTGAGATCAAAGGCGGCTACATCGACCTGCCGACCCGGCCCGGTCTGGGCGTCGAACTGGACTTAGAGGCCCTGGCGGATAAGGTCTTCGATGGCTCGTGGGAGACCCCCCGGCTGTGGCACGCGGATGGGTCGGTCGCGGATTGGTAGGGTGAACGATTGAGCGAAGCGCGCACATCGAGAGACGTCGTCAGACGTCAGGGAGTGAAACATGACCACTGAGAGACCGAATATCCTTTGGATCTGTACGGACCAGCAGCGCTACGATACGATTCGAGCTTTGGGCAATGACGTCATCCGCACGCCGAATTTGGACCGGTTGGTCGCGGAGGGCGTCGCGTTTACGCGCGCGTATTCGCAGAGCCCCATCTGCACGCCGAGCCGGGCGAGCTTTCTCACCGGGCGCTACCCGAACACGGTGCACGTCAACCGCAACGGCGATGGCACCTTCCCGGAGCGTCCCGGCCTGATTACGCGGACCTTGCGGGACGAGGGCTACGACTGCGGGCTGTCGGGCAAGCTCCACCTTACCGCGGCCAACGGGCGCGTGGAGGCGGTGCCGGCGGATCAGTACGGGTACCGCGTGATCGAATGGAGCCACCATCCGCAGCCGGAGGACTTCTGGCCCACCGACCAGCACGACTACCAGCGGTGGCTCCGGGATCAGGGCGTCGTCTGGGAGGAAGCCCACGATGCGGACCTGGACAGCGAGTGGACGACCGAGGTCTGCCGCCCGGGGATCGCGGCCGAGTACCACCAGACGACGTGGTGCGCGGAGAAGGCCATCGCGTTTATGACGGAGGAGCGGGAGGGCCCGTGGTTGATGAGCGTCAACCCCTTTGACCCCCACCCGGCGTTCGATCCGCCGTTGAGCTATCTCGAGCGTGTGGACGTCGATGCGATGCCGATGCCTCTCTTTCGGGAGGAGGAGCTGACGAGCCAGCGCCGCTTCCAAGGTATCGATCACCAGACGGAGGATCCCCGCTCGCCCGAGGATTATCCGGCCCAACGGATGGTTGCCGCCTACTACGCGCAGATTGAGCTGATCGACGACCAACTGGGCCGGATGCTCGACGCCCTGGAAGCGACCGGTCAGCGTGAGAACACGATCATTATCTTCACGAGCGATCATGGGGAGATGTTGGGCGACCATGCCTTGTTATGGAAGGGATGCCGTTTCTACGAGGGCGCCGTCCACGTGCCGCTGATTATCTCGTGGCCCGCCCAGGCGCAATCCGGCCTGGTGAGTGATGCGCTGGTGGAGCTCACGGATCTGGTGCCGACCCTTCTGGATGCGCTGGATCTGCCGATCTCGGCGCACGTTCAGGGGCGATCGCTGCTGCCGATTTTGAAGGGGGAAGCCGATCCCGATCACCACCGCGATTTCGTGCGCTGCGAGTACCACGATACCCTCGACCGGCCCTATGCCAGTCACGCCAATATGCTCCGCACCGACCGCTACAAGCTCGTCGTCTATCACGGACACGAGGTCGGTGAGCTCTACGATCTGGAAGCCGATCCGGATGAGTTCCACAACCTGTGGGACGATCCGGCCATGCAGGAGATGAAGCATGGGTTGATCAAGCAGCTCTTCGACGCGGTGATGCTGGCCGTCGATGAGGGCGTCGAGCGCGTGGGCCGTTACTAACTATGAGCGGTGCTTGGGGGTTTTCAGTGCCGGTTTTCAGTGCCGGGGACTTCGTAACCCAGAAGTCCCCGGCACTGAAAACCCCCGGCAGCTAGATGGGTTATCGATGACAACTATTAAGGAGGATAAACGATGACGACACAGGAACTCGAATACGACATCACGACGGACGATCTGACAGATGTGCAGGCCGGCGGTCCGGTCTTCGTCACCTTTGGCGAGGTGATGGTGCGGGACACGCACGCCGATAAGGAGCGCCCGGAGCGGACGCGCATGGTGCACCTCTCCATGGCGGGGAGCGAGTATACGCTGGCTATGGGGCTCTCCCGCCTGGGGATCCCCTCGGGGTACGTCACCCGCGTGCCCGACAATCCGTATGGGCGGGCGCTGCGAAACATCGCCCGGGCCCAGGGTATGCATACCGATCACATCGTCTGGGCGCCGAAGACCGAACCGATTGGACGCTTCATCTACGAGATCGGTCGCACGCCGCGCAAGAACAAGGGCGTCTACCAGCGGATGTACTCCGCCGCCTCGCGCCTCGACGCGGGCATGGTCGACTGGGACGCTGCCCTGACGGACTGCCGGCTCTTCCACACCTCGGGCATTAGCTTCGGCCTCGCGCGGCACAGCGGATACGAGCGCAACTACGTGCTGGACGCGTTCGAGGAGGCGATGGCGTCCAGGCCCGATGATTGCCTGGTTGGGCTCGACTATAACTACCGTTCCACGCTCTGGAGTGTGGCGGAGGCCCGCGAGGTGATGACGCCGATTCTGGTTGAGCACGTCGATCTCTTGATCACGTCCATTGAGGATATGGCCGAGATCTACGGCATGGGCTGCGGGCAGTATTCTGCCGAGCAGATCGTCAAAGGCGACATCGGCCCGATCGAGGACGATGACATCCGTGCCTTCGCCGCCGACATCCACGAGCGGTTCGCCACCAAGGTCGTGGCCATCACCATCCGGTATCCGGACAGCTTCGAGGCGCACCGCTGGGAGTCCGCGGCGGCCAACGCCGAGGGGGACTTCTTCCGCTCGCTCTCGGTCAAGCCGATCACGTTGTGGGATCGCCTCGGGGGGGGCGATACCTGGAACGCCGGGTTCTACTACGGTCTGCTGACCGCCGGATTTGGCGCTGACGGCCTTCGGAAAGGCGTGCTGGTCGGCGACGCCGCGACCCGCATCAAGCAGACGTTGATGTTCGATCTGCCGATGATTGATAAGGATGAGGTGCAGGCGTTGATGCGCGCGGACGTGCTGGGTGGGGGCAAGCGCACCGCCCGGTGAGTGAGACGTTGAACGGTTCGTTGGAGAATGTGGTTTGAACACATGGAGGAAGACACACGATGAACAAGGCTGACAAGTTGGATTTGATACGCAGGACCGGGGTGATTGCCATCATGCGGGCGGAGAGCTCGGATCAGCTCATCGCAGCGGCCGATGCCATCAAGGCCGGCGGCGTGCAGGTGATTGAGGTCACGATGACCACGCCGGGCGCGCTGACCGTGATCGAGGAGGCCAAACAGCGGTACGGGGAGTCGGTGCTCTTCGGGGCCGGATCGGTGCTCGATAACGAGACCGCGCGGGCCGCGATTCTGGCCGGCGCCGACTTCGTCGTCGCGCCCACTTTGAAGGTCGCGATGGTGGAGCTCTGCAACCGCTACAGCGTCCCGGTGGTGCCCGGCATTTTCACACCCACCGAGGCGCTCACAGCCTGGGAGGCCGGGGCGGATATGGTCAAGCTCTTTCCGGCCAGCGTCGGCGGGCCGCGCCTCGTGAAGGCGATCCTGGCCCCCCTGCCGCAGTTGGAGATCGTGCCGGTCGGTGGCGTGGGGATGGAGACCGCAGCGGACTTCATCCGCAGCGGGGCGGCAGCTCTCGGTGTCGGCAGCGCCCTGGTCAACCGGGCCGTGCTGGAGGCCGGGGATATGGATGCGTTGACCCGGCGCGCGACGGCGCTCATCGACGAGGTGCGAAAGGGGCGTGCCGGCTGAGCGTATCTCGATAGCACGCCGGCGCGATGGGAGGCCCGCCTCGATGTTGAGGCGGGCCTCTACGCTATGGGTGATCCCGGTCGGGATCGTTCGGGCCTGCACATTCAATTTTTGTTGGGTGGTCTATACCTGTGGGGGGTGATATCCCAAAAAAGAGGGGCGCAGAATCTAAAAATTTGGGATTTAGTGTTGCGTCATTTGGGAATATAGGTTATAATGTGGGTGTGAGTGGGGGAAAGTGGGGAATAGTGGCGTGATAGGATGTCCTGTTCCCTATTATCGATCATCGGCAACACCCAAGGGGGCACATGTTACTCGGTCAGTATACCTACACGCTGGATAGCAAGGGGCGATTGACGATACCCTCCAAATTCCGTGAGGAGCTGTCGGACCGTGTCGTGGTCACCCGGGGGCTTGATCGATGTTTGACGGTTTATCCCACTGACGTATGGCGCGAGATCGCTCAGAAGGTGACGGCGCTGCCGATCACCGATCCGCGTGGGCGTTCGTTGCGCCGTATTTTCTTTGCCGATGCGATTGATGCGGAGTTGGATAGTCAGGGACGCATCCTGATTCCCGACCGGCTTCGAACCATCGGTGATTTGGAATTATCATCGGAAGTGACGATTATCGGACTCGATAGCTTTATCGAATTGTGGAACCCTTCCCGTTGGGAGTCCACGAGCGCGAATCAACTGGAGGTCGCAGAAGAGAATCCCGGTTTGTGGGAAGATCTGGGCATCTGACGTGAACCGTCCGGATGCAGCGCGACATATCCCGGTTCTTCTCGACGAGGTTGTGCGCGGCTTGGCCGTGGCCCCGGGGGGCGTTTATCTCGATGCGACCGTAGGAGGAGGGGGGCACGCGTCTGCGATCCTTGAGGCCAGTCGGCCCGATGGCCGCTTGCTCGGCTTAGATCGTGATCCTGAGGCCGTCAAACGTACAGCCCGGCGACTGTCCACCTTTGGGGATCGCGCGATTGTGGTCCACGCCTCGTATGTGGATCTTTTGACCATTGCACAGGATAAGGGATGCATGCCCTTAGACGGGGTGCTCTTTGATTTGGGGTTCTCCTCGTGGCAGATTGAGGATCCGGCGCGTGGATTCTCGTTCAGCTCCGATGGACCGCTGGATATGCGCTTCGACCCGACGAGTGCGGGGGTGACGGCAGCGGACCTGATCAATCAATCGTCCGCGTCCGAGCTCGCGGATATTCTCTATGAGTACGGGGAGGAGCGGCAGAGCCGGCGCATCGCGGCGGCGATCGTCTCGGCGCGACCCATTGGATCAACACAGGAACTTGTACAGGTTATCACGGACGCGGTAGGACACCGGCGAGGACGTCTTCACCCGGCAACCCTCACGTTTCAGGCGCTGCGGATTGCGGTGAATCGAGAGTTGGAAGGGATCGAGTCCGCGCTTCCCCGGGCCGTCCAAGCGCTTCGTCCCGGTGGGCGTCTGGCGGTGATTGCGTTTCATTCGCTGGAGGATCGCATCGTCAAGCAGTACTTTCGCCGCGAGTCGCGCGATTGTATCTGTCCACCCGAGCTGCCGGTCTGCCGGTGTGACCACCGGCAGACGGTGCGCCGGTTAACCCGCAAGCCTATCATGCCGTCAGCGTCTGAGCTCGAGGCAAATCCGAGATCCCGAAGCGCACGGTTACGCATTGTAGAGAAGTTGGATCCAGATCTGGTTGAGAAGCGAGAAAGGGGGAACATACCACGATGAGCGTTATCTGGCAGCAGCGCACGCATGGGATGCCGAAAAGACATGAGCAGGCGGATCGTGCGTTTGCTCGGACGCTGTATATTCTGGTCGGGGTTGTGGGTCTCTTGGGCGCCCTCTACCTAGCCCTGATCGCTTCTAATATCTCCCTCTCCAGGCAGATTTGGGCCCTGCACCATCAATTGGGCGAGATTCGACGTGAGAACGCGGAGTTGACGCTTGAGGCGGCGCGGTTGAGCTCGATTGAGGCGATGAAGGTCCGGTCGATTGAACTGGGCTATCAGCCTGTGGAGACGTTTGAGTATATGACCGTGGAGGTCCGGTAGATGCTGAGGGGCCCTGATACCCGCTTGCGTCTGGTGACCGCGTTGTTGGTCGCGTTCACCTCTGTGCTGGTCGTCCAGCTTATCCGCCTTCAGGTGCTGGAGCATAAGGTTCACGCTCAGAACGCCGACCTGCTCGTGAACCGCGCTTACCAACTGCCGGATCCACCCTGGGGCGTGATCACCGACCGTAACGGCGACCTGCTGATCGGCAATCAGCCGGTCTATAAGGTCGATGCCCAGGTGGATCTCGTCACCGACGTCACCCGGACGAGCAACGTGTTGGCGCCGATTCTGGGTAAATCCCCGGAGGAGGTCGCCCGGGCGCTGACGTTGACCGAGGATGATCGGGCGCGAATGGACGAACACGCCTATTATTCGGCCTGGCGCCAACTGACCGCCACGTTGAGTGAGGATGGGAAGGTGGCGTTGGAGGCCAAAATCAAGAAAGAGGGATGGACGTGGTTCACCATCTCGGAGAGTTGGGAGCGGAGCTATCCGGAAGGTTCCCTTGCCGGGCATCTTTTGGGGTTTGTCAATCAGGATGGGGAGGGGTTTGGACTCGAAGCGTACCAGCAGCGGTTCTTGCGTCCTCAGCCGGTCGAGGCCAGCGGTGAGTCGATGGAGGGCATTATCCCGATGCCCGAGGTCTGGCTCGAGGAGCCCCTGCGCTCGTATCCGGGCACCGACATCCGGCTGACCATCGACCGCACGGTGCAGGCCTTCATCGAGGACGAGCTGGATCGGGCCCTGGTGCAGTATCATGCGTCCGGCGGCACGATCCTGGTGATGAACCCGGAGACGGGGGCGATTTTGGCCTCGGCCAGCCGGCCCAATTACAAGCCCGACGTCTATGAGACGTACTGGGAGGCTGGAAACTCGGAGGTCTTCAGGGATCCCATGGTCAGCGTCGATTACGAACCCGGTTCCGTCTTCAAGGTCCTGACGGTCGCTGCGGCGCTGGACTCCGGGAGCGTCGATTTGAGCTGGTCCTACGTCGACGAGGGGCCCTATGAGTACGGGGGCATCTTGGTCAATAACGCGATCCACAATAATCATGGACGTCAGGATCTTCAAGGGGTGCTCGATCATTCCTTGAACACCGGCGTCGCCCGGCTGACCACACAGCAAATGGGGGCCGACGTTTTCTACGATTACGTGAGACGGTTTAACTTTGGACAGAAGACCCGGATCGGTCTGAAGAACGAAGAGGCCGGTATCGTCCATCTTCCGTACGATTACCAGTGGTCGGACAGTTATCTGGCGACGAACGCCTATGGACAGGGTATCTCGACCACGCCGCTGCAACTGGCCGTGGCCATATCCTCGATCGCGAATGATGGGGTGATGATGTACCCGTACGTCGTGGCGGAGCGGCGGTACGCGGATGGTCGGGTGGTTCCGGCCTCCATCCGGGAGATGA
>DAOTTS010000154.1:0-6670 GCA_034437735.1 Anaerolineae bacterium
CTCGTCTCTTGGTGTAGAATCCGCTTCCTTCTCCCCAGTTCATCCAAGATTTGACCCAATCCCGTCCGTCACGGACTATGTAAGCTGCTTTATGATTTTGATAAACATCCGGCAGTATATCTAATATCCCGTAGTATGCTATACTCGATTCCATATAGACTGATCCGGGTCTCGAACTTACAAAATTCCGGCGCCTGTCCAAGGTTTTTTGTGCGGCTAATTCATGATTGAGAGTGCCTCGTACTCTTGCATCTGAAAATTCGATGATGCCACCATTCCCAATAATCTTCTGGATGATTAGGTAGTAAATTCCAGATTCCCTAAATTGTCTCAATATGGATGCAATCTGTTTGGGTTTTGTTTGGTCTTGTGGGATGGTTAAGATATCTGGTTCATGAAGAGATGTGCAATCAGACATGATATTCGAAAACAAAGTAGAGAAAAATCGTGTTCCAGTTCGACCCAATGAAGTAACGATAATGACAGGTTTTTTTATAGCTAGTCCCTTTTCTCCTTTTAAATTGCTCGTTTTAGACTCGTACATATATCTTTCTGCAATCCTTTTCATTAAGTGCTGGAACAACAAGTGAAGCCATCTTTGATGCCCCTTATCATTTGAAGAATAAGAGTGGGCTCTAGTTGAGAGAGTGTTTTTGTGAAATAGATTATTGTGACAAGCAAGCTCCACGGCAATGTGTAGAATATCAAGTGAGCTGTGGAAAAGTATTTTTTCTGAAAGAGACACCAGTTTCTCATTTTATAGTAGAGAGAAAAGCCGGAGAGCTTTCCACCTGAAGAGCCTTTCCCTTTATGATATGCTATTGCATTATAGTTGACGAGGAAGTCATAATCTAGCTGCCGTAATTCGTATTCCATATCTATTACTGCTCCATACATGAAATACTGTTCGTCGTAGCCACCCACTTTCCGGATGGCCTCACGTCTCATCAGGGCTACAGTGTCATCAGTCCAGGTTACTTTTCTCAATCTGCGTTTTAGATATCTGCTATGATTTCCTGTAATTCTTGACCAATCCAGCGGTAGTAGGTACTTATAGGAAAGATTGAAACCTACATTATGTATCTTTTTTCGTGTATGGTCTTCATATATGACGGGAGTAGTAACAGCACACTTTGGATTAGCTTTCATAGTCTCAATAAGCTCAGTTAAGCAGTTTGGATCCAGAGTGGTATCACTGTTCAGGGTAAGATAGAATTCAGGCTCAGTTTCAAAATCATTAGTGAAGAAACCTCTATTTAATCCTGCTCCCCAACCAACATTTTCGCTATTTGATATTATAAATACGTTTGGATAAGCTTCTCTGATCTTGACTAATGATTCATTAGGAGAGTTGTTGTCGATGACAATTAGGCGATAGTGTTTGTAGTTTTGTGCTTTAATTGACTGAACGCATTGCAGAGTTGATTGCCAATCAATGTAATTGACTGTCTGAATCTGGACTAGTCCCTTTTCTCTCTCTTTAGTCGAATTCAAGATTTAGCTCCAGTCATCATGTCTTATTTCGCTGCGATCAAATCTCAACTGTGAAATTTGTTCGGAAACTAGCCCCATCATAAATACCAATATGGCAACCGTCATAAGCATAGCTGACGTTGGCCCGTAACGCATGCCAAGTGCTAATACTTTATATAGTCCATAGCAGAATCCCAATAGGAAAATCGAAACACTGGCTGGCATAAAAACTTTCATTGGAGAGAAGAAGGTTGCGATTTTGAGGATAATTAGGATGAACCTCGAACCGTCTTTTAGGAGTTTGATTTTGCTCTTGCCCTTTCGACGAGAAGTCTTGATAGGTAAATAGTCTAGACTGTAGCCCGATCGTACGATTGCGAGGGTTAGGGTAGTGGGGTAAGAGAAGGTATTGGGTAACAAATAGACAAATCCCCGGGCGATGTTAGCTTGGATCGCTCGAAAACCTGAAGTTAGATCTTCGATCTCCCGGCTGCAAATATAGCTTGCGAGTTTGTTATAGATGGCATTGGCTAGGTCGCGGTGCGCCTCCGTCTCAGAGTCGGCGTTGCGGGCGCCCACTACCATATCGTAGGTGTCCAAGGCTTCTAGGAACCGGGGGATGTCCTCGGGATCGTGCTGCCCATCCCCGTCCATCATCACAAGCGTCTCGCCTCGGGCGCGGCGGATCCCCGTTTTGATGGCAGCGCCGTTGCCGATGTTATAGGGGTGTCGGATAACCGTTGCGCCAGCCTCTTCCGCCAGGGAGGGCGTGTCATCGCTGGATCCATCGTCGACGACCAGGATCTCAAATGTCCTGGCGGTATCCTCCTGCAATACGCGGATCACGTGCTCCACGACGTTTCCAATACCGGCGGACTCATTATAGGCGGGAATAATCACGGACACTTGAACGTTATCGGCCATGGCTTTCCTTTTTGCGCGAACCTCTTATCTCTTCCGCCGATTGCAGAATGGTTTAATTCATCTACAATGCACGGGTACTCACTTATCGTGTAGGCAAACTTGGACCCGAGTGTAATACGATCTCTGTAGTCGTCAACTGCTTACTGATCTGTTCGACAGTTATTATAGCACAAAAAGTTATAATATGGTATGATTAATGGCCTGTGTACCAGAATTGGAACAAGAATGCAACATCATTGGGATCGAGAAGCCAGGAGGTTGGTGATATGAAGGATTCCCTAGCACTTTCCATCGTCGTCCCCATCTACAACGAGGCGTCCGGCATCGAAAGCCTCCACGCCGAACTCACGCGCGTGCTGACCGAGGGGCCGGCGCCGTTCCGCGACCAGTATGAACTCATCTTCGTCGACGACGGCAGCCGCGATGGCTCCTTTGAGCGCTGCGCGGCGTACTTCGACCGGGACCCCCACCTCCACGTCCTCCGCTTCCAGCGCAACTTCGGCAAGACCGCGGCGCTGAACGCCGGGTTTGCCGCCGCGCGCGGTCGGTACGTGGTGACCATTGACGCCGACCTGCAGGAGGATCCCGAGGCGCTGTTCGACCTCCTCGCGAAGCTCGACGAGGGGTACGGGATGGTCTCGGCCTGGCGGGAGACCCGAAACGACCCGCTCTCCAAGACGCTCCCCTCGAAGGTCTTCAACGGGGTGGTGTCCTCCGTCACCGGGCTGAAGCTCCACGACTTCAACTGCGGGTTCAAGGCCTACCGGCGCGAGGTGGTGAAGGAGCTCGATCTCTACGGTTCCCAGCACCGGTTCATCCCCCTGCTCGTGGCGCAGAAAGGGTACCGGGTCGCGGAAGTCCCGGTCGAACACCGGCCCCGCCAGTTTGGGACGTCCAAGTTCGGCGCTCGCCGCTTCGGTCGGGGCTACCTGGATTTTATTCAGGTTCTGTTCCTGACCAAATACCTGCAGCACCCGCTGCGTCTGTTCGGCAGCATCGGCTCGATATTGGGCCTGGTGGGCACCGTGATCCTGGCCTATCTGACGGTCCTGTGGTTCCTGGGGCAGCGCCCCATCGGCAATCGACCGCTGCTGACGTTGGGCGTGCTGTTGGTCCTCACCGGATTGCAGCTCGTCTCGACCGGACTGATCGGCGAGATGCTGCGTCGGTATGCACACCATCCCGGGGACGACTACGTGGTCCGGGAGGAGCTGGTCCACGGTGGGTGAGTACCGCAGCTCCAATTACGCCAAGCACACCAATCCGAACCCCCTCCAGCAGTGGCTGATCGATCGGTTTCACGGCGCGGTCGCCGCGATGCTCGCCCAGGTACCGACTGGCCCGCTGCTCGAGGTGGGCTGCGGCGAGGGGTTTTCCTCGGAGGTCGTGCGCCAGGGGGCCGCGCCGGGCGCGTTCTATGCGCTGGATATCTCGGTGCCGGCGCTCCGGGTCGCCAGAACCCGTATGGACGGGGGACGGTGGGTGGGGGGCAGTGCCCTGGATCTGCCCTTTGCGGATGGCATCTTCGAGACTGTCGTCTGTCTGGAGGTGCTGGAGCATCTGAACGATCCGGCGCAGGGGCTGGAGGAGCTGTCCCGGATCGCCCGCTCCGTGCTCGTGGTGAGCGTGCCCAACGAACCCCTCTTTCGGGGGGCGAATTTCCTCAGGGGCAAGAACGTGCGCCGCTGGGGCAACGACCCCGGTCACGTCCAGCACTGGTCGTACCGAGGATTCCGCACCTTTGTGGGCCGCCGGCTGGCGGTCGTCGCGAGCCGCGCGCCGTTTCCCTGGACGGTGCTGCTCTGTCGGAAGTCCGACGGAGGTTAGGGTTCGTAAAAATATAACGTCCCGACTATAACGCTTCCAGCCCCCGTCCTCGGGGGCGTCGGCGCGGGAACTTATTCTTTTACAGACCCTTAGCGCAACACCTCAGTCTTGATCATCGAGCAACCTCCGTTTGTACGCCTTCCGTTGGCGCTCCAGATAGGGCAGAAAATCCAGATACCGGCGGATCACGTAGGGGTACATCGTTCCGGGTTCGAAGTCCGGTGTCTGGTAGATGCTCGGTTATACCGGACGGCCTCATACTGGAGCACCAGATCGTCCGTGTCCAGGATCACGAGATCCACGTGATTGATGCCCCGTCGGACCAGATCGGCCAGGATGTCCAACTTCTGCTCGCGTACCGACGCGTCCCGGGGCACGACGGCAAGGTCGACGTCGCTATCAGTCCGTGCCGTCCCTGCCGCGTGGGAGCCAAAAAGATACACGGCTTGCACACCCGGATAGCGTTCGAAAACCTCGGCAATCGCCTGCGTATCGAGCGTCATACCCTCACCCTGTCAATGGGAGATAACCCTGAAACTGGCCGGTTAGGGCAATTGCATTTGGATCCATCACCTTAGAAGCTCCTGTTCTCCCTCTGGGGGGGGAGTTAGAGGGGGGGGCCGTCGATTGTCTAGATCTTTTATGAAATTCTGCTAACTTCGGCCCTAATTGGCCGGGGGTGCGCCCTTGAATCACGCCCCGCCATCGGCTATAATAGAACATAGATTCGAACACGGACACCTTACCAAGCAGCCTTCCAACTTTTAAACTTTCAAACTCGTCACTTTCAACCTTCGACCTGCGACCTTTGACTTTCAACTTTTTGCGGAACGAACCCATTTTCGCCGCCAACGTGACATCCCTCACCCCAGACCCGTGACATCCGTATTATAACCATTTTCTAATTTAATGTATACTATAGTCAGCATTGGGTAAGGGAGACCGCCCTCCTTTTCACTCAATTGCGGTTGGTTACCCTCCTTTCGCAGGAGCACGCCTTGGCAGGTTCGGGGCGTGCTCTTGTCTTTTTGGTGGAGGGTAAGCGTCCCGACCGGACGCTTTACCCCACGATCAGGCGGCGGCAGCTGTCGCAGTAGGCCTCTTCGCCCCGTTGGACCTTCTGCTGGATCGGCTTGAGCACCTCAAGTCCGCAGACGCTGCAGATGCCCCGCCGGAGCTGCGCGACGGGTAGGCCGTTCGTCCGCTCCCACAGGTAGTCGTAGGAGTCCAGGATCGTCGCCGGTAACTGCGCGCGGGCCTCCTGCTGTTCCTCACGGAGGGAGGCGGCCTCGGTCTGCAGGGCTTCGACTTCGGTGTGGAGGTCGGTATGTTCGCGGGCGCGCGCATCCCGCAGGGTCTGGAGCCGCGCGGCCGCGGCCTGGGCGGCTTCGTCTGCCTCTTCGCGGACCATCATCGCTTCCAACACCCGATCCTCGAGCATCGAGACCCGCCGCTTTAGGGATTCGGACTCAGCTTGCAGATCCTGGAGCTCGCGGGCGTTGGTGATATCGCCGCTGTAAAGGCGGCGTTCGTTGATCCGTCGCTGCCGCTGGGCGCGGTCCAGCTCGAATTCGGCCTCCTCCTGGGCCTTGCGTGCCTCGTTGGCCGCTTCGGCCAGGGAGGCCGCCTCAGCTTGCGCGGCGGTCACGGCTTCGTCGTGACCGAGGATTGTCTGGATCTCCTGCCTGCGCGCCTCTATCTCCTCGAGGCGTTGGTCGATCTCCTGCAGATGTAAAACCGTGTCCGTCCACGCCATGTGCGACCTCCTTCAGGTGGGTTGGTGTCTGTTAGGGCTCCAAGTCACTGCTGCGATCTCTGCGGCGGCAATGACCTTCTTTCAGGGGCGTCGTGGATAGTCTCGTTGGAATCGCGATTCTCAGCTCTCCTCCGTCTCCGGGATGGGCCGGGCGCCGAGCTGGTGGCGCAGGATCAGCGCCAGGATGCTCAGGATACCCAATCCGATGGCGATCCACTGGGCGGTCGCCATCGCGCCCATCGTCCAGGCGTCAGGGCGCAGGTATTCGATGAAGAACCGGATCACGGCGTATCCCAGGAGATAGCCGAAGAGCAGATCGCCCGAACGGCGCTTGTCGCGCCACCGGTCCGCGGCCCAGAGTAGGACGAGGCAGAGGATCAGGGTGGCCAGCGACTCGTAGAGAAAGGTCGGATGAAAGCGGGTCGCGCCCGGATACTCGGCCAGGTCGGTGTAAGGCGGGATGCGGAACGCCGGGTCGATGGCCAGGCCCCAGGGCAGGGTGGTGGGGGGGCCGTAGAGCTCCTGGTTGATGTAGTTACCCCACCGGCCGATCGATTGGCCGATGGCCAGGCCGGGGGCCAGGAAGTCCAGCCACGTCAGCACCTTGAGCTTCCGCGTGGCCGAGAAGAGCACGACGCCCAGGGCGCCGCCGGCGATGGCGCCGTAGATCCCCAGCCCGCCCTCCCATAT
>DAOTTS010000155.1:0-5685 GCA_034437735.1 Anaerolineae bacterium
GTATATCCGGGATAACGCGGAGCAGATCACCAGTTCTTCCTTCCGGGAGCTTCTGGAGGCGCAGGTGAGGACGCTGCCCAGAAATGCCCGTATCCAGAAATTGGTCCGCGACATCCAGGAGATCTATACACGCAATGCGCCCAAGCTGGCAATGCTCGAACAAAAGGTGGCGGAGCTCGCCGGTGAGGGCGTGGCCTCCGGATCGGCGGCCCAGATGCAGGCTATCCTTGAGACGCTCCCAAAATCCGAAACCTGGGTGGACGGGGTGTTTAACATCCACAAAGGGGAACTCGTGAATATGTGGGTGAAGTCACCGGTTTCCAAGAAGCTGGCCCAACTGGAGAAATCCATCAAGCAGGCGCAGGAGGAGGCGAGCCAGTTGCGCTACCATGTGACCGATAAGGCCACTTGGCAGGAGGTCTCCCCGTGGATGGGCAGCATTTATTACTATGTGGAACGCGCGATCAGCATACTCTACGACACCGCCAACGCAATCCTGGCGTTTGTGGATTGGATTGCGTGGCTGTTGGGGTGGGTGCTCAAGAAGCTCAGTTGGGTGCCCGGCTTTTTGACGGCGGTGGCTATGAAGTTGAGTCGAAACGCGAGCCGCTTACAGGATGAGGTCTACCGTCACAACCGCGCTGAGATGGTGATGACGCACGGGGTCCCGCGCAGTTTCTTCTCGTTCCCGAACGAGAGCATCGAACGCGTTCAACGCACAGATTTAGTGGCCCAGGCGGTCGAGCTCAACGGCAACACGCCGGCGGAACGACAGGGGATGTTGAATGCGGTGATGAGCGGGTTTGTCCAGGAGACAAAGATGCAGCAGAAAGCGGCGACCGGCGGGTTTGTCGCCCTGTGTAAAAGCGCGCTGCGTCCCGATCGTTTAGAGAACCCGGCACCGCCCCTGATTGAGGCAGAGACGGTCAGCC
This sequence comes from Anaerolineae bacterium, assembly GCA_034437735.1. Taxonomy (GTDB): domain Bacteria; phylum Chloroflexota; class Anaerolineae; order B4-G1; family SLSP01; genus PWVB01. Next base: position 933 of record DAOTTS010000155.1, read on the forward strand.
AGCTCTGGAAGCCGATCCTGGAACCGATGGTGCGGTACGAGCAGGCCTTTGGCGACACAAACCGGAAGATCGACGAAACCGCCGAGATTTTCCGGCGGTTCAGGGATATGGATACCTACCAGACGATTGATAGTGCGATGGAATGGTTTGGCTGGGGGCTCTCCTGGTTGTTGAAGATCATCGCCGTGATGACGATGGCAATTGGGGCTGGGGCCGCGTTTTTCCTGGCTGCGCAGGTCGTGGATTTCATCACGGCGATGGCGCGAACGGCTGCGTGCCTGGCGCTCACCTTCCCGGACGTCTTGGGCTTCCAGATGGACACCCTGCTCTGCGCGATGCAGTACCACCGGGTGGCGATTGAGGGAGAGGGCACGCTCGATCGGATGTTCAAACCGCAGCCCTGAGTAAGACTCCCTCTGACCTACGGGAAAAGATCCCAAGCTATATAAGGAGAATGACGATGCAATGCCCTAATTGTGAAGCTGATTTGCCCGACAATGCAGAGGCGTGCCCATGGTGTGGGACTGTTTTTACATCAAAATCCAATGACGCGTCGCCGGAGGTCGTCACCCAGACTCCTGCTGTGAGTAACGTCTCCCAGGAGCCTGAGGTCGCGCCTCAAGTGGCGCCCGCCCAGGTGAGCCCCGCCCCTGTCCAGCCCAGCCCCATCCCCTCCGGTTATGATGATTCCGCCCCCAGTCCTGATGCGAGCAAAAGGAAACTCTCGCCGGTCGTCTGGGTGATCATCGGCGGGCTCTTGCTGGTAGCAATCTGCTGTGTGCTGCTCTTCCTGCTCGGCGTCCTGTCGGCCTGAGCGGCACGCGGTCAAACCGAAAGGACAAGGCCAAGATGCAATCGATCCGATTACCGATGGGCGTCCAGAAGCACATCGTCCTGATCGCGCACGACAACAAGAAGGACGACCTGCTGGAGTGGGTGCGGTTCAACCGCAAGGCCCTGCGCCAGCACGAACTCTACGCGACGGGGACCACAGGCTGGCTGCTGGAGCGCGAACTGGGCATCGAGATCCACCGCATGCAGAGCGGCCCGCTGGGCGGCGACGTCCAGATCGGCTCCAAGATCGCGGAGAAGGAGATTGATTTTATGATCTTCTTCTGGGATCCGCTGGAAGCGCAGCCCCACGATCCCGACGTGAAGGCACTGCTGCGGCTGGCGGTGCTGTGGAATATCCCCGTGGCGACCAACCGCGCCTCGGCGGACTTCATCTTCTCCTCCCCTCTGATGAAAGAGACCTATGCGCGCGTGGTGCCCGACTATGAGGCCTACCAGCGCGAGCGGGAGCGGCGGCTCGAGCGCGAGGTCGAGGAGGAGATGCGGGAGGAGAGCAGCGTCCCCTGAGGGCAGTGCGGGACGGTCGACTCACAGGTTCGTGCGTTGGCGAGCCGAGGCTGGTCTTATGGTTTATGTGTGCTAGACTATATTCACTGAAGTGCATATGCGCCACGAGCAAAACAAGATAAGGTGATACATAGACGATGAAACCAGCCTACCGGCAGATTATGGTGGATGGATCGCCGGCCGCGATCCAGGGACTGGACGACCTGCTCGCTGAGCTCAAGGCGCAGGGGCGCCGCCCGGACGAGCCCGGCCTGGGAATGGCGATGGTTGAACGCCTCAAGGCGGACACCTACATTCCGTACGGTGCGCGGGAGGCGTTTGCAACGGCGTTCCGGCGGGAGTACGCGGCGTATCTCACCCGGACGGGTGGGGCTTCCGGGTCCTCGGAGCCCGACTACGGCACCTGGCGCGGATACCCCCGCGAACAGATTCCCTGGTATCCGACCGTCGACGACGAGACCTGCGACGGCTGCGGGGTCTGCCTGCGGCTCTGTTCCACCGGCGCCCTGCAGCCCACCGAGAACGGCAAGGTCACCGTGGCGGATCCCTACCGCTGCATCGTGGGATGCAGTTCGTGCGCGACAATCTGCAAGCCCAAGGCAATCACCTTTCCGCCGCGATCGATCCTCGACGCGTATCCCCGCAAGGGATAACGACGCCCATTCAGCGCCGGATCCTGCGCACGCGTCCCAGCACGTCCAGGCCCAGAAGCACCGCCGTGACCAGGGGAATGAGCCACGGCTGCTGCAAGGCGATGCTGTCCGGCGTCGCCCCTATGAAATCCAGGGATGCCAGCCCGCTGATCGGCCCGATGTACCAGATCACCATGTAGAGCGCCTCAAAGAGGACGGCCAACGCCGCGACCACTGTCATCGCCGGCAGCGAAACGAGCACAAAAGGGGTCAGGAGCTGTCCGACCCTCAGCCGGGCGACCTCCCCCCGGATCCATGGGGTGCCGCCCGCCCCGATCAGCACGATCAGCATGATCACCGCCAGGAAACTGAAGTTGCTCAGGGTCTTACCCAAAGCATAGAGCGCCTTGGGCAGCGGGGTCTTGGCGATGATCTGCCCGGCGCCGGTCTGGCGATCGTCGCCAGCATCGTCATCAACGTCGACTTGCCGGCGCCGTTGGGGCCCAGGAGGACCAACACACCCGGTTCCAGGTCCAGCGTAAAATCCCGGGTCCCCCAGACGTCACGCGTGTACTGTTTGCTCACGTCTTCGATCGAGAGGTGCATAGGACGTATCCTTTTCCTTTCTCATTCCTTTTTACATATATAAGGGTATAGGGCAGCGTCAATCTGGCAAGCACAGGCCCGAGCGAAAGATCCACTCGGGCCTGATAACCTTGGGGAAAACGAGGGCGCTACGAATCGTCCTCCGTGTCGAGCGCCAGGGGATAATGGGCGTAGAACGTCGTCCCCTCCCCCGGCTCCGACGTAAAGGTGACGTGCCCTCCAAGGTACCGCTCGCTGATCAACCGCATGCTGAAGGTCCCCAGGCCGCGTCCCGGCCCCTTGGTCGAGAACGACCGCTTGAAGACCTGTCGTCGGATTCGCTCGGGCATGACTGTGGGATTGTGAACCCAGAACTCGACGCCTTCTGCGGAACGACGGCTCCCCAAGGTCACCGTCTCGCCGGGGTCGGCGGCCTCCAGGGCGTTCTTGATCATATTCTCGATCACCCGGGAGAGGAGCGCCCGATCGCTGGTGAATTGAACGTCCTCGGACCCCGGCGCCAGGCGGAGGGTACGGCCCTGGGCGACCTCGTGCATCCGAAAGCCGGCAATGAGTTCGGCGAGCAGGGCCTGACTCCAGAGTGACGTCGGCTCGATCTCGATCTCATTGCGTTCAAGCTGGGTGAAGTCCTTCTGCGCCTCAATCTCCCGAACGAGCCGAGTGGCCACCCGTTGAATCAGCCCCACCATCGTCGTGCTCTGCTCGACCAGGGATGCAGCATCCTCAGTCTCCGAATGATAGACGTCCATCATCAAATCCGACGTGGCGCGAACGATGCCGGCAGCGTTAAGCAGATCGTGAAAGAAGATGCGCTCCAGCTCCCGGCGTCGCACCTCGTCACTGATGTCGGTGAGGGTAAAGAGGGTGAACGCTTGCCCGTCGAGGGTCAATGGGGTGGACCCCACCCGGAGGTCGAGACCTGGCGGGCCGTCCTCTGCAGCGACGTTGACGTGGTACTCATACACCGCGTGATCGCCGTGCTGAGAGGACAGAAACGCATGAGTAGCACCACAATAGCGGCAAAAAGGCGTCGCGCCAGACCCTGTTTCACTCTCAAAGGCATGGATACAGCCCAATATCTCCCCGATGCGCAAGCCGATGACGTCATCCGACGCATCGAAGCCCGCGAAATCCAGGAAGGCCTGGTTCGCGTACACCACCTGGCGTTGGGAATTGAGCACCATCACCATGTCCGGAATACTGCTGAGCACCTGATAGAGGTACTCATAGTGGGCAAGGTTCTGAACCTGAGCGTTGAGTTCCTCGTCAGACACGCATTCAGTGAGAAGTAGCTGAGTCTGAAGATCATCCATCGTCTCTGTCATAAGATGTTGTGTCCTCTTGGGATTCGTTGGGATCTCTATCTACGCGTCTTCAAAGAATGCCGGGTATCGCGCCCGCACGTCGGCGAGAAAATCGCCGAAGATCGTGGGACTGTGAGGGACGAGCTGCTCTAACATCGCCAGGGCCATCCGCCGGATCTCCCATTGGGCCTCCGGCGTGATGCGGAGGCGGAAGAAGTGGAGATACTCCCGGAAGTTCATGGTGACCACAATGCGGGAGGCGGCGGCGTTGGGCAGCGCAAAGCGGGCGTCCTCCTTCCGCACCCCCCGCGCCCGCAGGTCGCGGTACGTCGCCTTGACGTGCGCGACGAGATCCAACCAGGCCGCCAGGGCCTCCGGGTTCTCCGCGATGCTGTTCGGCACGACGAGTTCGGGGTCGGACATATCCACGTACCGCTGGCTCTCCTGGCTGTAGGAGGCGAGGCGGTGCCGGACGAGCTGGTGCGTGCAGGCGCGGCTGATCCCGCCGATCTCAAACGTCGCACTGGCGTGCTCGACGATGGACTCGTGTCCCTCCCGGAGCCGGGCGCGCAGAAAAGCCGCCGGATTGCCCCGGGATTGGCTGCGGTAGCAGACCCGGCCCGCGTGCTCGATGAGGGATTCGGGGCCCGCCGCGCCGGGTGCAGCGTCCGATAAATAGCGGGTGATCGCAATCAGCTTAACGTCCATCGCTCACTCTCCTTCACGTAAGATTCTCGCCCGGCCGGCCATCTGACTCCGAAGTTTAGCAGCATCGCGGGGATAGGCCCAGTAGAAGAGCGAATAGACCAGGCCGCAGATAGCCCACGGAAAGGGGATCGTCCAGAGCAGCGC
>DAOTTS010000156.1:0-9142 GCA_034437735.1 Anaerolineae bacterium
CAATGGGTAGGGTGAGGCGAGTGAGGCGGCGGCTTAAAGACACAGAATTCCGAACGGGGAATTGAAACCCCCGGTTTCCACCACGCCCCCGCGCCGGTCCCCTGGCTTAAAGACACAGAATTCCGAACGGGGAATTGAAACTGCGCCGATCGTGGCGTTTGCGGTGGGGTTTAAGATGCTTAAAGACACAGAATTCCGAACGGGGAATTGAAACTGGTTCCTCGTGGCTCCGAGCAAATGTGGACCGCAAAGCTTAAAGACACAGAATTCCGAACGGGGAATTGAAACTCGCCGTATGCGTGCAGGGAGAGAATGTGGCCGCCAGGCTTAAAGACACAGAATTCCGAACGGGGAATTGAAACAGGTCGAGGACAGACTCAACCAGCCGGCAGAGATAGCTTAAAGACACAGAATTCCGAACGGGGAATTGAAACGAGTTGCTTGAGTGCGTCATAGGATTGCGGTAAAATGGGCTTAAAGACACAGAATTCCGAACGGGGAATTGAAACGTTACGGTACAATACCCCCTGCACCGTCATGTCGTAGCTTAAAGACACAGAATTCCGAACGGGGAATTGAAACTCGTTGACATTGCAGGAGGTGGTAACGGGTTTGCAGAGCTTAAAGACACAGAATTCCGAACGGGGAATTGAAACATGTCTACTTCAGTATATCAGAGTTCGCCGGTGTCTGGCTTAAAGACACAGAATTCCGAACGGGGAATTGAAACCGGGATATTCCCGTCGCTCGCGTCGATCCGTTCGGGCTTAAAGACACAGAATTCCGAACGGGGAATTGAAACCCAATTCACGCACCGCCCGACCTCACAGCCCGCTCCAGCTTAAAGACACAGAATTCCGAACGGGGAATTGAAACGGATCATTGAGGTCATGGAGGATAATGGAAGCTTCAGCTTAAAGACACAGAATTCCGAACGGGGAATTGAAACACTCCCGATCCAACGCCTACGACGAGGCCCGCGACCGCCTGGGCGCAATGAGGTGGGGGACAGCCGTCCGCCCCCATCTCGATCCGGAGGCGGCGGCACGCGCCCGGGCCGCGGGTCGCCTTCTGGCCCAAGGGACCGGCGTTTCGCCGGGCGCGGCATTCTGTCAGGTGTCGTCGATTTATCGAACCTTCAGACCGGATCAAGCCGATCGAACGTAAATCCCCGTCACGGGAATGCCACGCCCCGGCCTCCCGTAAGGCACCGTCAAACCACAGAATCTTTAGGCCGGGGGAAACGTCAGAACATCCCACCTCGTCGGAAGGTCACGCCGACCATCGTCGAGCGTCAGCTTTCCCCATTGGTGGGTGGCCTGCCCTCCGACTTTCAACCTGTTGTGATCCGATTATAATGGGATGCAGTGCAGGTCGACGATACGGTTATCGCAGTGAGGAGTGGTGCACTATGCCCCAACCGAACGTTCCGCGTATTGAGGCGTTTTCCGTCAAGAACTACCAGGTCTGGCACGATATCAAGCCGAAAAGATCTGCCCCCGTTCAAAGCCTGTCTGCAGGTGATGATCGATGCGGTGCCTCGCACGCGGGTCAAAGGGACGTTCGCCCGTCCCGAGGCCCGAAGGCTGGAGGCGCCCGGGGCGGCGCCGTCCGCACCTCGGCAGATGACGTGCCTATAGAGAGGGGCGTGGGAGGGAATCGTGGATAGTCTGTTAGAAAAGATCATGGCGCTGCCGGAAGGGGCTCGATTTTACCGGGTCGATCTTCACAACCATACGCCTTTTGATCCCCACTTCAACCGCCAGGGCTTGGTCGTTGAAACCGGGCCCCAAAAAGCCGCGTTTGCCGAAGCCTATGTTCGTTACCTCCATCAAGACCAGGGGATCGAGATCGTGGGGGTGACAGAGCACAATGACGTCTCGTGGCTCTCCTATATCCAGGAGGCGGCGCGCCAGGTTGACGACCTGATCGTCTTCCCCGGCGTGGAGGTGGGCGCGAAGGAGGGCAAGCGCCAGGTTCACTATCTGGCCTTGTTCGATCCCGATACGCCATCTTCGACGATTGACCATTTTCTCTCCTCACTCGATCTTATGCCCGGCAAACGATTCCACGACGATGGTTCTCCCCGACTGACAAAGCTCGATGCTCCTGATTTGACGTTCCATATTGTCGATCATAAGGGTATTCCTATCGCAGCTCACGCATCAAGTACGAACGGTCTGTTTCAGGAGGCTGAGGGTGAAACGCGCGTACTGGCCTATTGCGACCCTCATCTTATCGCTGCGGAAATACCTGGTGAGCGTGAGGTGCTATCCAACTTCGAGAGACAGCTTGTCAAGGGGGGGATGGATGTTTATGGTGGTAAGTCGATCGCATGTCTAAATCACTCGGATGGCCGAGGTCTGGGGGATTCGGGGGATGCGCCCTCCATTGGATCGCATTTTACTTACATCAAGCTCAGCGATATGAGTGTTGAAGGACTTCGCCAGGCGTTTATCGACCACGAATCGCGGGTGCGTCTGAAGGGCGAGTACCGGGAGACGGCCTATCCCCGCTTGTTAGGGCTGGTGGTGGAAAATGGGTTCCTGTCAGGGCCTCCTGACGAGGATCACGCGGATCCGTTTGCGGTTCGATTCAACCCCAATCTGAATACTATTATCGGCGGGCGCGGCGCCGGAAAATCCGCACTGCTGGAGGCGATCCGTTACGTCTTCGACCTGGCGCCCCGTACGGAAGCGACGCTCGACCAACATCGTCAGGTGGTGAATGCGACGCTGTCGGAGGACGCACGCCTTGTGGCTTTCTATGAGTTGGCGGATGGCTCGCAGTATAAGATCACCAGGGTCAAAGGGCACGAACCCAAAGTCTATGATGCGGTGACGGGTGAGGAAAAATCGGTCCATCCTTCTCAGATTCTGCCTCGGGGTTTCCCCATCGAAGTCTATGGGCAAAAAGAGGTCCTGGAAATTTCCAAGAACGTCGCATTCCAGCGTAACCTCTTGGACACCTATGCCGTTGAAGAGCTGCGTGGGATCCAGCGCCGTGAGGAGGATCTCCTACGTTGGTTGGAAACAAACGCTGACGATATCCTGCGCTTGCAGGATGACATCGATCGGGCTGAACATCAACTTCAGCAGTTGGAGGGCATCCGGTTGGACGTAGAGCGGATGGAGAAGCACGAGGCTGCCTCCCAGTTGGAGAAAAAGAAGCAGGTTGAGCGGGAAAAGACGCTGCTGGATCGCGCCGGGGATGCCGTTGCCGCACGCAAGGCGGCGGTTGCGGACTTCTTGGAGCAGCAGGAGCCCCTCCGGGATGTGCTGCCGGATGATCTTGTCCAGGAGCGCTTGCCTCACACGCCCATGCTACAGGGGATGGCAGCCCTGCTTGACCGTATGGATGCGGTCCTCACCACAAGCTTGAGGGATCTTGAGGTTGAGCTTCAGGACATCTGGCAGGAAGGTAAACATGCGCGCGAGCGGTGGCGTCAGCAGTACGCGCAGGTCCAACGGGATTACGAAGATCTGTTAGGCCAGTTTGGTGAGGACTTCAGCGCCGAACGGTACTTCCAGCAGCGCGCCAAACTGCAGGCGCTTCAGGGTATCCAGCGTGAGATGGAGCGGCGGCGAGAGCGATTGCGGGCGCTGCGTGCAGCGCGGCGGGAACGCCTGCGCGATCTCCGCCATTTGCGGCGGACCGAAAGCTTCCGGGTGCGGGAGCGAACGGCCCGCAGGCTGACGGAGCAGCTCAAGAAGTCCCAAACGTCCGGTTCGGCGGCGGCCGAAGAGGGCGCCGTGCGTGTCTCGGTGACGTTGGAGGGGGACCGGAACGCCTATGCTGAGAAACTGATGGATCTCTTTACCGGGCATCGTATCCGGAGCAGTGTGCTTGAGGAGATGGCCCACGCCCGGCTGCCGGCCGCCAAGGGTACCCCTGAGGGTCGGCGGCGGTACCCGGATCCTATTCACCTGGCCCAGGCCATCCGGTGCGAGCGGGACAACCCGCCGGAAGCGGAAAGTCTGCTGGCGCAGGTTTACGGCGTGTCGGCGGCTTACCGCCGCCGGTTGGCGGGGATCGATGAGGAGACCCTCTATCGACTGGAAACCTATCGCATTCCTGATCGTCCCGACATCCGGTTGCGGGTGGGGCACCACGACCGCCCGCTCACACCCCGTGAGGGAGAACTCGGTCTCTCGACGGGGCAGAAGTGCACGGCGATTCTCTCCTTGATCCTCATCGAGCGGAATGTGCCGTTGATTATCGATCAGCCGGAGGACGATCTGGATAATGAGTTTATCTTTCGCGAGATTGTGCAGACCCTCAAGCGTGAGAAGGAGCACCGGCAGTTTATTGTCGCCACTCACAATGCCAACATCCCGGTTTCCGGGGATGCTGAGTTGATTATCGTGATGCAAGCCGATCAGGATCACGGCTGGATTGATGTGCCGCCGGGTTCGATTGATGCCCCCAGACTTCGGGAGCCTGTAGAGGATATTCTTGAGGGGGGGAAGGAGGCTTTTCGTATCCGCCAGCAGAAGTATAAGACTTGGGGGACAGACTGATGGACAGCTTAGAATTGTATGAGATGATCGCAGCGGGGGAGGACAGCTTCACCGAGTTCAAGCGGGAGGTGAGTCAGCGGAGCGACTTTGCGGGTGAGATGGTGGCGTTCGCCAACACCGAGGGCGGCTATGTCCTGCTCGGCGTCGATGACGACGGCACCATTGTGGGCACTGATTCTCCCCAGCGGGTCGAGGCGCAGGTTATGAATCTGGCCCGCCAAAACTGCACCCCTTCCCTGACCCCGACCATCGATCGGGTCGACACGGACGAGGGCTTGGTGCTGGTTGTGCACGTCCCCCGGCGCGTTGGGGCGCCGCACGAGACGAATACCGGCATTTGCTATATCCGGGTGGGTTCGACGAAGCGCCGGTGCACGCCGCAGGAGCGTGCACGCTTGTTGCAGTTGGCCGGTCTGGTTCACTATGATGAGAGGCCGGTGGTGGGCACGGACGTCGACGACCTCTCCCTCGATGCGTTTGGGCGGTATTATCGCCGCATTTATGAGGCGCCATTGGCGGAAGCCGACATACCGTTGCCGCGTATGTTGGAGAATATGCGGTTCGTGGTCCGTGATATTGAGGAGCGGGCGTGTCTCTCGCTCGCAGGTCTTCTGCTCTTTGGTCAGGTGCCGGAGGATGACCTCTACTATGCGCGAATCTCGGCGGTCCGTTGGGAGGGGGTGGAGGCCGGCGAGCGTATCCTCGATCGCCAGGAGATTGTGGGGCGTCTGCCTGAGCAGATTGAAAGGGCTGTGAATTTCATTGAGCGGAATACCGCTCAGATGACCCGTATTGACGACGTCCGGCAGCACGACCGTCGTCAATATCCGAGACCCGTGTTGCGAGAGGCGATCGTCAATGCTGTGGCGCACCGCGACTATAGCCTCACCGGTGCGCAGATCCTGCTTTATGTCTTTGACGATCGTGTCGAGGTCCGCAGTCCGGGGGGGCTCCCCAACAGTGTGACGTTGGCGAATATACGCACCCATTATAGTAAAGCGCGCAACGAGACCATCGCGCGGGTGCTCTTCAACCTGGGCTACGTGAATAGTTTGGGCTCTGGTGTACCGCGTATGATTCGCCTGATGCGCGAACACGTGGGGCGTGAGCCTGAGTTTGAGGTCCTTGGGCATGGCATTCAGGGGCAACGGTTCTTGGTCCGGTTGTGGGGAGAGCCGCTGACGCTATGACCCTGAAAGCTTGTGACGTTCGCCTCTCCTACGGCCGGTGAGGAAGCCTGCTCATTTTCAGTCTGTGAAATCTGCATAATCTGTGGTTCCCCAAAAATAGCTGGATCGATAGCAGTTGCTCTCATTCCAAAGGAGGCGCCGATGGCGAAGCAGTGGGTCTACCTGAACACGACCGCCAAGCAGGACCTGACCGGCCAACTTGGCCGCGAGCCCGACGACGACGCCGTCCGCGCCCGGCTGGGCGGCATGGGCCTCGCCATGGTCCGCTGGCAGGAGGCCGGCTTGCCCGTCCCGCCCCTCTTCGTCATCGCCGCCGACGCCGCCCTTGCCTACCTGGAGACCGGCGCGCTCCCGGACGGCCTGTGGCCCCAGGTCGAGGCGGGGATCCACACCCTCGAAGCGCGCACCGGCAAGACCTTCGGCGGCACCGACAACCCGCTGATCGTCTCGGTCCGGGGGACCCCGCGCCATCCGATGCCCGGTGTGATGGGCGGCGTCCGCACGCTGGGCCTGACCCCCGACACGACCGCTGCCCTGGCTGCCTTGAGCGGCGATCCGGCCTCCACCTACCGGATGTACGCGGATGCCATTGTTGATTTCGCGGATGCGGTCCACGGCGTCGACCGCGCGCAGTTTGACCCGGTGTGGGAGGGGCGCAGCGACGACCGCACGGCGTGGGACTGGCGGGCCGTCGCGTCGGCGTGCCTGAGCCGCTATCGCGACGCGGTGGGGGAGCCGTTTCCCCAGGACCCTGACCGGCAGTTGGACCTTGCGATCCGGGCGGTCTTTCGCCAATGGGAATCCCCTCGCGCTGTGCACTACCGCGAGCACGAGGACCTACCGCACGCGTGGGGCCTGGGGGTTGCCGTTGCCTCCTGGGTCTTTGGGAACCTGGGCGCGGATTCCGGGGCCGGGATGGTCTTCAGCCGTCATCCGGTGACCGGGGAGAGGGCGCTGTATGGGGGCTTCGTCTCCAACGCCTTATCCTACGAGGCGTACGCGTCCTACGATCGGTTGGTGCCGGATGGGCTGGCCTCGCTCTGCGCGCGCTATCCTCAGGCGTACGCGCAGTTGGCGGACCTGGTCCGTAAGATGGAGACGCGCGAGCGGGATGCCCAGCACCTCGAATTTGTCGTCGAGCAGGGGCGGTTGTGGGTGGTGGCCGTGCGGTCGGCCAAGCGGAGCGCGCGGGCTGCTGTCCGGATCGTGCGGGACATGGTCGACGAGGGCCTGATCTCGGCCGACGAGGCCCGCGACCGCCTGGGCGCGATGGAGTGGGGGACGGCTGTCACCACCGATCTGGATCCGGAGGCGGCGGCACGCGCCCGGGCCGCGGGTCGCCTTCTGGCCCAAGGGACCGGCGTGTCGGCGGGCGCGGCGGTGGGCGCGGCCGCCTTCGATACGGAGACGGCCCGGTCCTATGCCGAGGCCGGGCGTGCGTATGTTCTGATCGTCGAGCGTACCGTTCCCAACGACGTGCCCGACGTCCTCGCCGCCGAGGGGCTGATCATGCAGGCGGCCCGCCCCTTTACCAACGGCGCCTTTATGTGCCAGGGCAGCAACATCCCCGCCGTTGCCTACGTCCCCGAGATGGAGATCGACGTCACCGCCGGCACCGCCCGCGTCGGCGACCGCGTTATTCACGCCGGCGACGTCCTCACCCTGGATGGTCTCACCGGCGATATCTTCCTGGGCCCCGTTCCCCTGACTCCATCGCCTGCCCTCCGGGCCCTCACCGATCTATGGTCCTCGTCGGACCGTGGCCTTCCGTAGGACACCCCAACCGGACCCTCCCCATGCCCTACGACCCCCATAAACACCACCGCCGGTCCATCCGGCTCCCCGGATACGACGACCGGCAGCCCGGCTACTACTTCGTCACCGTCTGCATCCACCGGCACCAGCCGCTCCTCGGACGCGTCATCGATGACCGCCTCGCCCTCAGCCGCTACGGACGCATCGTCGACACCGTCTGGCGCCGCCTGCTGGACCGGTCCGATCGCGCGGACCTGGATGCCTGGGTGGTGATGCCCAACCACGTCCACGCGGTCATCGTGCTGACCGGCGATATCGTGGTTGGCGGTCGGGGTGTGGCATGGTCAGCATCATTCAGAACCCCGAGGGCGTCGTCAGGATTCGAAACGTCAGGATCGTAGTCAGGCCCCCCGCACCATGCCACGCCCCGGCCTTCCGCACTCAAACGACTCCTCTTCCTGATATGCGCCGTCATACCGCTCGCCCGCAGCGATATCCAGGCGCTCAAAGAGGACTACCACCTCAACCCCTGATTCAGACCATCGTCAGTCGTCCATCGTCCCCAAACGTTCAACCCGCAACTCGCAACTAACGCCCAACAACGACGCTTCCCCGATCTATGACCTTTGACTTGCGACCGCTCTATTTCGGCTCCCCCACCCACTTCGCCACCTCATCCGCGATTGCCTCAATCGGCTTGTGCGTCACGTCGATCACGTGGAACCGCCCGCGCCGGTACACCTCGCGCGCCAACTGCAGCTCCTCCGTCACCTTCCCCGGATGCGTATAATTCGATGCCCCGCCCATCCCCATCCGGCGGCTCCGCTGGCGGCGGATCGTCAGCAGCCGGTCGATGTCGATCAGCAGCCCGATCACCCGCTTGCGCGGCAGCCGGTACAGCGCCGGCGGAATTGGAATCTCCGGCACAATCGGCATATTTGCGGCCTTCCACCCCAGGATCGAGAGATAGATACTGAGCGGCGTCTTCCCCGACCGCGACACCCCGATCAGCACCACGTCCGCCTCGGGCCAGTCCTGGCGGTTGCGCCCGTCGTCGTGGGCCAGCGCGTACTCGATCGCCGCCACCCGCTCGAAATAATTTTGGTGCAGCTGCCGGTAAAAGCCCGGCCGGCCCAGCGGCGCCTCCCCCGTCACCGCCGTCAACCGGTCCATCAGCGGCCCCATCAGATCGAACGCCACCACGGCGTGCGCCTCCGCCAGCGCGATCATCGCCGCGCGCAGCTCCCCGTCCACCAGCGTGTGCACGATCGTCCCGCCCGCGTCCATTGCTATCTCGATCGCCCGTTCCAGGTCCGCCACCTCGCGCACGTGCGGCACGACCTCCACCGGCACGTCCACGTCCGGATACTGCGCCAGCACCGTGTTCACCACCTGCTCCCCGCTCGTCCCTACCCCACCGGTGACGATCACAATCGGCGGCGGACTCTCTCGTCTCTCTTCATGCATCGGCCCTTCCTCCTTATATATCGTCCGTCGTCTGCCGTCTGTTCAAGACGCGCTCAGCGTTGTGTTACTCCTGTTAGCACACAGGGAACTTGCAACTTTCAACTTTCAACTTTCAACCATAAACGTCTAACTTTTAACCTTCGACGTTTGACTTTCGACCGACCTCCGACCTTCGACGCCCCGCCGCCACCCCCAAAACACCACCGCCCC
>DAOTTS010000157.1:0-7004 GCA_034437735.1 Anaerolineae bacterium
GCGCTGTCATTTTTCGTATCGAAGCTGTCGGCGAATGTGACGGTGTCTTGCTCATCCATCCGCAGGACGTTTCCCGTGCGGTCGTAGCCATAACTGAGGCTCATCTTGTCATCGATCTGGAGACCTACCAGTCGCTGGCTCAGCGAGTTGTAGGTGTAGTTCGTGGTGACGCCGTTGCCAGATGTGAACTGAGTCAGCAAACCCGCACCTGAGTACGTCGCGTTATCGGCATACGTACCCAGACCGCTGCTCACGCTCTCCGGTTGGGCGGCGTTGTTGTACGTCTGGGTCACCAGCTCGCCGTCCGGATAGGTCATCGTCGTCACCTGATCCATGGCGTTGTAAGTGTAGCCTGTGGTGTAGGACACGCCATTAATGACCTTCGTCTCCGAACTAGCCCGTCCTCGCACATCGTATACCCATGAGGTAGAGCCTGATGCATCCACCATCCGTGTTCGTCGGCCCAGACTCTCACCGTGTCCGGTTTCATCGTAGTGATACACGACGTCATAGGTCGGGTTGGCAACGCGGATATGCGTATCCAGACCGTTAACATCCGCGGTGTAGAATTTACCTTTGAGTTGTCCCCGCGCGTTGTAGTAGAAGTCGATCGCCTGCTTGTTGGCATCAATCTGGGTGATGAGATTGCCGGCTGGATCGTAGTCGTAGAACCACTGGCCCATATCGGGATCGGTCATCTCGATCTTGCGTCCTAACGGATCGTATGTCATCGCGGTCGCGTTGCCCAGGGTATCCGTTACCCCAGTCAGGTTATCGAGCGTATCGTACGCGTAGCTCGTCGTATGGAAGTCCAGCTCTTGATAGTTATCCAGATAGCTTATGCCCGTATGGACCTGGCTCATGAAGCCCCAATTGTGTCCGGCGTACTCGCTGCGTGTCTCCCGCAAGATACGCTTTTTCGAGGGGTCATCCGCCTGCCAGATGGCCGCGGTCGCCGTACCATCATCATCAATCTTCAGCAGCAGACGGTACCAGACGCCGGTGGTCAACGCCATGAGCTGGGTCTTGGAGTTCGTCGTGCCGACGTAGCGATCCACATTGATGATGTTGCCCCCCATATACAGCCCAAACCGCCGGTAATCCGGTTGCGCCCACGATCCATCCTGCAGGAAGAGGGTTGACAGCACAGAGCCGGGTTCGTACTTGAAACTTATCAGGATCCCTTGATCGTCACCCTGGCGCCCGGTCAGGGACCTGTTAATCTGGTTACCCCACGACCCATCCCCTGTGATCTTGGCTGCGCCATCGATCTCCGTCGCATTGCCACCGTAGCTCCAACCGTCCAGAACGGCGCCGTTGTCAAAGACGTCCGACCAATCGACCAACGCTTCATTGACCGCCGTCATCCGTCCCAGCGCATCACTATGGGAAAGTTTGATGTGGCCATTTGCATCCTCAGCAATATGGATGCGTCCCCCGGTGAGGGCCGTGTTGGTAGATCCATCCGGGCGCTCGACGCGCACAACGTTCCCCAGGGCATCATAATGCGTCGTTGTCTTGGGCATATAGCTGGGAGCGGGTACATATCCCCATTGACCATAAGGTCCCACTTCTCCGTGGGTAGCGTGATAGGGGGTCCACTCAGTGACTACGCGTCCTAATGCATCGTAACTTCTGGTCGTTCGGATCTCCTGCCCATTCTCGGCATACTGATGGACCTGAATGACGCGACCAAGGCCATCAAAGAAGATCTCCTGCCACGTGGCGTTTCGTCCTTGTAACGCGATGATCTTTTGCAGACCAACGGTACCCCATGAAGGGTATTGTTTACGCTCGGTAACCTCTGTGTCTCCCAGTCCGGCGTCGTCAGGATACTTGATTCTGTCTACGCGTCCGAACGCATCGTAGACGGATACGTTGGCAGTGTCCACACCGTTGTCGTCGTAAGTTCGCTGAATTTGCCCGAACAAGCCGTAGTCGCCTGCGATGCTTGCTTCATTCACACCATAGTACTGCGTGTGGGAACAGAGTTCCTCACCCGTGCCGACCGCGGTGCAGGTTTCGACGGGAAAGTGGTGATAGGTCGTATCGTACGTGACGGTCGATGTATAGGGTGTGCTGCCGTCACCGGGAGAGGTGACCGCTTGCCAGCTATTATTGGCGTACACTGAGGTGCCATAATCTTCATAGGTGACAGTCGCTGTTACCTGCCCATACGAATCGTAGGTGAAGCTCGTGTCCACCACGTTAAGTTCATCATACGCACTGGGCCAGTTCGGTCCCATATCTTCGTCCTGGTATGCACGCGTCAGCGTCAGCTTGCCAATGTCGATGGTCTGATTGTCAGGATCGGTATTCCCATCATAGAGATAGTGCGTGACCGCCTGCTCATTCCAATTCCCGTCAAAGATGGCTTCGACTCGCGGAACGATCACCCAGTTGGTTTCATTGGCGTCATAGTTGTATAGCGTGATCCGGCGTCGGTTATTCGTCTCATCACACTCGTAGACTCGTGTAAGTTGACCATACTGACCCCCATCTTGTTTTGCGGTCTCGTACGTGTACTCAGTCTTCACCGTCTCGCTCGAGTCCGCAGTGTAGGTCGTGGTCTCCTCTTGCGACACGTAGGCGAATTGAGTCAGATCCACCCCTACTGCGATGTCGGTTGTGGACCAGGTGGAATCCTTTTGCCGCAGCAATCGGCTGCCCTGGTAGATTTGGGTTTGATACTCTCTGCCCTGTAAGAGGTCGGTGGTTGTATGAAAGTGATGCTTCACTTTGCTTAGCACTGTGTCATCATAGTCATAGACCGTGACCGTCGTTTCGCCGTGTCCAATCAGGGCATAGTTGGGATCGTCGTCAATGTCTTCCCGGCGACAATTGGGCCAACCGTCGTGCCCATCATAACACGCCGAGGCGTAACTATAAGCAGTCCGACCCGAGTGCCCCAGGCCATCTTTGACCGTCTTCTCCTCAATCCGGTAACTGTAGACACCCCGATATCCTGACGGATTGGTGTCGTTGTAGTCGAATTCAAACTCTCCCCCAAAGCCGTTTTGGACCTCAATCAAACGCGGATAGCGCAGCTTACTCCCGGCGTTCCCCCCGCCATCTGGATCCACATCATCATTGGCCTGATTGTAGGATGCATAACTGAACGTTGTGGACGGGAGTGCGACCTTTTGTCCGGATGCATCCCATCCTGACTTGGTGATCTTGGTCAACCGCGTGGTTTCGAAGGGTATTGTGTTGATGATCCACTCTAAACCCGGCCATGGCTCTTCGACAAATTGGTAGTCCTGATCATATTCGATGAAGCTATCGCCATTATTGGGACACGTCGTACCCGTCACCCCTCCACATATTCTCACCCGATCCAGACGGTTTTTGTCACGCATCGAATAGAATCGGGCATTTTCCCCATCATCGTGCCACTCACACGTAGAACAACTGTTGTCATTAGCTTCACGACGTTGCTCGTATCTCAAATCCACCAGGTAGGCGCCATTGGGAGATTGGGACGCGTCGCCCGTATAGCGAATCCAATCTGGGTACTGCGCACGATCCCACTCAATATCATAGTTGTAGTGATAGGTGCCAGGATCCTCCCGGTAGTCGTAAAAGATCGCGTTCCCATATACATCCTGGGTCAGGTCGACCGACCAACGATACGCAATACGGTCATGGCCCTCACCGGTATAACCAGGAAACTTGCACCATGAACCAGAAATGACACCCTCATAGCAAAAACTCATCGAACAACTGCCTGGGCTGTAGTGAAGCATCAACGTGACCTGCTCGGAATCCGTGGTGGATCCAAGCCGATGGGTGGTGCCATTGGGCTCATAGATGACCCAGAACTCCTTACTGACATTCGTAGCATCAGACGCAGCATAGGGGCCATAGCCACAAAACTGGTTGGACGAACCCGGGTCCGTGTAGCGCATGATCTTCAGTTGAGGTTCACCTTCGGCATAGTAGCGGCATCCTCCGTTGGACCCCACCATCTCAGGCCCCGCCAGATGATAGGCAGTTCCGGCAAGCACCAAGGTAAACTGGTTCTCATAACTCCACCACTGATCGCCGTCAGGGTTGCTCCATTCGTCTATCGATATATCACGTACGATTGAAGTCGTGCCACCCAGGCTCCAGCCGGCACCGACGTAATTGCTCTGTACCACGCCCATAATGCCGTTCAACCGACCGCTGTTGTATTCCAGAGACAGGTTAGGCCCCAACTCATTGCGGCCCGCAGGGATCTGAAGATCATAGCTGTAGGTAGCTGCTCCGGTAAAAGTACTGACGTCAGGTTGGTTGGTCATCAAATAATGAGACCCGTCGTCGGGAAACTTCATCGCCCCGTCAACCCCAACCTTGCTAAACGTATCCAACGCGGTTGTCAGGATTTGCGCATTGCTGTCATAGTGGGAGGCAATGATTTCCCATTCCGCGTGTTTGGTGCCAACCTCATGAACGACGTAAGGCTTCAGCCAGCCGGGAAAACCGGATAAGTCGAACGTCAGGGTGACCGGCTGGCTGAAGCGGAGATGGCCTTCCTCTTTTCGAGTCGTATCCACAGGTTCAAGATCGAGTGTTAGCCAACGCAAGTGCCCGTTCCGAGGCCGTGCCTCTACCGTAGGAGTGATTGCGAGATGAAGTTCAATCGGTTCGTCGACGCTGTCTTCAGGGAAGGCAAGCGCTATTCTCTGGTCCGGCGTAATCAGCGCGCCTCCCTTGGGACCGACCGTGGTCCTTCCCTTCGAAGAGAGTGTCAAGTTGGGTAAATGACCAGGATTGATAGTATCCGGATCCAAACCCGGCTCGTCAAAGGGTTCCGGTGTGGGCAAGGGAGAATCCGCAACAGATGAGATGCGAGTCGCGTCGCGGAGGGATGCCATCGCAGATTGCAATGATTGATGGAACTACGAACCCACGGAGGTTACGAATGAGGCAACCGAGGTCGGTTTTCGACCGGGTTCTGGGCTTACTGTCTCTACTGGCACCGGTGTGGCAAACACCAAACTAGGCGGCACCAAGAGGGTGAAAATGACGACAACGCTGAGGACTTACATAAGCAAACGCGCTCGTGGGTGGTTGTTCATCGCGATTTCTCCTTACGGAACGTTGTGGATGGATAGGAAGCGACCAACTTGCTCATATCACTACGAAACTTAGTATAGGATCAGGGGGTAACGAAACGGTATACGCAGCGGTAACGAGGTTATTTTGACTTCTCCAATCGCAGCGGTTTCCGCATTTCGCTTGAAATCAGGCGAATCACGGATCATCAGTGAGAAGCCTTTTATGATTCCCGGGAATTGGAATGCAGGGATATTTTCCTTTTTCCTTGTCTCCCCATCAAATAAAATATTCTCGCATTACGCTAGTTTCACACATATATTATACTTCTGATGTTTGATTATGCAAGAACCTCCGTTGCACTCGTTGGTCTCTCGCTGACCAACGCGCCGCACTGGACGCTGTGCTGATGAACTCGACACGCCGTCGCAGCCCCACCCATTCTAGCTCCAAGGCGCGATCTACCGCGACCCAGATCATTGCTTTGCTTATCCCAACGCGGTTCCCGATCCCGTGGAAAACGTCTTGGAAACGTTAGCCGATCCGGATATTACCTTCCCAGCGCACAGCCTCTACGACGACGATAGATCATCGTTCCAGGAACGAGACGGTCTGAATGCCGGTACCCGTATCGTCTGACTTGACACCGGGCCCCACGCGGCCGCCGCTATTCCGGATCCCTCAAGATGGGTCCGAAGGCAACCAACGCCGACGTTCGCCCCCTCCCAACCTCCCCCGGCGGGGGAGGCGCACGGTGCAGCCGGTTGCCCCGGTTCCGTGACTAGGGTGGGGTGAGGGGATACCTACCGAACGCGGCGACGGCGTCGCGGAGCGCCCGGATGTGGGCCTCGGGCCAGGGCATCCCCTGGTCGGGACCGCAGAAATAGCCGCCGTCCCGCCCAAGCTGCCAGAGCCTTGCCCTGACCTCGGCGCGGATCGCTGACGGCGGCCCGGCGACGATCGTCGCGGAGCTGACGCCGCCCTGGAGCGCCATCCGCCCCTGGGTCCGCGCCCGTACCCGGTCGAGGTCGTTGGCCGTGGCCTGGATGGGATTGAGGAGGTCGACGCCCAGATCCATCCAGGTGTCGAGCAGCGGGGTGATGTGCCCGCAGCTGTGGACGTTGATCAGGACGTTTTGCTCCTTGTAGAACCCGATCAGCCGCCGGTACTCCGGGAGGAAGAACGCCGCCAGCGTCTCCGGGGAGAGGAGCAGCCCCTGCTGGGTGCCCAGGTCGTCGCTCAGGCCGACCATCTCGACGCCGACCGCCACGTAATGTTTTGCGATGCCCAGGTGGAAGTCCATAATGCGGTGGAGCAGCGCGCGCGCGGCCTCCGGCTCGGTGTGGAGGGCGATCATCATCGCTTCCATCCCGACGAGCATATAGCTCTTCTCCCAGAGCGTGTCGCGGTGGGAGCCGGTGAGGAAGGCCGCGTCGGGGTCCCAGCCCTCGGCCTGCGCGTAGATGCGGCCTGCGATGCGGGGGTCGTCGGGGTCGGGCCAGTCGTAGGTCCCCAGGTCGTTCGGCAGGTCTGCCAGCGGGTGCCCGCGTGGGAAGCCCATCACCCCTTCCTGCTCCCGCTGCCAGCGTACGCCCCAGATGTCGGTCCAGGAGGTGCCCACCGGCAGGTGGTGCCCGCCGCCCGCGTAGCCCTCTTGGTTGGCGCCGTAAAAGGCGATGCGGTGGCTCGGGGGCCCGGTCAACACGCGATCGGGTTCGCCGAAGTGGATGATTGCCAGGGCGTTGGCTTTGGCGGATAGGGTCATAGGCGGGATTCCTTCACGAGTTACGAGTTGCTAGTTGCTGGTTGCTAAGTAGATGCGAGAAAGTATCTTAACAGTGCTCGTAGCCCCCGTCCCCGGGGGCGGAGGCCAAGGAACTTTTTCGGAGTTACTTAGTTGTCATGGGTGGAAGTAGCTCGCTTGATTCTCAATGCTTGACGCTCACTTTTTCCGGGGCGGGCGG
>DAOTTS010000158.1:0-44827 GCA_034437735.1 Anaerolineae bacterium
CTAGATTAGGTGGTGTATGGCTAAACAGCGCATTCGCATTCGGTTGAAGGGATATGATCATCGCATTCTTGACGAGTCGGCTCGCCGCATCGTAGAGGCAGCGGAGCGAACTGGGGCTCGTGTCGCGGGGCCCGTACCGCTCCCGACCAAGATTGAACGGTTTACACTTCGTAGGTCGACCTTTATCGACAAGGACAGTCACGAGCACTTCGAAATTCGCACGCATAAGCGATTGATCGATATTCAGGAGCCGGATTCAAAGACGATTGATACGCTGATGCGGCTCAATATGCCCGCAGGTGTCGATATCGAGATTAAGCTGTAGCACGTTTAATCTTCTCACGTAGTTCGTCATATAGCGCATTCGTCCCCCTGGTTATTGCCTCGCAGAGCTATAGGTCAAGGGCCAGGGGGATAGTATGGGAAAATGTTGAAGGGATGATGCGGGAAACCGGTTCGGGTTGGTGGACCTCGAAGGGTTGACATGACGTGTCGATCGAGGTTGAAGTCCTGACCGAGCACGGTCCGACAGTCCCGAGGAGGATAGGGTGAAGGGAATCATAGGTAAGAAAGTGGGGATGACCCAGGTTTTCAAAGAGGACGGGACGGTTGTACCGGTTACCGTCGTCGAGGCTGGGCCATGCTACGTCACGCAGGTGCGCACCCCGGACGTTGATGGGTATCGGGCGGTGCAGCTGGGGTTTGAGACGACCAAGACGAAGCACTTGACGGGTGGCCAATTGGGGCACCTGGAGAAGGCCGGTGTACCGGCGTTGCGCCATCTTCGTGAAGTCCGTACTCGTGAGGATGAGACGTATGAAGCTGGACAGCAGATCCTGGCCGACATTTTTGAGCCCGGCGAACGGGTCGACGTGGAAGGACGCTCGAAGGGGCGTGGCTTTGCCGGGGTTGTGAAGCGTTATGGTTTCAGTGGTGGACCCCGAACCCACGGTCAGTCGGACCGTGAGCGTGCGCCGGGTTCCATCGGCGCCTGCGCCACACCCGGCCGGGTGTGGAAGGGCAAGCGGATGCCCGGTCATATGGGCAGCCGCCGGACGACGGTTCAGAATTTGGAAATTGTGTTGGTGGATCCCGAACGCAATCTGCTAGCTGTGAGCGGCGGCGTGCCTGGCCCTAAGGGAGGCTTGGTCATCGTCAAGACTGCCCGCAAACAGAGAGTGCCTAAAGGAGGCCGATAACCATGCTTGTTCCTGTGAAAAATATGCAGGGCGAGAAGGTCGACGATATCGAACTGCGCCCGGATATCTTTGAGGTTCCCGTTAACATTCCGTTGATGCATCAGGCTTTGGAGCGTCAATTGGCTAATATGCGCGCCGGTACCCACAAGACCCGTACGCGGAGCGAGAACAATCGCTCGAAGTCGAAGTGGTATCGCCAGAAGGGGACAGGACGGGCCCGCCATGGCAGCCGGAACGCCCCGATCTTTGTCGGTGGTGGGATTGCGCACGGTCCGACGCCCCATAGCTATAATAAGAAGATGCCTCGCAAGATGCGCCGGGGCGCCCTGCGCTCGGCACTTGCAGTAAAGGCTGCGGATCAGCAGTTGGTGTTTCTCGATCAGTTGGCGATGGATGTTCCCAAGACCAAGCGGATGATAGAGACGTTGCGAAGCCTTGGGGTTGATGAGGGCAAGACGCTCGTATTGTTGGCCGATCGCAACGAAATGGTTGAGCGGTCGACGCGGAATATCGAATCGGTTATGACCCTGCGAGCTCACTATCTGAATATCCGAGATTTACTGACTGCGGATATGGTTGTGATCCCTCTGGATGCGCTTGAGGTTATTGAGTCCATCCTTGGTGTGGTTGAAATGAAGGTTGAGGAGCAGGTCTGATGCATGTCTATGATGTGATTATTCGACCTTTAGAGACAGAGAAGGCTTATCTTCAACGCGAATTGGGTAAGTATGTCTTTGTGGTTGACGATAAGGCTAATAAGCTCCAGATCAAACGGGCGGTGGAGGAGATCTACGGCGCGTCTGTGGAGCGTGTGAATACAATGATTATGCCGGGGAAGTACAGCTATATCCGTGGTCGCCGGGCGAGTGTGCAGAATGCCCCTTGGAAAAAGGCGATTGTGACGGTGGCCCCCGGCGAGCGGATTGAAGCGTTGGAGGCCTAAGATGGCGATGAAGAAGTTTAAGCCGACGTCACCCGGTCGACGTTGGATGACCGGGCAGACATTTGAAGAGATCACGCGATCGAAGCCCGAAAAAAGCTTGATCCGCCCATTGGCGCACAGGGCGGGACGCAATACCTACGGGCGGATCACCGTTCGCCACCGCGGTGGTGGGCACGCGCGCCGGTATCGCTTGATCGATTTTCAACGAGACAAGTATGATATTCCAGCGCACGTGAAGACGATTGAATACGATCCTAACCGTTCTGCGCGGATTGCCTTGGTCGTTTATGAAGATGGTGAGAAGCGCTATATCCTGGCGCCGCTGGGATTGCAGGTGGGCGCGCGTGTGGTGAGCTCGAAGAAGGAGGCCGAAATTCAGGCCGGGAACTCACTCCCGCTTGCTCGGATCCCGTTAGGGACGATGGTGCATAACGTTGAGCTTCATCCCGGCAAGGGTGGACAGATGGTCCGCGCCGCTGGCGCGGCCGCGCAGGTCCTGGCCAAGGAAGACAATTACGTAACTTTGCGCCTGCCCAGTGGTGAGATGCGTCGTGTTCACGAGAAATGTATGGCGACGATTGGACAGGTCGGTAACGTTGAGCACGCCAATGTCAAACTCGGTAAAGCGGGTGCGAAGCGTTGGCGGGGCTGGAGACCGAGCGTTCGTGGTTCGGTGATGTCGCCGCGCGATCACCCGCATGGTGGTGGCGAGGGTCGATCCCCGATCGGGATGCCCGGGCCGAAGTCGCCGTGGGGTTGGCGAACGTTGGGCCGGAAGACACGTCACAATCGTGCCACCGAGAAGTACATCGTTCGGCATCGGCAGGCCAACCGTGGCCGTCGTCGCCGTCGCTAGTTGAGGGAGGTTGATTTATGTCCCGTTCTTTGAAAAAGGGCCCTTTTATAGAGCCTAAGTTGTTACAGAAGGTTGAAGAGATGAATCGAACCGGTCAGAAAGGCGTCATTCGGACCTGGTCACGGGCCTCAGTGATCTTTCCGCAGATGGTCGGACATACTATCGCCGTGCATGACGGACGCCGTCACGTGCCGATCTACATTACCGAGAACATGGTCGGCCATCGGCTGGGCGAGTTCGCGCCCACCCGGACCTTCCGGGGGCACGTCTTGCGGGAGAAAAAAGTAAAGGTGATGGTGAGGTAAAGCGATGGCTGAGACTGCTCACGCTATAGCGAAACATGTGCCTATGACCCCCTTGAAGGTGCGGCGCATCATCAAGCCGCTGAAGGGGAAGAACGCCCAGGAAGCTGTGAATCTTCTGGGGGCTATGCCTCACGCAGCTGCCGTGCCGGTTCGCAAGCTGATTCATTCGGCGATGGCGAATGCGGATCAAAAGGGCTTGGATATTAACAATCTGGTCATTGTGAAGATCACCGCGGATGAAGGCCCCGGGGTTATGCCCGGTAAGGGCTGGCGGGCTCGTTGGGGAAGTCGGGGGCGCTATCGCCCGATTCGCAAGCGCTCGTCACATATCACGGTCGTTCTTGAAGAACGTTTGGACATGGAATAAGGAGGCCTATCTTGGGGCGCAAAGTTCATCCTTATGGATTCAGATTAAAAGTTATCCGGGATTGGAAGTCCCGTTGGTTCGCTGAGGGTCGTGACTACGCAGATCTGTTGCAGGAGGATCGAGAGATCCGCAAGATGATCTACGCGCAGATGCAAGAGCGTTCTCGCGATGGTCAGAGCGGAATTTCCCGTGTGGAAATTGAGCGATTCCCCCCGAACCAGGTCAATATCATCATCTGGACCTCGCGTCCCGGTGTGGTTATCGGCCGGAAGGGTGAGAACGTTAAAGGACTGCGGCGCGATATCGAGGAATTGTCGGGCCAGAAGCGGGTGCACATCGATGTGCAAGAGGTCGAGCAGCCGGACTTGGATGCGAAGCTGGTCGCTGAGAATATCGTCGCGCAGTTAGAACGGCGTATCTATCACAATCGTGCGATGAAGCGTGCCCTTCGCCAGGCGATGCGGTCCGGCGCCGAGGGCGTCAAGGTTCAGTGCAAAGGACGCCTGTCCGGCTCTGAGATGACCCGCACCACCTGGCAGCGCGAAGGTCGGGTCCCGCTGCACACGATGCGGGCGGATATCGACTACGCTCAAGAGGAAGCTCGGACCAGCTATGGACGCATCGGCGTGAAGGTGTGGATTTACAAGGGCGAGATTTTGCCCGGTCAGACCGCGACTGCCGACGAAGCGCGCTAGCGGGACGGGTTTTAAGGAGATAGAGTTATGTTGATGCCGAAACGTGTTAAGTATCGCAAGCAACATCGCGGACGCATGAAGGGCACCGAGAGCCGTGGGGTCACCGTTGCGTTTGGTGACTATGGATTACAGGCGCTCGAGCCCTGCTGGATGTCGGCCCGCCAGATCGAGGCGGCGCGTCGCGCCATCGTGCGCCATATGCGTCGTCGCGGTAAGTATTGGGTTCGACTGTTCCCCGATAAGCCGATCACGGCCAAGCCCGCCGAGACCCGGATGGGCAAGGGCAAAGGGGAAGTTGAGTATTGGGCTGCTGTCGTTCGCCCGGGACGTGTCATGTTTGAGGTTGGGGGTGTGGATGAAGAGGTCGCCAACGAGGCGCTCCGCCTTGCATCGCACAAGCTGCCGATCAAGACGCAGATCATCGAGCGTATCGAGTACGGACGGGCTGGGAAGGCAGGGGAGTAAGTATGCGTGCCAGTGAACTTCGAGAGTTAACATCAGAAGAGCTGCAGACCCGCCTGGAGGAAACCCGCCGCGAGTTGTTCAACTTGCGTCAGCAGTGGTATGCCGGTGGTCTGATGGACAGTAATCGCATTAAGGCTGTGCGCAAGGACGTTGCGCGGATGCTCACCATCCTTCGGGAGCGTGAGTTAGCCGAGGAGCAGAAAGGAGCGGCGGCATGAAGGAAGGACGTCGACGCTTGGTCGGTACGGTGACCAGTGATAAGATGGATAAGACTGTGGTTGTGACCGTGGAGCGGCGCTATCGCCATCCTCTCTATAAGAAGGTCATTCGCGCAACCAAGAAGTACATGGCGCATGACGAAGAGAACGATTGTCATATGGGTGACACGGTGAGGATTGTGGAGTCACGACCTGTCAGCCGGCGTAAGCGTTGGGCTGTTGAGGAAATTGTCGAGCGCGCCGCATAGGGGGGATTGACAATGATTCAACAGGAGACGCGGTTAAGGGTGGCTGATAACACGGGGGCTCAGGAGATTCTGTGTGTCCGCGTGTTAGGAGGATCAAAGCGCCGCTACGGTTACGTTGGTGACCTGGTGGTGGGAACTGTCAAGTCTGCATCACCGACGGCTTCGGTCAAGAAAGGTGAAGTCGTCCGGGCTGTGATCGTCCGAGTGGCTAAAGAGTATCGTCGTGACGATGGGTCTTATATCCGGTTTGATGAGAATGCAGCCGTCATCTTGGATGACGACGGCATCAATCCTCAGGGAACCCGTATTTTTGGGCCGGTGGCACGCGAGTTACGCGAAAAGGGTTATATGAAGATCGTGTCGTTGGCGCCCGAGGTTTTGTAGGTCGGGGATGAGGGAATTGCTATGAAGCGAATTAAACGCGGTGATACAGTAGAAGTTATCGCAGGTGATGATCTTCACGCACGCGGAGAAGTGATGCGCCTGCTGTCGAAGGAAGATCGGGTGGTGGTATCGGGTGTAAATGTGCGCATCAAGCATCAGAGCGCACAGCGTGCCGGTCGGTCCCAGGTTCAGGGTGGTCGTGTCCGGTTTGAAGCTCCGATCCACATCTCTAACGTGATGTTGGTTTGTCCAGCGTGTGATCAGGCCACCCGGGTTGGGTTTGAGGTGGTGGATGGACAGAAAGTCCGCGTCTGCCGCAAGTGCGGCGCGACGATGGGATAGGGAGATGGGGATGACACAACGATTAAAAGAGCGATATGCAGAAGAGATTGCTCCGACGTTAATGGAGGAGTTTGATTACGACAACGTGATGCAGATCCCCCGATTGCGCAAGATTGTGATCAATATCGGTCTGGGTGAGGCTTTGGACAACCCTAATGTGATTGATCACGCCGTGGATGACGTGCGCACGATCACCGGGCAGCAGCCCGTGCTGACGCGAGCGCGCAGGTCGATCGCGAACTTTAAGGTTCGTGCCGGGCGTGTGGTGGGGGTCAAGGCGACTCTGCGGGGCGAGCGAATGTGGGCCTTCTTTGACCGGTTAGTCAGTGTGGCCCTGCCCCGGACCCGAGACTTTCACGGCGTGCCGACTAAGCTCGATGGTCGGGGAAACTACACGCTGGGGTTGAGGGAGCAGCTCCTCTTCCCTGAGATTGACTACGATAGCATTGACAAAGTTCGGGGTATGGAGATTTCATTCAACACGACGGCTGAAACTGACGAAGAGGCTCGACGTTTGCTTGAGCTGTTGGGGATGCCGTTTCAGCGCTAATTTCATACGATTGGGGAGAACATCAACGTCCCAGATCGTGTAGGAGTCCGAGAAGGAGTGACGTATGGCTAAGACTTGTATGCCGATTCGTGAGGAGCGACGCAAGTACGACGTGCGCGTCAGGAATCGTTGTGAACGTTGCGGTCGTCCGCGGGGGTACTACCGTCGGTTTGGCCTGTGCCGGATTTGTATTCGTGAACTAGCCCTGGAGGGTAAGATCCCTGGGCTGGTCAAGGCCAGTTGGTGACGAGGTGCTTTTATGACGACGATTTCAGATCCGATTGCTGATATGTTGGCGCGCATACGCAATGCGCTTATGGTTAAACACACGTCGGTGACTATTCCTTCGTCCAAGATGAAGGTTTCTATAGCCAAGATCTTAGAGGACGAGGGATACATCAAGAAGCACCGCGTGGTTGAGGGGTCGAAAGGCCGGAAGCACCTTATGATTGATCTCAAGTATGTGGGTGACTTGAAGCACCAACGTGCTGTGATTACGGAGTTGAAGCGGGTTAGCAAGCCCGGGCAGCGAATCTATACCTCGGTGAGGGATATTCCGTGGGTTCGCAGCGGGATGGGAATTGCTGTGCTTTCGACGCCCAAGGGTGTGATTACGGGTCAGCAGGCTCGCCGTCTTAATGTCGGGGGCGAGGTCCTCTGCTACATCTGGTAGTCCTGCTGCGCTTCTGGCCAGTAGCGGCCTATCCTGAGAGGAAGATAGGGAGGTAAATTGTGTCTCGAATAGGAGAAATGCCGGTTACGGTTCCCGAGAATGTTCAGGTCTCAATTGACGGGACGACGGTGATGGTCCGTGGTCCCAAAGGTGAGATGACGAAAGAGTTTCACGCTGACATGACGATCTCGCGTGAGGCTGACGAGGTTATTGTCACGCGCTCGAGCGATGAGCGCCGGGTCAGGGCGCTTCATGGGCTTACACGGGCTCTGATTCAGAATATGGTGATCGGCGTGACCGAGGGGTACAGTAAGACCCTGGAGGTCCATGGGACGGGATACCGGGCCGAGCTTCAAGGGAAGAATCTCGTGATGAGCTTGGGCTTCTCTCACCCGGTGGTCATCGAGCCGCCTGAGGGGATTCAGTTCGAAGCGAACCCCCGCGCGAGTACGATTGTCGTGAAGGGGTATGATAAAGAGGTCGTTGGCCGTGTGGCCGCCAACATCCGTGCGCGGCGCCCCGTGGAGCCCTATCAGGGCAAGGGGATTCGCTATCAAGGTGAGCGTGTCCGCCGCAAGGTTGGTAAGGCTGGTCAGGCTATCTAGGATTTATGGTGTGGATCTGGTTTCCGGACTGGGTATTGGATGGAAGCCTGGACACTAAGGTGTGGACAAGGTTGTTTTCGTTACCAAACGTGGAACTGAGGGTGGATAGACACAATGAGAGCTGAAGTTAATCGTCGGAAAGCCCGGGCTCGGCGTCATACGCACATTCGTCGGCGCGTCGAAGGGACGCCAGAACGTCCACGTCTGAACGTTTTTCGAAGTCTGAAGCATATCTATGCGCAGGTCGTTGACGATAAGGCGGGGGAGACGTTGACGTCTGCCTCGACGATCGACAGCGAGATACGTGATCAACTCGCCGGACTTACGAAGACCGAACAGGCGGAGATTGTGGGTAAAGTCGTTGCCGAGCGTGCGTTGGCAAAGGGCATTGGGATGGTGGTATTCGACCGAGGTGGGTATAAGTATCACGGTCGGGTGAAGGCACTTGCTGAGGCCGCGCGTGAAGCCGGCCTGGATTTCTAGGACGGCTGCGTCTTAGGACGCGTCTGGCAGGAGGATCTATGAGTTCAAGAAGTCGATCAAGAAATCGCTTTGAAGAAGAGCGTGAAGAATTAGATGAGCGTGTGATTGACATCACGCGGGTCTCCAAGGTTGTGAAGGGTGGGCGTACGTTTGGCTTCCGTGTCACCGCTGCCGTGGGAGACAACAACGGAAAAATCGGCATCGGTATTGGCAAAGCTCGCACGGTTCCGGATGCGATTCAGAAGGCGACTAAGCGAGCCCGAAGCAATATGCACCCCATCCCTTTGGAGGGAACGACCATTCCTCATGAGGTTATGGGGGTCTGTGGTGGCGCACGGGTTTTGATGAAGCCCGCGACGCCGGGTACGGGCGTGATTGCCGGTGGCGGCGTGCGTGCGGTTTTGGGTGCTGCCGGTGTGAGTGACGTGTTGACCAAGTCCTTGGGCAGTTCGACCGGGGTCAATGTGGTGCAGGCGACGATGGACGGCCTGGATCAATTGCGCTGGGTTGAGAATGTTGCGCGGGAGCGTGGCAAGCCCGTGGCTGAGGTCATGCCCTTCTGGCGCAGAAAGAAGGACTAATGGCTAAGAAACTGCGTATCACGTTAGTGCGCAGCCCGATTGGGTATGCTAAACGTCAGAAACGGACGGTCGAAGCGTTGGGGCTGCGAAAAGTCAATCAGGCTGTTGAAAAACCCGACAATGGTGCGACCCGAGGGATGGTCGAATGTGTGGCGCACCTTGTTGAATGTGAAGAGATAGACGCTTAGTGGGGTTGGGGGGTCTTTGGATGAAACTGCATGAACTGCATCCCGCAGAGGGAGCAAAGAAAAGCAGAAAACGCGTTGGACGTGGTGTCGCCGCCGGGCAGGGTAAGACGGCCGGCCGGGGCACCAAAGGACAGAAGGCGCGCAGTGGTGGCAATGTGCCGCCGTACTTTGAGGGTGGCCAACTGCCCCTCGTGCGGAAGTTGCCCTTTGTGCGCGGGTATAAGTTCTTTAATCCTTATAAAGTAGAGTTCGAACCGGTCAACCTCGACGACTTGGCCTACAGCTTCGAGCCGGGTGATGAGGTATCCCCTGAAACCCTGGTCGACGCTGGGTTCATCAAGCACGAGGATGACCTGGTCGTTGTGTTGGGTCGTGGCGAAATCGATCGCCCTCTGGAGATCAAAACACACCGTATCTCGGAATCAGCCCGCACCAAGGTTGAGGAGGCGGGTGGGACGGTCGAGCTATTGCCTTGGAGCCGTGGCGGTCACCGCACGCGCTAGCGTGCGGGAAATCGTGGGGTCGGCGTACGCTGCTGATCGCTCGTACATCAATGGAGGAAAGGCATGATTGAGGCCCTGCGCAATGCATTTAAACTTCCGGACTTGCGCCGGCGGATGCTTTATACCCTGTTAATTCTGGTGATCTTCCGTCTGGCGTCCAATATCCCGGTTCCTGGTGTCGATCGTCAGGCACTGGCCGCGTTCTTTAACTCGGCGACGGCGA
The DNA here is from genome assembly GCA_034437735.1 of Anaerolineae bacterium. Lineage (GTDB taxonomy): Bacteria > Chloroflexota > Anaerolineae > B4-G1 > SLSP01 > PWVB01. The sequence continues at coordinate 9,829 of DAOTTS010000158.1, forward strand.
CCAGCCAGTTTGCGGGGTTGTTGGATCTGTTGTCCGGTGGTGCCGTATCGAACTTCTCCGTCTTGGCGGCAGGGGTCTATCCGTACGTGACCGCACAGATCGTCCTGCAGTTGCTTCTGCCCATTTTCCCGGATCTCGAACAACGGATTCAGGAAGAGGGCGAAGAGGGCCAGCGGAAGATGAACCAGTGGGTTTTCTTTCTCACGGTGCCGTTGGCTGCGCTGCAGGCGTTTGGTCAGGCTCAGCTCTTCCGCTCTGCATCCGTTGGGGCGCGGCCCATTCTGCCGAATTTTGGCTGGGGGCCGGGCAAGACGCTGCCGACCATCACGTTGATGTTGACGATGACTGCCGGTACGATGTTTGCTGTATGGCTTGGTGAGCTGATCACCGAACAGGGCATTGGGAATGGGCTTTCCCTCATTATCTTCGGGGGCATCGTTTCGCGCGTGCCCGCGAACATCCGTAGTATTGCGGGCACCGATGGCTTGATCGGGGTGGTCGTCTTCCTGGTCATTATGGTTGTGACGATGCTCTTCATCGTCTTCGTGCAGGAGGGTGAGCGTCGCATCCGTGTGCAGTACGGCAAGCGCGTGCGAGGGATGAAGGTCTACGGGGGTGGGAGCACGTACATTCCCTTGAAGATCAACACGGCCGGTATGATCCCTCTGATCTTTGCGCAGTCAATCCTGGCGTTTCCTGCGGTCATCGCCCAGTTTTTCTTGAACAGTACGAATCCCACCGTCCAACAGGTCGCCCAGGGGGCGGTCTCGTTTTTCGGCGGGGAGAATCCGTGGTACGCGTTAGCCTATTTTCTGGCCGTGGTAGGGTTTACCTACTTCTACACGTTTATCATGGTCGAGCAACAGAACCTGTCTGAGATGCTGCAGCGGCAGGGTGGGTTTATTCCCGGTGTCCGACCGGGCCGCCGGACTCAGGAGTTTATCCTGAATATCTATAAGCGGATTACCCTGGTTGGTGCCCTGTTCTTGGGCCTCGTCGCAGTTATGCCCTATATCGTGGGATGGTTTATGGAGTCCCGGCAGATGCTGATTCAGAGCTCGGGCCTGTTGATCGTCGTCGGTACGGTGATGGATACGATGCGGCAGTTGGAATCCCAGTTGCTGATGCGCAATTACGAGGGATTCCTGCGATAATTGTCAAACATGGTATAATAGAAGGCTGCCTGTAGTCCCGGTAGGGTTTGGGCGGATTTGGGGTACAGGACGGTTTGGTCGTTAACTGAATTGAGATGGGACAGCATTGTCCTTTAGGTGATAAGGAGTTGTCAAATGAAAGTTTCACCGTCTGTGAAGCGACGCTGCCCGAAATGTAAGATCATCCGCCGCCGCGGGGTGGTTCGGGTGATTTGTGAGAATCCAAAGCATAAGCAACGCCAGGGTTAAGGTGTTCCCTGCTGATTAGGGCCCAGAGGAGGTTGTAAGAATATGGTACGTATCGCAGGCGTGGACCTGCCACGGGATAAGAAGATTGAAGTCGGGCTGACCTATATCTACGGGATCGGTCGTCAGACCAGCCAGGATATCCTGGAACAAGCGGGTATCAATAATGATAAGCGGGATACCGATCTGACCGAGAGGGAGATTGCGTCGATCCGGGAAATCATTGATCGCGAATATAAGGTCGAGGGTGATCTGCGTCGTGAGGTTCAGATGAACATCAAGCGGTTGATCGAAATCGGTTCCTATCGCGGCTTGCGCCACCGCCGGAATCTTCCGGTGCGAGGTCAGCGGACGCGGACAAATGCGCGCACGCGCAAGGGCCCGAAGAAGACCGTGGCGGGGCGTGGGCGCCGTCGTGGCTCGAAGAAGAAGTAATTAATCTAAAGATCTCAGCGCAAACCTGAGATTGAGGAGGTTCTATGGCTAGACGTTCAAGTCAACGGGGGCGGCAGTCCAGCTCGCGTCGTGTTAAGCGCAATGTGCCTCGCGGCTGCATTCATGTGAAGACGTCGTTTAATAATACGCTGATCACGGTGACCGACGCGCAGGGTAATGTGCTGCGGTGGGCCACGGCTGGGTCGGTCGGGTTCCAGGGCACGCGCAAGAGCACGCCCTTTGCGGCCCGGATTGCGGCTCAGCAGGTCGCGGAAGAGGCGATGTCCAATGATGGTATGCGAGAGGTCGACGTTTTTGTGAGGGGCGCCGGCCCGGGCCGTGAGGCTTCGTTGCGGGCGATCGCCTCGACGGGGTTGCGAGTCCTTTCGATTGTGGATGCGACTCCCATTCCGCACAACGGGTGCCGGCCACCCAAGAAGCGCCGCATTTAGTGGAGGAGAGGTAGAGAAAGCATGGCAAGATATACAGGGCCTGTATGTAAGCTTTGTCGCCGGGAAGGCATGAAGCTTTATCTCAAAGGTGAGAAGTGCTACTCGGAGAAGTGTCCATTTGAGAATCGCTCGTATCCGCCCGGTGAACACGGCCGACAGGCGGCCTTTCGACGACGTAGGGCGTCCGATTATGCTCTGCAGTTGCGGGCGAAGCAGCAAGCACGTCGCATTTATGGTGTCCTCGAGCGTCAATTCCGTCGCTATCTCGAGATGGCTGAGGGGTTGGGGGGCTTGACGGGCGAAAATTTGTTAATGATCCTAGAACGACGTTTGGACAACGTCGTGTACCGGTTGGGACTGGCTGATTCCCGGGCGCAGGCGCGGCAGTTGGTCAACCATGGTCACTTTACGGTCAACGGGCGTCGGACGCGCGTACCTTCTCATTTGGTGCGGGTGGATGATGTCGTGGGTGTCAGACCAGAGAGCATGCGCCGCACCTATTTCCGAAATCGTAAGGAGCTTTTGGGAAAGCGGGACGTTCCCTCATGGCTGAGCTTGAATGAAGAGTCTTTGAGTGGAAGGATTCTAAACTTGCCTAATCGCCAGGAGATTGATGTTCCGGTGGATGAGCAGTTGATCGTTGAGTTCTACTCTCGCTAAGCAGACAGGAGGCAAAGTGTTAGCAGCGCCAGTTCTGCCCAAGGTAGAAGTCGATGTAAATACGGAACAGTACGGCCGATATATTATCGGCCCCTTAGAGGGTGGGTATGGGGTCACGCTGGGCAATTCCTTGCGCCGCGTGATGCTCTCCTCGCTGGAGGGCGCCGCCATCAGTGCCGTACGGATCACGGACATTCCCCATGAGTTCACCAGCATTCCGGGGGTTCGTGAGGATGTCATTCAGTTGATGCTGCGTCTGAAGCAGGTACGGCTTACGATGGAAGGTGAGGGGCCGCAGTATATGACCCTTCGGGTTGAGGGTGAGGGTGTGGTCACCGCCGGTGACATCATTGCTCCTCCCGAGATCGAGATTTTGAATCCTGACCTGTACTTGTTTACTGTCGATTCGGAAGATACGCATTTGGACTTTGAGTTTACGGTTGAGAAGGGCCGTGGCTACGTCCCGGCCGAGAATCGTGAACGCATGCCGATTGGTGTGCTGCCGGTCGATGCTATTTTCAGCCCTATTCGTCGGGTGAATTATGAGATGGAACCGGCCCGTGTGGGTCAGTTGACCAACTACGATCGTTTGACGATGGAGGTTTGGAGCGATGGGCGTGTTCAGCCGTTGGACGCCCTTAAAGAGGCTGCGCGCATCCTCGTGAAACATCTACGTCTGGTTGCGGGCGCCGAGATGGAAGAAGAGATTGAGGCCGAGGAAGAAGAGGAAGAGGAAGCGATTCCGCACGCCGCTTATGCGACGCCGATTGAGGACTTAGAGTTGGGCGTCCGTGTGTATAATGCATTGAAGCGGACGGGAATCTCCAACGTCGGTGAGATCTTGGAGATGTTGGCGCGGGGCGAGGATGCCCTGTTGGCCATTCGCAACTTCGGAGAGAAATCTTTGGCCGAGCTTTTAGGCCAGTTGGAGGAAAAAGAGTTCTGGTCCCCCGAAGACGTTGAGGAAGAAGAAGCGTAGAAAGTATGGGCAAGCCTAGGGGTGTCCGGCGGTGACGGTATCCACCGCATCGGTGGGACATCCTATGGGGATCGGACTCGAAATCAGGAGGTTGAGGCATGCGACATCGAGTCGCTGGTAAGAAGTTAAACCGTGATACGGCACATAGAGTTGCGCTGCGACGGAATATGGTGACGGATCTGTTTCGTCATGAGCAGATTCGGACGACCCGCGCGAAAGCAAAAATGGTTCGTCGGCAGGCGGAGAAGTTGATTACGTTGGCAAAGCGCGGGTTGGCCAAAGCCGAGGAGAATCCCTCCTCAGAGGTTCACGCCCGACGCTTAGCCGCGGCCCGGATGAGCGATCCGTCGATCGTCCAGAAGCTTTTCAACGAGATCGCGCCGCGTTATGTGGATCGCCCGGGTGGATATACGCGGGTTCTGAAGTTGGGTATGCGCAAGGGCGATGCTGCCGATATGGTCGTGTTGGAGTTGGTCGAGGAAGCCTAGCGTTGTTGTAAGCGTGTAGCCCGACTCGGGAGACGGAATGGAAGTGTGTGCGAGTTAAGGCCATTATCGCTTATGATGGCACCGGATATAGTGGGTTTCAGATACAGAAAAACGCACCCACAATCCAGGAAGAGCTTGAGCACGGATTAGTCCGCCTGACCGGTTGTAAAACCCGGGTGTTGGCTTCTGGTCGTACGGACGCCGGCGTGCACGCTGAGGGGCAGGTGATCGCTTTCGATACGGAATGGAGACATTCCCTCTCAGACCTTCAACGGGGCATGAACGCTGTGCTTCCAGAACAGATTGCAGTTCGTGCACTTGAACAGGCAGATTCAGCGTTTCATCCACGCTTTGACGCGGTCAGGCGTTACTACCGCTACACAGTGTATTGGGCGGCCGTGCGGAGTCCTTTCTCTGCACGCTATAGTTTGCACGTCACCCGCGCACTTGATCTGCGTGCGATGCAGACGGCAGCGCACCATATGATAGGTCGTCACGATTTCTGGGCCTTGGGTTCGCCGCCACAGGGCAACAACGCGGTCAGGGATGTCTTTCGAGCAGCTTGGTCGTTTGAAGATCCGTGGCTGTTCTTTGATATCGAAGCAAATGCGTTTTTGTACCGGATGGTTCGGATGACGGTGGGAACTCTGCTCCGCGTGGGGTATGGAGCCCTAACCCCGGATACATTCGCGACGATGTTGAAGCAGCGGGATCGTGCCTGCGCTGGTCCAGCGGTTGCTGCGCATGGGCTCTGCCTGAAGGCTGTTACGTACGGTTAGGGCATTCGCTTAGTGACAGAACCTAATGCGGATTATGGGATTCGAATTTACGTGAAGCTAGCGCTCATTTTACAATAGGGAGTTTGGAGAAGGTGAAACAGATAAGAATACAGAAGACATATGTCGCGAAACCCGGTGAGGTTGAGCGTAAGTGGTATGTGGTGGATGCCACGGGTAAGACCTTGGGTCGCTTGGCTTCGAAGATTGCCCGTGTGTTGCGCGGCAAGCATAAGCCCCAGTTTACCCCTCACGAGGACGTTGGTGATTTTGTTATCGTTTTGAATGCTGGGGATATTAAGGTGACGGGACGCAAGCTCGATCAGAAGAAATATTATCGCGTCTCGGGCTATCCCAGCGGTCTCCACAGCGTGACGCTGCGGCGGCAGTTGGAGCTGCATCCGGATCGCGTGATCCGGTCGGCGGTCAAGGGTATGCTCCCCAAGGGGACTCTGGGCCGTAAGCAGCTTAAGAAACTGAAGATCTATGATGGATCTCAGCACCCACACGAAGCACAGCAACCGGAACCGTTAGAGCTTTAAGGAGTGTGTTGAATGTACTATGAGGGATTAGGACGTCGTAAAACCGCGACTGCCCGTGTTCGGTTGCATCCGGAAGGCGAAGGGCGGATTGTGGTTAACGGTAAGGTCTACGATGAGTACTTTGGTCGTGAGTTTGATCGACTGAACGTGAAGGCCCCCTTGGAACTGACCGAAACCGAGGGACAGTTCAACGTGACGGTTTTGGTCAAGGGTGGCGGCATCACCGGGCAGTCGGAGGCTATTCTGATGGGAATGTCGCGAGCTCTGCTTAAGGTGAACCCGGAGTACCGCCCGGTATTGAGTCAGAAGGGGATGCTCACCCGGGATTCACGTATGAAAGAGCGGAAAAAGCCAGGTCTCAAGCGGGCCCGTAAGGCGCCTCAGTACACGAAGCGCTAAAGCTTAGCGACTCCATACCTTCGGCAAAGTCAAGCTGAAGACGGGTTTACCCGAGGTTTACAATGCGGAAGGTGTTCGGCTTTCAGTCCTAAGCGGCGTACGTTTGGGCATTTTATCATATCGTACAGGTAGGCAAAACGTTGCCTACCTGTTTACTTTGTCGATGCTGGGTGGCTTTGGTTAGGCCGATGCGATTGGGAGGCGGTGTTATGGGACAGCTGACTGTCCTGGGATTAGGCCCCGGGGCTCCTCACGATCTTACACTGGAAGCGTGGCGGATCCTCGAGGACGCCGATGAAATATGGCTGCGCACGTACCATCATCCGGTGGTTGCTGGGTTCCCTCAGGGTTTGGACGTTCACGCGTTCGATGAAGTTTATGAGCACGCGGAGTCCTTTGCCGAGGTTTACGAGACGATCGTTGAGCGGGTCTTGAGCCTGGGGGCGCGTGAGCAAGGTGTGATCTATGGGGTGCCTGGGCACCCTTTGGTCGGTGAAGCGACGGTCGTTCGGATTCTGGAGGCCGCAGATTCGGACTCAATGGCCGTGCGTGTGGTTGGTGGCCTAAGCTTTGTCGAGCCGACGTTGGCGGCGCTGGCCCTGGATGCCCTGGATGGTCTGCAGATCTTTGACGCACTCGATCTCATCTCCCTTAATCATCCACCCCTCAATCCGGATTTCCCGGCTCTGATCGGTCAGGTCTACAATCGTCAGGTCGCTTCGGCGCTGAAATTGGTGTTAATGAACCAGTATGGGGACGAGCACCCGACCGCGCTGATTGATGCGGCAGGAACCGAACGGGAGCGCGTGGATTCCCTGCCTCTCTATCAGATCGATCGACAGCCCGTATCGCCCCTGACGTCCCTCTACGTCGCACCCCTTTCCGAGTCCGGCAGCTTTGAGGGTTTCCAGCAGACGGTCGCGAAATTGCGCGCGCCCGACGGCTGTCCATGGGATAGGGAGCAGACGCATAAGAGCCTGCGCACCAATCTTCTGGAAGAGAGCTACGAGGTCCTGTCGGTGATCGATGCGGAGGATCCTGAGGCACTCCGAGAGGAACTGGGTGATCTCCTCCTTCAGATCGTCCTTCACGCGCAGATCGCGGTGGAGATGGGGGAGTTCCGGATGTCCGACGTGATTGCCGGCATCAATGCGAAACTCAAGCGCCGCCATCCTCACGTCTGGGGGAAGACCGAGGTGGCGAACGTGGGGGAGGTCATCACGAACTGGGAGACGATCAAACGTCAGGAACGTGAGGGGCGTGGGGAGGAGGATCGATCCCTGCTGGACGGTGTGCCGGAAGCGCTGCCCGCTCTTGCGCAAGCTGATGCCTATCTCGATCGCGCTGGGCGATTGGGATTTGACCTGACCATGGTTGCGGAGGGGGCCGTGGAGTCGCTTGTCGACTGTCTGCGAGAGGCCCAGGGTGGGGAGCTGGATCGCGAGCAGTTAGGACAAGATTTACTGGCTCTGGTGAAACTGGCCCAAGATTCCGGTCTGGATCCGGAGAGTGCTCTGCGTGAGGCCTCGTTACAGTTCGCCCAACGTTTCCGGGTGCTGGAAGCTGAGGCTCGCCGGAGGAATACTTCTATTGACGACATACCGCCGGAAGCCATTCGGCGCCTGTGGCGTGAGGCCTGAGCGTGATCAAGCGCACAGCCCCCCACTGCATTGCGTAGATGGGGGGCCGAGAAGTCCAAGGGCTGTCTATGCCTAAGCTCAGTCCTTTAAAAATGCTTCGAGTCCCCATCCTCGGGGACGGCCTTTGCAAGGTGCCGGCGCTTCAAAGCCTCCATCAAACATGGAAATGTCAAGGTTAACTTACTGAGGCTAGATGGGGCTCCAACTCGCGTAAGAGCGCCTTCTTCGCTTTCCCTCCTACCAGACGATCAACCTCGTCTCCATCTTTGTAGATAATCATCGTTGGAATATTCATCACGCCTAAGCGCGAGGCAAGGGCTTGAGAGTCCTGAACGTCGACCTTCATAATGGTCAGGCGTCCTTCCAGTTCCTCCGCCAGCTCTTCGAGCACAGGGCCAAGTCGCCGACACGGGGGGCACCACGAGGCGTAGAAGTCCACCAGAAGTGGAAGTTCGTGCTCTGCAACCGTATCATCGAAGTTATTTTCATCCAAGTGCGCTAATTCTACCATATCGGCTACCTCCATTTGTGGTCGTGATAAAACTGGCTCTCATCCCAAACCAAGACAACGTTCTCCCGACGATCCGCCGGAGCTATATGCTATGGATACGGTTATTGTCTCATAGCCAGGCTCATTGTCAAGCGAGTTTGAGCCTCTCAAGGCGTTAAGGCCTGGGACATGGCGTTTTTCGTGGAGTTGTATCTGATCCGACTCTGTGCTATAATAACGGTTGTGGCAGTTTTCGTGGTTGATGGGAGCATCGGTGTTCAGTCCGGGTAACCTGTCACACGAAGCACAAAAGCCTATGAACAATAACAAAAATGAAAAGAGTTCTGTCGAGCCGAGTTTTGCAGCCCCTTTGATGAAGGGCGTGCATAGTGTTGGACACATCATTGGGCGGGTAGCAGCGGTTGTGTGGCGATGGGGTCAAGATCGACACACGATTGCTGCTGTTATTGGTCGGTATAGCGCCCATTTAGCGATTTTCGTTTTAGCCCTTCTGGTCGGTCTCTTTGGCCGCGTTGCACTGTCTCCTATTGGTATTGCCCAATCCTCAGAGGCTCTGGAGACCATGTCCGTGTTTGAGGGGGCGGCGGCCGATGCTGAGCCTTTGGCCACCCCGACCCTCACCCAGAGCCAACAGTCCGCCTATGTGCCTCCCCGCCCTCAGGGGGTTGTGCGCCAGGCCGTGCCCCAGACGAATATTCCGGAACGAGTGCGTCTCGAGGTTATCACGTATACGGTACAGTCCGGGGACAACGTCTTCCTGATCGCAGAGAGATTCGAATTGGCGCCCTCGACGATCGTATGGTCCAACAAAGAGGCATTGCAAGGTGCCCCGTGGCTGCTGTCCCCGGGCCTGACCCTGCAGATTCCGCCGGTCGATGGTGCGTATCACACGGTAATGGCTGACGAGAGCCTGCAGAGTATCGCCGTTGATTACGAAGTTGCGCTGGCAGATCTCGTGAATGTCTGGAATGACGTCGAGCCTGGACAATCGCTTCGTGAGGGGACGATGCTTGTGGTCCCCGGGGGCATTGGCGAGGACTTCGATTGGGAACCCCCGCCACCTCCACCCTCACAACCGGCGGTGGGCGTCGCGTCGACGAGCTGGGGATATTGTGGCGATACTGCGGTCGCCGGCCCTGGTGCGAATGGATACTTTATCCTGCCGACCGGTTCGTATGAGGTCTCTGGGTGGGTCTTCCACGATGCTCGGAACCCCGGTCACATTGGATTGGATTATCGTTGTCGTTTAGGTGATCCTATCGTTGCCTCCGATGCGGGTGTGGTGGTGTTCGCCGGATGGGGTGGTGGCTATGGGAATCTGGTTCGTGTCAGTCATGGCAATGGGTATCAGACCTATTATGGTCACTTCGATTCCTTCGCGGTGGGATGCGGCGAGCCGGTCGTACAAGGACAGATCCTTGGATATTGCGGGACGACGGGATATTCCACTGGACCGCACCTGCATTATGAGATTCGTATGAACGGTGTGCCTCAAAACCCGGCGCTCTATGAGCCGTAGAGAACGGCGCCTTAGCGTTTGAACGTCTGACGTGTTGTTGCCACAGTAACCTCCCTGGGGGTTATGTTCTTGAATTGGCTTTCCGGGATAGAGAATGCTAATTTATGACGCAAAATTCCTCTCATAGACGAAGTCCGCAAATTATACGTGCCCTCGCGCGTGGGGTGGCATGGTATTGGCGATGGCGGCATGATCGAGAGGCGCAGCGGCCCGTATTAGGGCGGGTGGCCTCTCATATAGCGCTCCTTCTCACCGTCTTCGTCCTCGTCGTGGGGAGCAAACTGAAATTGCAGTCCCTGCACTCTATCGCTCAGGTCGCAGATGAGACGCTGCTGCATGGTTTGGCCAGGAATGTCGATGCCGCGTCCACATCTCTGATCATCGACGAGCGATCGTATCGGACAGATGCGTCCAAAGCGCGCATTGTGCGCCGTGCGGATTGGCATACAGCCGTTCCTGAGCGCCCTCGTCTGGAGATCGTGACCTATACGGTTCAACCGGGTGACACGGCGGAGAGTATCGCGGCGCAATTTGATCTTCAACCGACCACTTTGATGTGGTCCAATCCGGAGATGGAGAAGATGCCGGACCTTTTGAAAGTCGGGCAGGTGCTGACGATTCTCCCTGTGGATGGGATCTACCACACGGTTACGATGAGTGATACGCTTCACAGTCTTGCGGAAGACTACAAGGTAGATATCAAGCGTATCGTTGAGTGTCCCTTCAACCCCTTTGTGGATGGGGCAAGCCTTTCGGAAGGTCAGCACGTGATTATTCCGGGGGGCACCAAGCCCTACGAACCCCAAAAGGTGACCGAGTATCAGGGGCCTGTTCCCACGGATGCAGAGGCGACCGGCGCTTTCTCCTGGCCATCCTGGGGGGCGCTGACGCAGGGTTACTGGTATGGGCATCGGGCGGTGGATATCGGCGCCTCGGTCGGGTCCGCAATTCGAGCTGCGGATGGGGGCTATATCGCGTTTGCGGGATGGACGGATGTGGGATATGGTTACCTGTTGGTTGTGGATCACCAGAACGGCTACCAGACGTACTATGCGCATTTGAGCAACATCTTTGCGCAGGAAGGGCAGACGGTCGAACGAGGGGAGGTCATTGGTGCGATGGGCAGCACCGGCAACTCGACCGGCCCGCACCTGCATTTTGAGGTCCGTTTCAACGGGTATCCGACCAACCCCTTGATCTATCTTCCCTAGACGTCCTGTGTCTTTTTTTCTGACGTTCTCGGATTAGGGATCGGCACGAGCCGAAAGGCTCGTGTTTTCGTTTGTGGTGAGGAGGGCTATGGAACTGACGGTCGAGGAAGCGCGTGCTTTCTATGGGGATGCAGATCGTGTTCATGACTTCGATCACATCCTGCGGGTTCTCAGGTTGGTCGAGCGTATCGGGAGCGCGGAGGGCGCGGATTGGACGGTGCTAAGGCCGGCCGCATTGCTCCACGACTGGGGACGCCTTGAGGCCGAGTCGCAGGATCTGGATCACGCTGCCGAGGCTGCGGCGCGGACTCGGGCGCTTCTGGAGGCGCGGGGGGAGCCTGAAGACCGTATCCAGGCGGTGACGCACGCTATTGCTGCGCATCGTTTCCGATCCGGACCTGAGCCGGCGTCCGTGGAGGCGAAGGTTCTCTTCGATGCTGACAAGCTGGACGCCATCGGGGCTATCGGCATCGCCCGCGTCTTTGCCTACAGCGGCGTCCATCACCAGCCGCTATGGGCCCCGCGAGATGCGGTTGAAGTGACGCGCTGGCAGAGAGAGGGCGATGATCCGGTCGAGCACACCGCCGTCCACGAGTTCGTGGTCAAGCTATCACGGATCAAGGAACGTCTTTATACGGAGGCCGGGCGGGCGATCGCGGAGGATCGGCACCGATTCATGGTGGGGTTTTTCCAGCGGCTCGATGCTGAGGTCCTGGGAGAGCGATAGGCAGTTCGGTGAGGGGCGTTCGGCCCCTTGGGTTTTCTAGCCTTCCCAACGTCGACCGCGAGCTATTCTTAGCTCGCGGTCGTTGAATACCGGGTTCAGGAGCAGCCCATGTTCACGAATCGCGCATTCGCAGGTGCGGGTAGAGCAGGACCTCACGGATGGAGTGCTTGTCGGTGAGGAGCATCGCTAGGCGGTCAATGCCCAATCCAAATCCCCCGTTTGGCGGCATCCCGTATTTCATCGCGCGCAGATAATCCTCGTCCATCGGCTGCGCTTCCTCGTCGCCCTCCTCGTAAGCCCGTCCCTGCTGGATAAATCGACGTTCTTGTTCGAACGGATCGTTCAATTCGGTAAACGCGTTCCCCATCTCCAGGCCCCCCACGAAGACCTCGAAACGCTCGACGTGGGTGGGATCCTCGGGCTTTTGCTTGGCCAATGGAGAGATCTGGATGGGATAATCGTGGACGAACGTCGGCTGAATCAGCGTGGGCTCGACTTCGGAGAGCAGGGAGTCTACCAGATGGCCCCAGCTTGCGTCTGAGGCCGCGTGATACCCTCGGCTTCGCATCGCGTCCCGCAGCGTATCGGCGTCGTCATAGGCGGTGTAATCGATGCCCGTCTCCCCCTGGATCAGAGCTTGCAGAGGCACGCGGCGCCATGGCGGCGTTAACTCGATCTCCCGCCCGTCGTAGGTAATCGTGGTCCTCCCCAGGACGCTTTCTGCGGTCGCACTGATCAATGACTCGACCATCTCCATCACCCCGTAGAGATCGGTATACGCAGCGTAGAATTCCAGCTGCGTGAACTCGGGGTTGTGCTTATAGGAGACCCCCTCATTGCGGAAATCGCGGCCAATTTCGTAGACCCGTTCGAACATTCCGACCAGGAGACGCTTGAGATAAAGCTCGAACGATATCCGAAGGTAGAGATCCTGCTTGAGTTGATTGTGGTGCGTCGTGAACGGTCGCGCGGCTGCGCCCCCATAGATGGGCTGGAGGATGGGCGTCTCTACCTCCAGGAAGCCGTGGTCGTCCAACCACCGGCGCAGGGCCTGGATCATCCGTGAGCGGATGAGGAAGATCTCCCGGGTTTCAGGATTGACCGCGAGATCTGCGTAACGCTGTCGATAGCGCTCTTCCACGTCGGAGAACGCGCTGAAGCGCTTGAGCTGGCCTTCGTCATCCTCGTACTCCTTCGGGATCGGAAGTGGGGTGACCGCCTTGGCTAACATCCTCAGCGTTTGGGTGCGCACGCTGATCTCGCCGGTTCGCGTGCGCATCATCGGGCCTGTTACTTCCACAAAATCCCCGAGGTCGACCGTCTGTTTGAATCGTGTGTAGGCCTCCTGGCCCAACTCGTCGCGGAGGATGAAAAGCTGGACCCTACCGCTGGCATCCTCGATGTGAGCGAAGGAGATACGGCCCATCACCCGGTTGCTGACGACCCGACCGCTCACCGTAACCTCCGGCGGTTCGGCCTCGGTCTCCTCGGCTTCCTCGTAGGCTGCAATGGCATCGTGTGTGGTATGGGTGCGATAGGATCGAGGGGGATAGGGCGAGATGCCGGCCTCCTCCAACTGGTTGAGTTTGTCGACGCGTTGTTGTTCGAGCTCGTTCAAATCCATAGTATGACTCCTCGTCCGAACTCCATCTCGGTGTATGCTTTGTGTGCGGGTCCAAGGGCCTGCCTCGCGTGCCCAGGTCTGTATTATACAGGTCGCGGGATCGTAGAAAAGCAAAAAAGGCAGGCAAGGCTACGATAGGGGAACGGGAAGGATCGATCCGATCCGGACGGTGGTGAGATTGCATCTGTCCTGAGGAGAAAAGCTTGATGTTGACCCAGGGGCGTGCGCTGTAATCTCAACGATAGCTTGGTGGGGTTCGTCCTGCAATGAATGCTACATAATCTGGGCTATGACAGGGGCACTTCACTCAATCGCTACGATTTCAAAGACCAGATCTCCATCGGGGGCCGTGACGATCGCTTTCTCGCCGACATGTTTACCGATCATGGCGCTGCCAAGCGGCGACTCGTTAGAGATCTTGCCCTTGCTGGGATCGGCCTCTTCGGAGCCCACCATCATATATTGTTCCGTCGCTTTCTGACCTTCTTCGCGAACGGTTACGGTGTCACCTAGACCTACGTGATCGGTTCCCTGTATGTCCTTGGCGATGATCTTCGCTTTTCTCAGTTTTTCGGATATTTCCAGGATTCGACCCTCGAGGAAGGATTGTTCGCGACGAGCCTCTTCCAGCTCGGCGTTCTCGATCAGCTCACCCTCTCCCAGTGCGTTGTGAAGTCGGTCTGCGACCTCCTGCCGCCGCACCGTTTTGAGGTATGCTAATTCTTTCTCTAATGATTCATACCCTTCCCGGGTCAGATAAACCACTGACCGTGTGATCATCCTCCATCTCCTTTAAGCATCATCTATATATTAAGTTAAGGGCTCCCTTGATCAAGGGGGCCCCAGCCAACATAAAAAGAAACCCGGGAGCTTATTTCCGCTCTCAGGAGACAATATCATACCATAGTTTGTGGTTTTGTAAAGGCTCAAACAAAATGTCATGAAGCTTGAACCCGGGTGGGATGCTACGTCTTACGCTCCTATAAATTTACGCTTCTACAATCGATTGGACGACCCGACGAACCTGTTGGGCGACCAGCCCACGGGGCTGAATTTGGACCATAGGCTTACCGCTGCGAGCGCTTTGGTACGCCAGATCGGATGCCGGGGGAATCCCTCCGATCATCTCACGGTGGAGTGTCTGTTCGATCATGGTGCGGCTTAACGCCCCGGATGAGGGTACGCGGTGGATAAGCACCAATTTCACCCGATGGCTTCTTATTCCTAACTCATCCAGGGATGCCAGCATCCGTTGCGCCAATTCCATCCCGATGGGGTTAGGATCCACGCTCAAGACAATGGTCCCTGCCATCTTAAGGGCTTCCGCATAAGGAGCATCGATTCGGGCAGGGAGGTCCAGGATGAGGTAATCGTTTTCCGTGCTGAGAAAGCGTAGTAGCGTCCGCGTGAACCCTTCGGATAGAGGAGGTCCGGTGCCTATGGGGTCGGTGTTGCTCGTTAAAACCTGAAGGCCGGTGCTGTGCTTGGCCATCTGTTCGTGGAGCGTGTTACGGGTCAGGTAGGTGAGGGGTTCGGCAAGTAGTTGGGGGAGGCCGGCTTCCCCATCTAGGCCCAGCTGTAATCCTATGGTCCCGCTGCCCTCCTGAAGCTCGACCAGGGCGACCTTTTTATCCTTGTGCATATTCTTGATCTCGACCGCGGTGTTGACAGTCAAGGTGGTGGTACCGAGGCCGCCTTTGGTCGGTAAAAAGGCTACAATGTGTCCTTGTTTGTGTGCTTCTGTGTTGCTCGACGTATTCCTTCGCTGCAGGAGCGCCTCGATGCGCGTGATAAGCTCTCGAGGGTGTACCGGCTTGGTCAGATAATCATCGGCGCCGGCTTGAAAGCCGGCGATTTTGTCATTGACCGCGGCTTTGGCCGTGAACATCAGGATTGGAATGTACTCTGTGGCCGGATGCTTCCGGAGTTGAGCCGCTACTTGATATCCATCCATATCCGGCATCATCACGTCGAGGATGATGATGTCTGGATTTGCTTCGATGGCTTTTTGTAGTGCTTGTTGTCCGGACGCGGCAGCCAGAATCTGATATCCCTTGCGTTCCAACATCAGACCTACGAGACGCAAGGCGTCAACGTCATCATCGGCGATCAGAATACGGCGAGGCGTCATCTCAGACTCACTTTCCACCTAGACTTTCTCCATCCTCATTATACCTATGATCTGGGACGCTGCAAGTTCTTTATTGAAAAACACACTGTCTGCATTATTCGATCCGTCCGTCGTTTGTTTGAAGTTGCTTATAACACAAATTGCGATGCGATCATGCCTACCAAGGCGAGGAGGGTGATAATGATCAAGCCGTAGCTGCCGGCGCGGCGTAATGCGGCCCCTTCCCCGCCGCTCAATCCGACGGTGCTGCACCCTACGATGATCTTGGCCGGCGCGAAGACCGATCCAACGGCGGCGCCGGCGTTATGAATCGCAAGGATGAGGGGCACGGTCAGTGACAACGCCTGGGCGACGTTCTGTTGGAAGGCTCCGAGCAAGACGTTCGAATTGGTGTTGCTGCCGGTCATAAAGGCGCCCAGCGCACCGATGAAGGGGGAGATGAGCGGGAAGAACTGGCCGGCCACGGTGGCCATACGCTCAGAGAGCAGCTCGACCATCCCGGCCATTTGCATCGTAGTCGCCATCGTCATCATCGCCAGGATCCCAAGCGTGGATTTGATGCCGCTGCTTAAGACGCCCTTACGGATCTGTTCGCCACTCCCCGGCGGCAGATTGCCCCGGGCTTTCGCGATGATCAGGGTGAGCACGCCGGTGAGAATAAGTTGGGCGCCGGGATGTCCGAAAATGGAGATACCTTTGGTCGTCCCGGGCGGTATCTGCCTGCCATCTGCAAGCGTCAGGGTCGGCACTTCGACCTGAAGGACCACTTGATTGAGCGCGCGTTGGAGCGGGGTGATAAGATTGACGGCCAGGATGATGACGATCAGAAGAAGGTAGGGTACCATCCGCGAGAGCGTCTCTTGAAGGGAGATGGGTGCGCGTTCCTCCCTTTCACGTCTTCGGGCAAGGGCCCAGATCGCGCCGACGATCAGGCCCGCCAGGCTTCCCAACATCGCCGCGATGTTAGGAAGTCCGTTGTTGGCCGCGATGTATTGGATGACGGCCATCGCCGTAGCCATCGTGAGCATCGGCCCCAGCTCCCTGCGCATCCGCCGGCCGCGTCTGGATTCCTCCCGTCCAGCTGCGATCATGAGCAGCATCCCTCCGACTACAAAACAGACCAAACCGAGGGTGACCGCCATCCAGGGGGCGATTTCGTGGCCCGGCAGTCCGGTGGCGGAGGTCAGTGCCTCGTATGAGGCACCCAGGGAGCCAAAGGAGATCGCCCAGGCGTGACCCAATGAGGGCATCACGACTGCTTTCAGCGGACTGAAACCCATGGAGACCAGGATCGGAGCGACAACGGCCACGGGGACGCCAAAGCCACCGACACCCTGGAGGAAGGATGCAAATCCCCAGGCCAGAAGTAGGACCTGAAGTGTCTTTCCGGGGCTCAACTGACGGAGAGAGGCACTCATCGCCTCCAGCGTGCCGTCCGCCTCGGTGACGCGGAAAAAGAGGAGAGCACCCCAGATAATATAGAGCACGTACACGGCGCGGAATACGCCGCGCACTTGCGCCCAGAAGAGCGCCTGGGATCCGGCGCCAAAGACAAGGGCTGCCACGATGAGGGCTGCGAGCCAGCCGACGGCGCCGGCCTGCGCTCCGCTCCAACGAAACACGAGCATAAGGACGAGGATTGCGAGTAAAGGTAGTGATGCAAGCAGAATGATCATAGGCCGCCTTTTTTGGGTTCAACGCTCGCACACCATTCTACCATGTTCTGTTGCTTAACCTACCTACGTGCCATCCAGGTTCCTCAATCATTGGAATCCACAGACACAAAAACAGCACGAATACCGGTAAGGGATCCGTGCTGTGCTAGGAGAGCAGAGCTTATAAATATCGAGGGTTCAATTTTGACCGTAGAGCTGGCCTTTGACCTCCATAACTTCGCGTTTGAACTGGTCGTCCTCGTCCATCAGCTCCCGGATACGGTCACACCCGTATAAGACCGTCGTGTGATCGCGCCCCCCCAGTTCTTCGCCGATCTGAGGAAGCGAAGCTTCCGTCTCCTCGCGCAGCAGGAACATCACGACCTGGCGGGGACGGGCGATCCGCCGGGTGCGCCGGGAGCCCCGGAGCTCGTCCTCGGTCAGGTTATAGAACTCGGCGACCGTATGGATGATATCGTGGGTGGATACTTCGGGTTTGTCGGGCATCAACTGGGTAATGGCTTTCTGGGCGACATTTTTGTCCAGGGGCATATTGGTCAGCCGGGCCATCGCCAGAATGCGATTTAGCACGCCCTCTAACTCTCGGATGTTACTGTCGATGTGGGTGGCAATATAGCTTAGGAGATCATTGGGGACCTCAACGCCGATCCGTGCAGCTTTGGCTTGCAGAATTGCCATCCGCGTCTCGTAGTCCGGGGGTTGGATGTCCACGATCAATCCCCACTCGAATCGGGAGCGCAGCCGCTCCTCCAGGGTGACCATCGCTTTCGGTACGCGGTCACTGCTGAGTACGATCTGGCGTCCGTTATCGCGCAGGGCATTGAAGGTATGGAAGAATTCCTCCTGGGTGCTCTCCTTGCCCGCGATGAATTGAATATCATCGACGAGGAGGACGTCGGCGGTGCGGTACTTCTCCCGGAATTGCTCGGTGGTGTGTGTGCGAATGGATTCGATAAGGCCGTTGGTAAAGGTCTCCGAGGTTATGTAGAGGACTTGCATATCCTTCTTATAACACGTTTGACCAATGGCGTGCAAAAGGTGGGTCTTCCCGAGGCCGACGCCGCCGTGGATAAAGAGAGGATTATAGGCCTGAGCCGGCGATTCGGCGACCGCTTGAGACGCGGCGTGAGCGAGTTGATTGCTGGAACCCACCACGAAATTCTCAAAGACGTAGTCATCATTTAATCCTGGATCGCGCGCAGGCTCTTCAGACGTGGCCCTCTCAGACATGGACCTTTCAGACATTGGCTCCTCAGTTTCTCGGAACAGAACGGGTGCGTTTTCTTGTTGCTCATCTTCGTCCCAAGGCTTGTTATCCCAGACGACAAAGCGGACGTCGAGATCTTCACCGGCGATGCGGGTCAGGGTCTTCTGAATTAAAGGGTGGAGCCGATTCTCCAACCATTCCACCGCATATCCATTTTTGACCCCGATCAGCAGCGTATCGCCGTTTTCTCGTCCCAGGCATTGAGTATCTTTCAGCCAGGTATCGAACGTGGAGTGAGCCATTTTGAGTTGGAGTTCACCCAAAGCTGATTGCCAAGTTCTTTGTACCTTAATTTGTTCCATTCAGCACCTCTTGACTAACCGTAGCGCAAAACGCTCGTTTCTCGAAAATAATCGCATTTATGGGGTGGTTGCGGTCTCGACCTTGGGAATCATCAAGGTGCATGAGGAGTTCCTTCCGCACCACCGCTTTTATTCTACCAAAAATCCCCGGCCCCGACAACGCTTCCCGCCCCATTTATCTTAAAAAGCGATAAACTTTAATTTTGCTATATAGCCTGTGGATAGCAATTTACTTTATAACTAAATGTTCCGATGCGTCTCTTCTCTCCCCCTAGATATGCGATAGGCCTTGTGGATATCTCTGTGGATAAGTGGAAAATATTTGTAATCTCAACGTATTTTGTCTTCGACTGGGATGGGATGGACACTATTTTCTCTTAATTTCATGAAGAAAGGCGCCTGTTCTCGCGCCAATGGGTCCGAAGCGAGTCAATAGTCCGTGTGAAAGCCATCCAATCGTCTACCGGTACCACCAGCGCCGTCTCTTTTGGGTGGAGCAGATAGGGGTGCAGCCAGAGCCGCAGCCACCACTTAGGCAAGGGATAGCCCTTGAGATCGACGATCGGTACGGTCTTGCCATAGAGGCTGTAATAAATGCGAACCCAGGCTGATTTCTCCTCCTCCGGGGGAAAGATGCTGCGGAACTCCGTGGGGCGGGTGAGCACGACCCGCGCATAGGAGAAAGCGATCACCATTAGCGGTCCCCGGACCACGAGGCGATTGGATTCACATCGGATGCTGGCCTGCTTTGCCAAAATCGTGTAAAGGAAGATCAATCCTCCGGCGAGGGCGATCATTAGGGCGAGCGGGCCGGTAGGGGGGCGAATTGGCTGTTCGCTAATCTCTCTTGGGCTTAACCCGCGCCCGGTCCACCACAAGACGATCCCCGCCACGCTGATCAGGAGGGCCGGGATCCGCCAACGCTTCGCCAACATCTGATAGGGTAGCAGCTTGAAGTGTCTTTTCATGGATGAGTTCATGATGAAGCTGCCTCACTTTGAGAGCTATGCTCACGCTGCTGGCGCTGATAGTAATCGCAGTCTGCCTGTAAGGGGCAGCGTTCGCACTGGGGCGATCGGGCCTCGCAGATCCGGCGCCCATGCCTTATGAGGTTGAGGTGGAACGGATAGTAAATTTCCTGGGGCAGCATACCCTCCAGAATTTCATGGGCTTGCTCGCGGGACGCGCCTTCCGGAATCAACCCTAACCTCTTCGTCACCCTGTGGACGTGCGTATCGACCGGAAAGGCCGGACGGTTGAGCGCAAAGAGCAGGACAATCGCCGCTGTCTTCGGGCCGACGCCTTTGATCTCAAGAAGCCATGCTCGCGCTTCCTCCAAAGGCATCTCACGCAGAAAATCAAGGGTGATCTCCCCCTGTTCCTCGGTGATGCGTTGTAGGGCTTGTTGGATGCGGGGTCCTTTGCTCGGACCCAGACCTGCCGGGCGGATCGCCTCGACGATGTCCTCGGTCGGGGCGTCGCGCACCGCCTCCCATGTTGGATATCGCTCCCTCAGTTGGCGATAAGCCACGTCCCGGTTCCGGTCGTTGGTATTCTGGCTCAGAATTGTGTTGACGAGCGAGGCGACCGGGTCGGAGCCCGAGGAATTCTCAGGTTCCCCGTACGACTCGATAAGTGTTTTGTGGACACGAAGTGCTTTAGTCTGCATCTTGTTCTGGGTCATAGAGATTCTCCAATGCTCGATGGGCCCGGCGAAGCCATTCCCGCTCGGCCTCAAAGGTCAGGTGTTCGCGTGCTTCCTGCCAGGAGACCCAGAGAATAATAAATTGTTCTGCATCTGGCTTGGGGCGTGGGCGTCGGTGCAGCGTGCGGGCTCGCATTAAGTAGTAATGCTCGGTCCGTTTGACGGTGTCACCCTCCAGGGGGAAGACGACAAGTTGCTCGCCTAAGTCGCTTAATACCTCGAGGTCATCGAAGCCAGCCTCCTCGGATACCTCGCGTAGGGCTGTCTCCTGCGCGAATTCATCGGACTCGATGTGACCCTTGGGAAGTCGAACCTCATCTCTCGATGGGCGGATGAGCAGGAGTACCTGCTCTTTGGGCGGGTCGAGCAGGACGCCACCCGCCGCCTCATAGTACCTTATACTCACAACACGTTCCTTTCCTGTGGAGATGCGGGGTTTGACTGGTTCTCTCTATGTATACTCGAAGATCCTATCTTGACAACTGCCGCGTGCCTCAGGAGCCTCGCTATCTGGCGGCTCCGGCCCGATCAGCGGTCCAGCAGCTTCTGATTGAGCGCCTGAACGGTTGTTGTGTGCTCGATGAGATCGTCGTGGAGCTTTTCGACGTTATCTCCATAGCGAAGGCGCCGGGCCAGAAACGCGAACGCTTCGGTCTCCACCGGCGGCACGGTCAGGTCCTTGGCATTGCCGCGCACCATCCGCAGTCCATCGATCAACCAACGCAAGAAGGTGTGAGCCTGGCGAAGACGACGGTAATCCTCCTCGGCTAGAAAACCCTGCTCGGAAAGTGCCCGCATCGCTGAGCGGATATTCGTGTGCTGTACGGCTGGATCCTCGGTGCCATAGGTGATTTGGAGTCCTTGCACCAGGTATTCAGCATCGACCAGGCCGCCCGGACTGTACTTGGCGTTGAAGGTGCCGCCGGTGACCAGATGCCGTATTTGGCGCTCCCGCATCGCCCGCATCGCCTGCACGTCGAATGGGGTCCCGTCGTAAACGCACTGATCCCGGAATTGGGCCAAGGTGTGGCCTAGCGCCAAGTTACCGGCAATCGAGCGTAGCTTGACCAGGGCTTGCCGCTCGTAGGCCCATGCCGGGCCGTCCGAGGCGTAATACCGTTTGAAGGACTCCAGCGCCACGGCCATACTTCCGGACTTGCCATACGGACGCAGGCGGAGATCGATCTCGAAGATGCCCTCGCGTTTGGCGTGGATTGCGTTGAGGAAAAGCTGAACCAGCTTTTCGTAAAACTCGGCTGTGGTGATGACCTCGGGTCCGCTCGTCCGACCGTTGCCGCTGTAAACAAACATCAACTCGATGTCGGAGGCGAACCCCAACTCTCGCCCCCCGCATTTTCCCAGGGCACAGACGGTCATATCGCTGAGCGCGCCGTTCTCCAGGTGTGGGTGGCCGTAGACGCGGCGCAGATCCTCGTGAATGAGATGGTAGGCCGCATTGACGACGACCTCGGCCAGGGCGGTCAGCTCCTGGGAGAAGTCCCAGAACTCCTCGGTATGTCCCAGAATATGGCGCATATCGATGCGGAACATCTCACGATCCTTAAACGCATTCAGGGTCTCGTGCCACGGCTGGGCGCTGCTGGGAATCTGGGGTCCCTCGTGGACCTGCGCTAACTCGGCTTCTAGTTCAGCCTGCAACTGAGGTCGGGTTTTCATTGTGTCGAGCGCGTCCATATCCTGAACGACGGGGAAAAGATTGGCGTACTGCATCCGCAGGAAATCATCCCAAAGGAACTCACTGACCCCCAGGAGGCGGGCTAACGCATTGAGGACCTCCGGGCTTTCCAGCGAGGCTAATTCGTCAGGCCAATCCGGTTGTTGGAAGAACTTCGCGATGAACTCTCGAAAATGCAGGAGGGCCGTTTCCGGATCCGGCGTCTTGGGCAGAAGATGGGTCACGTGCTTGATGAGGACCACCGCCGCCCGAAGCTTGCGGAGGGTTTCGTCTTCTGTGATCTTGTTCCCCTTGGCGTCGGTGACGTAGAGCGTGTCCTCGGCCCGGTCAGCGGTCGAGGTCACACTCATGCGAGCGATGTAGATGTGATTATAGGCCAGGGCGTTGGTGATCTCGTAGAGGAATCCTATCGTATCCGGCGCGCTGATGCTCAGGACGGTGTAGGCGTCCGAACGCTGGTTGTCGATCTCAATGTCGACCGGATAGAGGGTCGGGGGGGCAGCTTCATCCGCCGATGGGATCGCGGCTGCGACGCGTTTGGCAAGCGCACCCCGGCTTTCGCGATGCTTCCCTGCCTGCATCATTCTCAAGAGGTCGCTCAGTTCCTCCGTATAGTGATGCCATAGGGCCATCGTTGTCCCTTCGTTCACAGATCGCACGATGAAGGTGTCCACGATCTTACGCTGGGTCCGGGACCGCTGAGGCGTCCGAGACGATGGGGCCGGCGTCCCGCCGGTCGGTTCGTAGGTGAAGACGTGACCGCTCTCGATGGAGAAGCCATAGGCGAAGAGCAGCCCACAGATGAGGGAGAGTTCGCCCGGGTAGTCATAAGCGACGATCGTCACCTCCCAACGTGAGGACGCCAGGGCGTGCGCTGTGACCTCGACGAGATGCTCCCGATCCAGTTGGGAGGCCAGCAAGGCATGCTGGCGGATCTCAGCATCGCTGAAAATGGTGCTATATGAAGCATCCATTCGGGCTCGATGTTCCAAGCTGCTGTCTTCCCCATCGTTCAGCTCGCTTGAGGGTTGGGTGTTCCCGGATTGCGTTTCCATTGGTTGTTCTCCCAGGTAGTGTAGATAAACTTCCCGAACGGCCGTACGGTGCTGTTCGTAGCGATCGACAAATTGGTCGCCTGCTTGATCACCCTCAAATCCCAGGCGGCGTCCGAGCCGGTGGAGAGCTTTGGGATCCTTAGGCAGCCTGTGCGTTTGTTGGTAGTGCATCATCTGGAGATAGTGCTCGACGGTGCGCAAAAAGACGTAGCCCTCTGTGAGAATTCGATAGGACTCGGTCCCGAGATACCCTCGATCACTTAGACGGTGTAACGCGTCCAGAGTGGTAGGCGTACGAACGGTGGGATCCTCCGCGCCGTACATCATCTGTAGAAATTGGGTGGTGAACTCCACGTCGCGGATGGACCCTCGTCCGAGCTTGACCTCACCCCATTCGCCGCCGTGGGTCTGCAGCGCGGCCTCGGTGCGGGATTTCATCCCTCGTACTGCGTCTTTTGCCTCTCCGGTTTGGATCTGAAAGAGTTTCTCCTCAACCTGTTTGAGAAACGTACGTCCCAGATTCGCACTGCCGGCTATCGGGCGCGCTTTGAGCAGTGCTTGCTTCTCCCAAAGGCGGGCGTGTTGATTGAGGTACGTTAGGTATCCGTTGATCGAGGTCACCAAGGGTCCCGCGCTACCCCAGGGACGCAGGCGCATATCGACGCGATACAGGAACCCTTCCCCCGTGACTTTGTTCAAGGCTTCGATCAAAAGCTCGCCGAGTCTCTGATAACGGACTGCGTGGTCCTTCGCCAGGAAGAGCAGATCGATGTCTGAGCTGTAGTTCAGTTCTCGGCCCCCGAGTTTACCCATAGCCAGGACGACGAATCTGTCCGTGGACGCCTGCACCCGCGCTCCCGCCAGCGTTAGGCATGCCTGGATGAGGCAATCGGCCAGATTGGATAACTGAACGGTCACGGTGATCATGTCGAGGAGGTCCAGGAGATCGCACACGCCGATGCGGAGCAACTCACGGCGCTGAAATTGGCGGAGACGATCGAGGGCGAGGTCGCGCCCGTCTGCGTCCGCAAACGCGCGGAGATCCGCGGTGAGCTGGGCGACGGTTTTGGACTGAGCCAGGTCTTGTGGATCGATCAGCAAGTCCAGATAATCCGGATTGCGTAGGAGCGTCTCCGTGAGGAATTGGCTGCCGGCGAAGAGTTTGATCAGGATCTCCAACCCACGCAGATTGTCGGACAGGATGTGGAGAAGGGCGGTGGGGGCTTGCGCACCTTGAAAGAATCTCTCCAGGCTGATGAGCACGCGATCGGGACCGGGCGTATCCTCAAGCATAACCAGGAGGTAAGGGAGCAAGTTTGCCATCTCAATGGGATCCCCTGCAACCTCGGCCAAGCGGCGTAACCGTTCGTACGTCGTCCGCCAGTTGGTAACCCCCAAAGGGACCAGCCACTGCTGGATCTCCTCGGCACTCAGATGGCCGAGAAGCAACTCGCGCGCCTCCGGGTAAATATTGCCGTGCATTGGATTGGGTGCGATCACACGCTGTGCCGGTCTCTTTCTGTGTCGCTGGATGAATCAGGGTATCCAGCATGCCATGATTGGGTAGCTCTGTGAGTGTTGCCCCTATCGTTCGGGAATTGTGTGCGGACCTATAGGTGTCATTATAAAAAGGGGGCGGGGCTTGTCAATGGTTCCAGGCAAAAATGGCCCATATGGGTCATAGACGGGACGCCTTTCGCCCCTTATCATGGAGGCGTAATGTGAGATGCGTTAATCATAGATGCAAGGGGGAGGAGCATGAAGATGTTGAAGACCGTAAGTGACGTGATTGAGATGGGACATGAGGTCGAAATGGTCGACCTGCGTTTCACCGATCTATTGGGGCTGTGGCATCATTTCACGATGCCCGCGCGCGAGCTGAGTGAGGATCTTTTCGAGGAGGGGATAGGGTTCGACGGCTCGTCCATCCGCGCATTTCAGGAGATCCACGAATCTGATATGATTCTGATCCCTGATCCGGATACAGCGTTCAAGGACCCGATCTTTGATGTACCGACGCTGGTCATCATCTGCGATATTTACGACCCGGTGACTCGGCAGCCGTACAATCGCAATGCGCGCTATGTGGCCCAGAAGGCTGAGTCTTATCTTAAGCAGACGGGTATTGCTGATATCAGCTACTGGGGCCCCGAGGCTGAATTCTTCCTCTTCAACAGCGTGCGATATGGCAGCACTACGAACTCAGCCTATCATTATATCGACAGCGTGGAGGGATGGTGGACGAGTGGTCAGGAAGGTGGCAAAGGAGGACAGATTCCGCCGAAGCGTGGTTACTTCCCCGTTCCGCCTACCGATACCAATCAGGACGTCCGCAGTCGGATCGTGATGGCGTTGGAGTCGGTCGGCGTGCCGGTTGAGGTCCATCATCATGAGGTTGCGACCGCCGGGCAGTCGGAGATCGATCTGCGCTATTCGACGCTGGTGCGGATGGCAGACAGTATGATGGCCTATAAGTACATTGTGAAGAACGTGGCCCGGCAGAACGGGTTGACGGCTACATTTATGCCCAAGCCTCTCTTCCAGGATAACGGCAGCGGGATGCACGTGCACCAGAGCCTTTGGAATGGAGAGACGAACGTCTTCTTCGACGAGGCGGGGTACGCGCAGCTCTCGGAGGTCGCGCGGTACTACATCGGAGGCTTGCTCGCTCATGCCCCCGCTCTCTTGGCTATCGTGGCGCCTACCACGAACTCGTACCGCCGCCTGGTGCCGGGATTCGAGGCACCCGTCAACTTGGCCTACTCGCAGCGCAACCGTTCCGCAGTCTGTCGTATCCCGGTCTATTCGGCCAGTCCCAAGGCCAAGCGTGTTGAGTTCCGGGCGCCCGACCCGTCATGCAACCCGTATCTCTGCTTTGCTGCGCTGTTAATGGCCGGCTTGGACGGTGTCCAGAATCAGATTGATCCGGGTGATCCGATGGACAAGGATCTGTATGATCTGCCGCCCGAGGAGGCTGCCAAGATCGAACAGGTCCCCGGTTCCCTGGAGGCCGTGTTACAGGAATTGGAAGCGGATCACGAGTTCCTGTTGAAAGGCGATGTGTTCACCCCGGATCTCCTGGAGGCTTACATCAGCTACAAACGTGAAGCTGAGGTGGATACCGTACGCATGCGCCCCCATCCTTATGAGTTCACGCTCTACTACGATATCTAGGCGATAGCGATGCAATACCTTGGATAGCGTTAGGCTGAAAGCGGGTTTAGGGCTGAAAGCTCAATAACTTCGACGCCTGGGATGCTTTCAACACCGCTTTCAGCTTGATTTTGCGGGAGTTATTTGACAGCTAACCTTTAGTAGACGCTCATAATGTGAAGGTTGCTTAGCTTTTCAGCCTTAGGCTGCACCTTACGGAACCCCGTAATACTCTGGCATCTCTCAGAAGGAGGAGGGGGGACGGGGTTCCGATGGTGATCTATGGGACGGTTCATCATCCTGTAGATTTCGGCGGCACAGTGACGTTTGGCTGGCGTTCACTGTGCCGCCGGTTTATGGGGTCGAAGCTTTCGCGCCAGCCCATCCCCGTACTTTTTTAGCCTGCCGCTTGTGCTAAGATGAAAAGGTCAACGCTTTTCATCGCGCATAGGCGGGTTTTTGCTTCAGGGAAGTGTTTCTCCAATGCGTGTTCCGTATCAGAATGGAGATCGATGACGGTGAGTCGGGATAATCGATGTGATCAGACCTCTCAGGCGGCTGAGCCGGCGCCTCCTGGGATGGAGCATTCAGCGGTACTGCGGGCGTTGGAGGTTCTTAACCGGCTCGAATCCAGGATCGACCGGCTGACCTCTCATGCTCATGAGAACCTTCGACATACGCTGCGGTTGATTGTGCAGAGTATGAATGAGCTGGGATCGGAGATAGCCCCTGACGTTTCGGACTATGTGGGTTATGCATTTGTCTACGATCCTGAGGTCGACCGTCTGGATGTGGGATCCGGGGTGTCTAGAGGTCAGGACGACCGCTGGATCCAGGAGGACGTCAAGCATCCGGCGGGGTTGGGGATGCGTGCGATCAAGCAGCGCATACCCGTCTTCTCAGATGAAGACCACGACGAGGGTCGGCCTCGCGCTTTGGACGTTGGGGTAGCCTGTTTCCCGATGATCGTCGCGCATGCGCCCCTTGCGGTTCTGTACGTACGGCGCCATCCTGAGGGGTCATTCTCCCCGTTTGAACGTCTCCTGTTGAATAATTTCGTCAATCAGGCTGTGATAGCGCTCGACCGCGTGCGGCGGGTCGTCACCACCCGGGCGGAGCTCGACCGTGCCGAGGAGGCACTTCGCCGGCTGCGGCGGGCGGGTTTGCTCATCTCTTCCCGGTTGGGCCTGGACGAGACGCTGGAAGCGATTTTGCAGATGGCGTTGGATGTCACCGGCGCGCATTACGGGATCTTCCGTCTTCTGGATGCCGAGTCTGCCCAGTTGGTGACCCGGGCCATTGCCGGCGATCAAAGCCGTCCCCAGGTCGGCGCGCTGCCTCTGGATGCAAACAGCGTCATGGGGTGGGTAGCTGTGCACCGGCAGCCGCTCTGCATTCACAATTTGGAGGCTGCGCCTTGGGTTCGGATCTATCGTCCTTTGGATGCCGACCTACGGATGCGATCGGAGCTTGCGGTCCCCTTGATCGACGCCGGCGGGCGGCTTGAGGGGGTGCTCAATCTCGAGAGCCCGGCAATTGGCGCCTTCAATGATGAGGACCGCCGTTTGCTGCAGTCGCTGGCAACGCAGGCGGTCATCGCCATCCAGGAGGCCCGGCTGCTGGACGTTCTCCTTGAAGTCGCCCGGATGTTGCTCGTCAAATCCCTCGCGGAGGTTCTGGAGTATCTCGTCTCGTCAGCATGTACGCTATTGAACACCGGGGCCAGTGCGATTTGGACGTTGGAGGATGAGATGTTGGTGCTTATGGCGTCGAAGGGAAGCGGTGCGCGCGGAGAGACGCTCCCCATTGCGGAGAGCTTGGCCGGGGAAGCCGTCCGTTCCCGCAGCCCCGTTATCTCTCACGACGTGCGAGTGGATCCCCGCTTCCATCGCCCGGATCTAGCCCGGTCCCAGCGGTGGGGGAAGGCGCTCGTCGTCCCTTTGCTCTCAGACCAGCATGAGGAGGCCGTAGGCGCCTTTAGTGTCTATGGGGTAGGGGAACATTCAGGTCTGGTCACGGAATCCGAATGGGACACCAAAGTGTTGACCTGTCTCGCGCACTACGCAGCGTTGGCACTCCGCAACGCCGAACGACAGCAGATGTTGCGGGAAGTGCAGCGCCGGCATGCGATCTCTGAAACCTTTGCCGCGATCGGCGATGTCGCAGCCAATGCCCTTCACCACCTCAACAACAAGGTGGGGACGATCCCCGTTCGCGTGCAGGGGATCAAAGCGAAGTGTTCAATGACGGTCGCGGCAGATCCCTATCTCGCTCAGAATCTTGATGCGATTGAGTCGAGTGCCCGTCAAGCGATGGCTGCGGTGCGACAGAACCTGACTCACCTCCGTCCAATACACGCGGCTCCGATTCCGGTTGCCGCGTGTATTGATGAAGCGCTGCGCGATCTTTCCATTCCAACGTGCGTGACGCTGGAACGATCCGGATTTGAGCACCTGCCCCCGGTGGTCGCAAGTCAGCACAGCTTGACTCTTGTATTCAGGAACTTGATTGAGAATGCGCTGCGGGCGTTGGAGACGGGCGGATATATTGACATCACGGGATCTGTGGACGGCGCTTGGGTCATAGTCTGTGTCACCGATGATGGTACCGGCATTCCACCGGATCGGCAGGCTGAGATCTTTGAGTTCGACGGCGCATCCAGGGCTCAGGGTAGGGCTCATGGCCTGGGGTTTGGCCTCTGGTGGGTCAGAACCTTGATGCAGCGGCTGGGCGGCTCGATCCGTGTGGAGAGCGACGGTCGGCACGGGACCACCTTCCGGCTGCGTCTGCCTCGGGCGGAGCGGTCGGATGATTGATAGGGCTCGGGCGCTGGTCGTGGAGGACGATCCCACGTGGCAGGCCTTATTGCAGGAGATTCTGTCCGATCTCGGGCTCCAGGTCGACGTTGTGGGTATGCTCTCTGAGGCCCTTGAGCGCATCCGCGCGATCCCACACAGAATTGCCATTGTGGATCTGGCGCTCGGGGATGGTGAATTGGATAATCGTGAGGGTTTGCAGGTCTTAGCGTCGCTGCGAGAGCAGGATCCCGGCTGTGCCAGTATTTTACTCACCGGATATGCTACCGTCGAGGTCGCGGTCCAGGCGATGACCGAGTATGAGGCGTTGACGTGCTTGCGGAAATCCGCTTTCGACCGGGAGACATTTCACGATTGGGTGCAACGGGCTTTGGCGCGAGCCCCTCGGTATGAACGTGAGGGGGAAGCAGAGCTAGCGATGGATATCGCCGGCGCTGTGCAAGGTGCCGACACCGTTGCGCAATTACCGGTGTGTTCGGTGCTCGTCGTCGAGGATGATGCCGGTTGGCGGAGCATCCTCTCCGAGTTGTTGGGCGATCTCGAGATGGACGTTGAAGTGCGGCTCTGTAACAGCTACGGGGAGGCGCTGGGGTGCCTGCAGCGGGACGCGTATGCGTTGGCTATCGTCGATTTGGCCTTACGCGGTTCCGTGTCGCGCACGGATCCGGAAACCTCGGCACTGGCTGGGATTGAACTTCTCGGACGTCTGCAGACGCTGAACGTTCCGGCCATCGTCGTGAGTGGGGTGGTGGAGACGGAGACGGTCGCGTCCCTCTACGAACAGTGGTCGATCTTTGCTTATCTGGAGAAACAGACGTTCGATCGCCGTGCTTTCCTCAGAACGGTAGGCGAAGCGATAGATGCGGCATCTTCGGATCGTGTGCTTGATGCCTTGACCCCCCGGGAGCGGGAAGTGCTGACGCTGTTGGCTCAGGGGATGACCAACAAAGGCATTGCCGAAACGTTGGTCATCTCGGTGAACACGGTCAAGCGGCATCTCCGCTCGATTTATGATAAACTCGACGTCCATAGTCGGGCTGCGGCCACGGCGATTGCGGTCGGCGGCGGCTTGCCGGTGGATGGGTTTACCCCAGACTGAACGCGCTGCTGCTCCTTGTCTCCAGATCGCTACGTCAGCCTCTCAGGCTCTTGAGCCCTTCTCGGAACTTTTGGTAGACTTCATGCGTCTATAGGTAGGAAGGATGATGAGAGAGACGGATACTCTGCTGAGAGGCGCTGAGAGGCAGGGATATGAAGGAGGATAAGGTTATATGCGATTTGGACGTTGGATAGGATTGTTGGTTATATTGGCTTTTGTCGGGATGAGTGCGTGCACGGTGACGGAGGCGGATGCCCCCTCAGGAGATGCTTCTCCTACCGGGGAGACTCCCATGGATACACCGGCGGAAGAGTCGCCGGATCCCGTTGAGACGGAGGAATCCCCTCTGCCTCCTCCGGATATGGATGAATCACCGTTGCCGCTCCCGAAGGCAGAGTCCCCGTTACCGACGCCGTTGCCCGATACGATTGAGGCTCCGGACGTCGCCGATGAACTTCGGACGAAGGTGGCGGCCGAGATAGACGTCTCACCGGATGCGTTGACCGCGCTCTCGATGGAGCGTGTGACCTGGCGCGATGCCAGCCTGGGGTGTCCCGAGCCCGGCAAGATGTACGCGCAAGTCCTCACGGAAGGATGGCGGGCTGTCTACCAGGATGCCCAGGGGCGCCGCATTGAGGTCCATGCGACGCAGAGTCTGGAAACCTTTGTGATCTGCGAGGGGAAAGCGAACGATCCGGCGAGGCCGCCTTTGACCTCCGAGGATCACCCGGCTGCGCAAGCGGCCATCAATGCGTTGGCTGAGAAGTTGGACGTAGCGGCCGATGTCATAACGGTGCGCAACGTCGAGCCCGAGGAGTGGCCGACTTCATGTCTGGGATGTGGCAAGCCGAACGAGTCGTGTTTGACCGTCATCACGCCGGGCTATCGGGTGATGCTGGAGTATGACGGTGAGGTCTATGAGATGCGTACAGATCGTGTCGGCCGTTCGGTGCGCCTTTGCGAGCGTGGGGGCGCGTAGGGCGATTGTCTGACTTGCTCGGAGACCGAAGGACGGTATACTCCCTTGACGGAGAGATCATCACGTTCTTCGGTCTTTTCGGTGTACGACTCTCGACGAGGTCAATCGAGCATGGAGAAGGTTATGCCGATTTATGAGTATTACTGCCCCGATTGTGAGGGGCGTTACAGTCATTTAGCGCGGCGGATAGGTGAGGATGCCCCCCCGTGTCCGCGTTGTGGAAACACGGCGGTGGAGCGTCTCGTCTCCACCGCCAATCTTGTGCATCAGGACACGCACCACGAGCGTCAACTTAAGGAGGACGCGTCCCAGGTTAACGACCGGGACACGCAGGAGATTTCGAAGTTTCTGGCAGAATCCGGACGTGTCGCGGATGCGTCTGGTGTCTATGGGAGCAAAGCGTACCAGGAGTTGCTCTACCGTCGGCGACAAGGTGCGACGGACGCAGACCTTGGTGATTTAGTGGGTGACTTGACTGCAGAGATGAACGCTACCCAGGACACCGAGTTGGCCGGTGCGGTCATTTTCTCGGATGAGGTTGAGAATCGTATGGGCGCCGAAGGCCCCCCGGACCATCACGAGCATGAACATAGTGAGAGCGGCGAATCTGATGCCCGTACCGACCGTCCCCCCTCCCGGAGATCTGCTGAAGATTTGGGATGGGCGTGAGCTAGGGGGCCTGCTGATCTGTTTGAACGCGTGGGATGGTCGCTGCGGACCGTCCTAAATTACAACGTGTTCATTTCGAGTTAGATCATACGACTTTGGAGGAGTCATGGAGAGTCCTTTCCTACAACATGTTCAAGATATCTTTGCTCGCCTGCAAGGGCGGAGTCTCGTTGCTTTGGTCGTTGTCTGGGTTGTCCTTATGGGCATCGCGCTTTCGTGTGTGTTGGGTGTGATTGAGTTGCCGGCCGGGAGGGTACCGGCCCAACCGGAAGCGTTGCCCTCGGCGACATCCGCGCCGGCGTTGACCGCGACGTCTGGAACAGGGAGTGGTGGTGCCGGCGCGGAGGATCCCCCGGCTGAGGGGCAGGATCCGACACCTGGGACGGGCGTGGGCGGGGGAGATGAGCAGGATCCCGAGTCGTCGACGAATCCGGAGGCTACCGAAACCCCCGGTGAGACGATGGTCTTGCCAACGCCGACCCCTGAACCCCAGAGTGGAGCGGGGGGGGACAGTGAAACTGCGCAGCCCTGGGGAGAGTTTGGGTATGGGATTGCGGCCCACGCTATTAGTATGGCAGACTACACAATGGGGCAGATTGACGATCACCTTGGATTGGATTGGGTGAAGCAACAGGTGCGGTGGGATCACTTTTCCACCGAACCCGGTCAGATGGACTGGAGCGGTTATGATGTGATGGTGGACGCTGCCAACGAGCGAGGTTTGAAGGTGATGCTCAGTGTGGTGGGATCGCCGAAATGGTCGCGCACGTATTTCGATAGCAACCCGGAGGCCGCGCCGCCCGATGATATCGGTCTTTTTGTCGACTTCATCGCTGAGATGGTGGATCGCTACCAGGGCAAGATCCACGCGATTGAGGTGTGGAACGAGCAAAATCTCGATCGTGAGTGGGATACGCCGGAGGGGGTCGACCCGGAGAGTTACGTCGAGATGCTGCGCCTCTCCTATCAGGCGATCAAGAGTCGGGATCCCAATATTATCGTCATCAGCGGGGCGCTCTCACCGACATCCGGACGTCAGACGGATCCTAACAACCCGAATCGGGTGATCTGGATGGACGACTTCGACTATCTCGAGCAGATGATCTCCCTCAACGCGCTCAGCTATTGTGATTGCGTGGGGGCCCACCACAACGGGATCAATATGCCGCCGGACGTTGCATGGGATGAGGGCTATAATGACCCCACAGCGACGTTCCGGGGGCCGTTCGATAATCCCCATCATTCCTGGTCGTTCAAGAGCACGTTATGGGGCTATCACGAGCGCATTCAACGTGCCAAGCGCAATACGCCGCTCTGCGTGACTGAGTTTGGATGGGCGACCAGCGAGGGCTTCGATGGCACGCCCCCGGGGTTTGAGTTTGCCAATGACAATACCCTGGAGGAGCAGGCCAAGTGGGACGTGCAGGCTTTCCAGCTTATGCGCGAGTGGGGATTTGTCCACTTGGCATTCCTCTGGAATCTGGATTACTCTTATAAGGGCGGCATTGGCGCGACCGATCCTAACGCCCCATACAGCATTCTGGATTTGCAGGGGGCTGCCCGACCCGCTTATGACGCCATCGGTCAGATGCCCAAGATTCCGTAGCGGGCATTTTGAACGGGCCTTTCGTTTTCTAGCGTATGGATCTTTCTTCACGCGAGCATTCCCGGCCGCCATTTCGAGCGTTATGGGTGGCCGGGATGTTGTTGATTGCGTTGGCACTCACCGGGTTGTGGGTGTGGCAACGCGATGACGCGCCAGTATTAAGCCCTTCCACCCCAACGCCGCAGCCTACCCCGACCTCGTGGCCTCGGGGGGCGCGAATCGACACTCCCGAATACGGGGTCAACGTCCATATGTGGTGGGATCCGTGGGCTGCTGTCCGCCGTGATTGGCGTTTGATCGAGGAGGCCGGCTTCACCTGGGTCAAACAGCGCTTGGCGTGGCACGATGTCGAGGGAGCGGGGCCCGGTCGTTACGAATGGGCGGCGCCCGATCGCATTGTCGAGGAGGCGGAGGCGGCCGGTGTCAACCTCGTCTTCCGGATCGATATGGCCCCGCCGTGGTCTTATCCGGACCCTGAAAATGATGCACACGCCCCCTATGGGACACTGCCGGTTCTCCCTTCATTGTTAGGTGATTTCTGCGAGATGGTAGCCACACGGTACCGGGGCCGGGTTCGCGGCTATCAAGTTTGGAACGAACCCAATCTAGCCCGCGAGTGGCTGGGAAGGGTTCCCGATCCTGCCGGCTACGTTCAACTCTTACGGGCCTGTTACGTGGGCATCAAGCGGGGGGACCCGGACGCCTTGGTGATCACGGCGGGCCTGGCTCCGACGGGCTCCGGTCCTCCCGAGGCCATCCCGGATGTCGATTATCTCCGGGGGATGTATGAGTCGGGATTATCCCCCTATTACGATCTCCTTGGACTCCACGCGCCGGGTTATAAGGCGCCTCCTGAGATGGCCCCGGAGGTCGTCGCCGATCCGGACAATGGATGGGGAGGGCACCGGAGCTTTTGCTTTCGACACGTTGAGGATATGCGCGAGATGATGGTCAGGTACGGCGACGGCCATAAGCAGGTGGCCGTGATGGAGTTTGGATGGCACACCAATAATAGCGAAGCGCATCCTGAGTACGCGTGGTTTGCCGTCACGCCCGAAATGCAGGGTGAGTATCTGGTGCGTGCGTTTCAGTATGCTCAGGAGCATTGGGCGCCCTGGGTTGGTCCGATGTTCGTGTGGAATATGCCAGACCCCAAATGGACACCCGAGAATGAGGAGTTCTGGTGGAGCATCGTGGATCCCTTCTGGTGGGGATCCGGCTCAGATACCGAGAACTGGTCCGGTGGCGATCTTCGCCCGGCGTATGAGGCGATCAAGGAGATGGAAAAGCCCTGACTTTGGCGGATAGGCACTTTTTTTGCCTGATTCTCTTGTCCGCTTATCTGTTAGCGGTATAATGGAAGAGGCGGACGGGGAAGTGTCGGAATTGGCAGACGAGCATGACTTAGAATCATGTGCCGGAAGGCGTGCGGGTTCAAATCCCGCCTTCCCCATTGGAGGGGCGAGATCAACTCTCGCCCCT
>DAOTTS010000159.1:0-26948 GCA_034437735.1 Anaerolineae bacterium
CGGATCAACACGACCGGCGTGCCGGCCTTCCGGGAATAGAACCCCAGGAGACGCTCTCTTCCCACGCAGCTGTTCGCATATTCCCCCCGAGGCGTCAGCGGATCGGTCTCAGCCGAGCCCGGCCCCACCACCGGTGCCATCGGATAGACGTTGCCGGTGGACAACGCCGCGATTCGAGCCCGGGGAAACCGGGCGGCGACACGGGCGGGCAGCAGGGCGTTGATCGCCCACGTGCGCTCGGGATGACCTGTGGTCCCAAACTTCGAACCGACCATATAAATGAGCGCATCGGTATCCGGGAGGCGGGCCAGCGCCCCCGGATCCATCAGGTCGGCAGCGATTGTCCGAACCCCCTGCCGCTCCAGCCATTCACGCACGCGCAGATTGGAATACCGGCTGACCGCGACGACGTCCGGTCCCTGCCCCGCCGCTGCCACAGCCCGCCGCGCCAGAACCGCCAGGGTCGGGCCCATCTTTCCACCGGCCCCCAGGATCAGCAGCGGCCCGCTCAACGATGCGATAACATCGATCAAGGCCGGCGTCGGACGGGTCATCACGTCGTGCAACTCGGTCTCGGTGTGTATGTGTTCAGGCAGGACACTTTCACTCATGACAGAGCCTTTCGATAAGACGGATCTATGACAGCGACCCACCTACAGACCTATGGTACTCAGAATAACAGGGAATCCAAATGGGGAAGTCGCGCTCAGTTACCATCCGGATCCAGAGAGCTAACGAACGCCCAACTTTCCTAACGAAGCCCACCACCATCCTCAAAGCAATCCAAACTCACTTTCGCCCCCTATCTAGTATCCTCATCATGTAACCAGGCAAGAATTGGAAAGATTATCAACATGCGACATCAGGAAAGGAGACGATGTCAATGTTTAAGAAGCAAACGTGGCTCACGACCGGCCTATTGATCGCAACCTTGGCAGTCATGGTGGGCATAACGACAGGATGTTCTGTACCTACCTCCTCGGCTCAAGCACTATCGGAGGACGAAGCACCCTCTCGTACCATCCAGGTCAGAGGGAGAGGGACAGTCAGTGCCCAACCGGACGTAGCCACCGTACGTCTAGGGGTTCAAACGGAAGCCGAGGATGCGGACGAAGCCCTTTCGCAGAACAACGAGAGAATGCAGTCGCTGATCGCAGCTCTTGAGGAAGCCGATGTGGCAACGGATCGAATTCAAACCCAATCGGTACAGCTTCGTCCCCGGTACGAGGAACCTAAGCCCGAGGGTAGCACCCGAAAGGTGAGTGGATACGTCGCCAGCAACCTCGTCGAGGTTCGTGTTGAGGATCTGAATGCACTCGGCACGATCCTGGATGCCACGGTTCAAGCCGGAGGCAACCGTATTGAAGGCATCCAATTCGAGATCAGCGATACGGCTGAGCTTCAGGATCAAGCCAGGACGGCCGCCTGGGAGGACGCCCAACATAAAGCCGAGCAATTGGCCTCCCTGGCCGGCGCAGAACTGGGGGCGGCTGTGCATATCAATGAGTCGAGCAACCAACCGCGACCGGTCGTCCGAGAAGAAGTGGCCATGGACCGGGCCGCTGCCGTTCCGGTCGAACCCGGCACTCAAAACCTGGAGGTCCAGGGCAACGTCGAGTGGGAAATTCAATACTAGCCCACAACGCTTCGAATGATAACCCTAACGTAAGGAGTAAGGAAGAACTATGAAGCTTAAATGGCAATCGCTTGTTTTGATCGTTATGGTCGTCATGGGTATCGCAACTGGGTGCTCGCCACTTATGACCACCGGGCCGGTTGTCGCCGTAGCCCCGCAGAACGTAGCCCCTGGGAGCACCGTTCAGGTGACCGCCAATGGTTTTGAATCCAACGTTGAAGTACAGGTCGGCGCCGGGCCGGAAGGCGATGACTTCGCCGTCCAGCGAACGGCACAGACCGATGCTGAGGGTGAACTGGCAACCGAGCTTGATATTCCGGAGACGGCCCAGCCGGACAATCAATGGGTCGTCGTCGCCCGGGAGAACGAAACGGAAGGGGCAGAGGCTGCCTCTGATCCATTCGAAATCGCGGCAGTCGCCCCCACGTCTACGCCCTCCGCCGAGCCGACGGAGAGTCCCGAGCCGACGGAATCCCCTCTGCCGCCGACCGCTGAGGCCGTCATTTCGCCGGCCAGTGGCCCGCCGGGCACCGAGGTTGAGCTGATGGCCTCCGCCTTGCCGGCAGATGCCACGCTGGAAATTGGCGTGGGACGGGCTGACTCAGAGTACGACGTCATCCGAGCCGAGGTCAGTGATGAGAATGGGATGCTTGAGACGCATGTGACCCTCCCTGACGATGCCGAGCCGCGCGAGCTGTGGGTCGTCGTGCGGGTCGTGGCGCAGGGCGGCGCACGGGCCTCGTCGGACACCTTCCAGGTCACCCAACCCGAGAATCTCTTTGAGCGCACCCACATCTATCTCATCGCCGTTGGAGATGAGGGTGAGTCCGGGAAGGAGATCGGATGCGGCGACAGCGCGATCCCGGTCGAGGTGCCGATCGAACCCACGATCGCGCCGCTGACCGCGGGGCTTGAGGCACTGCTCGACATCGACAGCCGCGATTACGGACAGTCTGGGCTTTACAACGCGCTCTATCGCTCGAATCTCGCGACCGAGTCGGTCGCGATTCGAAAGCGTGAGGCCGTGATCCGCCTGAGTGGTACGCTCGTAGTAGGCGGAACGTGCGACGCACCGCGAATCCGCGCTCAGCTTGAGGAGACAGCGCTGCAGTTCTCAACCGTGGACAGTGTTTCGATCTTCGTCAACGGCGACCCCTTGGAGACGTATCTCGAAGCGCAATAGAAAGAGCAAACTGAGACGCGTTTGCTGCGAGGGCCCGTCAGTATGGGCCCTCGCAGCACGTACGCACCCTCAGCACCAGACTCACGTGCTTGGATCCGAAGGTTGACAAGTCGCCGGGCTGGATTAAGGTAGTTCCAGGATTCAAACTATGCCACGGCGCAGACCTAAAACACGCAACGGAGGACAATCACAGTGAGCGGATCCCAGCCATCAGAGACTCCCAAACCCCAAGACGAACCACAGACCTTTGGCCAAACGAACCCTTCCCAAGACTCAAGCCCCGCAGCCTCCCGACGCTGGCAGACCCGTCCCCTGGGCACAACCGGCCGCCAGGTTACCCCACTGGGTTTAGGCGGCGCCTGGTTAGGGCGCACCGAGGAAGGCTTGGACAAGGACCTAGGCGTCGCGACGGTGTTGCGCGCCCTCGATCTCGGACTGAACCTGATCGACACCTCCGCCAGCTACCTCGGCGGGCGCAGCGAGGCAATCATAGGACAAGCCCTGCGCATCTGGCAACAGCAAGGGGGACGCCGTGAGGATCTGGTCATCTCAACAAAGACCGGCACGCGAAATCGGCGCGATCGAGATTATACCGCCCCAGGGACGATCCGCAGTGTGGAGACCAGCCTCGAACTGCTGGGGCTCGACACCCTGGACGTCGTCCTCGTTCACGATCCCTCGGATTTAGAACCGGTGCTCGCGCCGGGCGGTGCGTGGGAGGCCCTCAAGTCGCTGAAAGCGGAAGGAATCGTCCGGGCGATCGGATTGGGGGTGCGCAATCACGCGTTTCACCGTCGGGTCATCGCCACCGGGGCGTGCGACGTCGTCCTAACCTACCGGGACTACAATCTGCTCCACCAGACGGCGCTCGACGGGGTTTTAGAACCCGCAGCTGGGAGGAACGTCGCCGTGCTCAATGGGATGACGCTCGTCAGCGGACTCTTAACCGGTCGTCACCCCAGGGAGGTGGTTGAGAGCAAAGCTCATCACGCCGGTGACGAGGATGAGATTCACAGGGCGGAGATGCTGTGGCGGTGGGCCCGCGAACGAGACGTCAACCTCTTGGCGCTCAATCTCCAGTTCTGTATGCGCCAATCCCGGATTGCCGCGACCTTGGTTGGCGCTTCGACGCCCGAGCAGATCGAGGCCGACGTTGCCGCTGCGCAAGCGGAAATCCCTGATGAGGTATGGGACGCGCTGCCCCATCAGTTGCCGGGTTTCACGGCGCAAGACGGGTAAGGATTCCTGAGTTTTCAGTCCAAGGGCGGACGATAAACGTGCAAGGCCCGAATCGGCAGGGGCCGTCCCCCCTCAAGCGCCAACCGGTGCGTGCTATGGGGTAGGCCATGGGCCAGGGTCACGGTCTCCCCCAGCGCCAGCGTCTGCCGCACGCGATCGCGACCCATCCGGTGAATCGACCAGGTGAGACGATCGCCCGTCTCCACCGCCGGGAGATTGCCGAAAAATCCGGGGGACTCCCGCACGAACCACACCTCCGGCTCGATCACGACCCGCCCATTATCTGAGACGAAGCGCTCTTCGCTCACCCCCGCCCCCTGCCGGCCGTGGGTCTCGCTATACGCCTCAAAATGCACGACCCGACCCTCGCCCTCGACTGTCTGCACGCGGATCTCCCACCGGCCGGGTTCGGGATCAGCGCCGAGGTCGATACGCACGGGCAACCCGACCTTTGGCGGCCATGGCTTGTCCAGCCACGGACGCTCAGCCACATAAACCGACGGGAAGGCCGATGGGGGGTGCCCGTCAATGACAACATCCGCCCCGATCCAGCGCCCGGCCCCGACCAGATCGACCCGGTTGCCCTCAAAAGGCACGACGACCGTCGCGCCCGACGCATCCCAGGCCTCACCGGCGCGCAAAACGCGGACCAGATCCTGAGGGTCCCGGCCGAAATCCGGGTCATGGACGAGGTGGGCCCGAATGATCGCCGCCATCAGCGCATTGCCGTGACGATTGAGGTGCACGTTGTCGCGCAGCAGGGCCTCGGGCTCGAGGCTCTCTTCCCGGAGATACCGCTTCCAATTGGCGCGCACGTCGATCAACTCCAGACCATAACGCTCGCACAGAGCGGGCAGCCACACCTCGGCGTGCTCATCGTGCCAATCCGCGTTTTGACCTGAGACATAATGGTCGGTCTGCACCGCGATCTCCGCCGTCGTCTCCCGCCGCATCGCCCGGATGATCGCCTCATAGTCCTCGCGCGGACCGTAATCCTGGAAGAGAATCAAATCCGGATAGAAAAGCCGCACATCGTTGGCCGCGCACCGCACCAGGCGGGTTGAATGAAATCCACCGATCGCGCGATTTTCCATCACAAGATCGGCGTGGGGATAGGCTTTCGTCAACGCATGCTTGACCTTCAGCCACCAGGCCTGTTTGCTGATCGACTGCCCGTAGACGAGCACCCGAACCTCACGGGGCTGCGCGGGTGTACTGCCGGCCAGCAGATGCATCGTGCGGGCGATATGGCGGCCCGGCTCTGGGTTGACATTTTCAACCTCGAATTGGATATCCATCGTCACTCCCTCATCGACAACACGCAGGCAGCCGGTCGAACGCCCCGCCTGTCAGCGGTACGCCTACCGGACTGCCTGCAATAAACCCAAGCCGTCAATTGATTCGACGGCTCCACATCATGTGGTAATACGCTTCATTCCAGCGGAGTTCCTTCTTGAACTCGGATACGTCGGTCCCATCGTCGATCACCAGGAACTCAATCCCGGCCATCTCGGCAAAGTCCCGCATATGGGCCGTCGTCACCCCCTGGCTGAAGCCGGCGTGATGAGCCCCGCCGGCGAGGATCCATGCCGCCGCGGCCGTCTTCAAATTGGGTTTCGGCACCCAGACCACGTGAGCAACCGGAAGTTTAGGCAGCGGCGCATCGGGCTTCACCACGTCCACCTCGTTGACCACCATCCGGAACCGGTTCCCCATATCCATCACCGACACGTTGATCGCCGGTCCTTCCGCCACCTCAAAGACCAGCCGGGCCGGATCGTCCTTTCCACCAATGGAGAGGGGTTGCATATCCAACACGGGGGTCCCCTTCGCAATCGAACTGCAGACCTCCAGCATATGGGCACCCAGCACCTTGGTATTCCCGGGCTCCAGGTGATACGTGTAATCCTCCATAAACGAACTACCACCCTCAAGCCCCGCCCCCATCACCTTCATAGCCCGGACCAGGGCCGCGGTCTTCCAATCGCCCTCAGCCCCGAACCCAAAACCATCCGCCATCAGCCGCTGAACGGCGAGGCCCGGGAGCTGTGCGAGTCCGTAGAGGTTCTCAAACGTTGTCGTGAACCCCTGGAACGCCCCCTCCTCCAGGAAGGCCCGCATGCCCAACTCAATGCGGGCCGCCTCACGCAGCGCGGCACGCCGCTCGCCACCGGCACGCAACGAGGGCACCACCTGATATGTATCATCATACAGTGCAACCAGCGTGTCGATCTCAGCGTCGGTGACCGCGTCTACGTGAGCGACCAGATCGCCCACGCCGTACCCGTGGACGGCATAGCCAAATTGTATCTGCGCGGCGACCTTGTCACCCTCAGTCACCGCCACCTCGCGCATGTTATCCCCGAAGCGCGCGATCTTGGCACCCTGCAGATCGGCCCACGCAGCAGCGGCCCGTACCCAGGTCGCCAGTTCCTCTCGAACGTCCGGATCCTTCCAGTGTCCAACGACGACCTTGTGATCCAGGCGAAGGCGCGCGCCGATGAAGCCGAACTCCCGCCCGCCGTGGGCCGATTGATTGAGATTCATGAAATCCATATCAATCTCATCCCAAGGGATATCGCGGTTGAACTGGGTATGAAGATGCACGAACGGCTTCTGAAGGGCCTGTAATCCGGCGATCCACATCTTGGCCGGGGAGAATGTGTGCATCCACATGATCAGGCCGATGCAGTTGGGATCGGCGTTCGCCTCGATCGCCAGTTGAGCGATAGACTCGGACGTCGTCAGCACCGGTTGGTACACCACGCGAACCGGCAAAATGTCCGAGGCATCGAGGGCCTCAGCAATGACCTGGGCGTCAGCCGCAACCTGATTGAGGGTCTCTTCGCCGTACAGCCCCTGGCTTCCGGTGACAAACCAGACTTCATAGTCCTGTAAATGGATCATACGTATGCCTCCTGTCTATAGCGTCCAAATTCACCAACAGCGCTCACGTGGCCGTGCGATCCGCCGAGGCCTGAAGCGATCCAAACGTCCATCGATAGCCCGAGCCCCACAGCTCGCGCAGCAGCCCAACCTGCCCGGAGTGATAGGTCCAGTGCCAGATCAAGTGCATTAAGACCCCCCGCGGCGTCGCGTCGCGTGGATCCTCAGGGATTGTCACGTCCGGGTCGTCGAGGTTGGCGAGGGCCGGCTCTGTGACCTCGGTCGCCACCCGCTTACAGAGGGCGATCAAATCGGGCACCTGGTCCGGCAACGGCGGGCGCTCGCCGGCCGGTAAGGCGCGTCCGGCAGGCTGAAGCTGGACGTTAAGGTCCTTGGGAACGTCCACATCCGCCAGCCCTGAGGCCCATCCGGCCTCCGCCCACGCCATATGAATGACCAGGGCCGCGATGGAGAGAGAGGAACCCTCCGGGGTAAAAGTCAAAGCATCCGGCGGTAGGTCCTCAATCTGATCGTAGACCCGCGCGCGCAGTTCGTCCAACGTAGCCGACGCCCAACCCACAAAGTCCTCGCGGTCACCAAGAGTGTGCTGTAGATCGTACTGCCGAGGCCGACCTTCCTTCCAACCTGCTTGATTCACCATCCCGCATCCTCCTCATCCGCTCATACAACCTCTTCCTTGACATATTTTAACGGACATACTTTACAGACATACTTTAACGCGATAGCCGCTGCACTGCAACCGGCAGGACAAAGTAAAAGCGACTGCCCTCCCCAGGCAGACCGGGGCTCTCCACGCCGACCTCACCGCTCAGGCGTTCGATGATCCGCCGCGCGATGGAGAGACCTAACCCGGTTCCCTGGATCCTGATCTGTTCCAGCCGCTCGAAGGGCACGAAAAGCCGGGCCTGTTCGGCCGGCGAGAGCCCCTCCCCATTATCTTGGACCCAGAATCGCACGTGCTTTGAATCCTCATAGGAGAAGCCCAATTCGATACGGGGAGGGCGTCCGCCATATTTGATCGCGTTGCTGATATAGTTGACCCAAACTTCCTCGACCCATGGTTCGTAGCCCAAGACCACCGGCCAAGCCTCGGGAAGTATCAACGCTGCGTTAGCGGCTTCCAGCTCCTGCCTCAAGCGCTCACAGGCTTCCATCACGATCTCGCCCATATTCATAGGATCCACGACCAAGGCCTCGCTTTCGAGGCGGGTCATCAGCAAGAGTTCGTCGACGATGCGCCCCATCTTCCTTGAAATCTTGGCCATCGTCTTGGCTGCACCTTGAACCTGTTGCGGATTGAGCGTCTCGTAAGCGGTTTCGATAAGCTCCCCGTACCCACTAAGCGTTGCCAGGGGCGCCTTGAGATCGTGAGCCACCGTGTGCGCGAAGGCATCGAGTTCCACGTTGCGACTTTCGAGATCGTTGGCATAGATGCGAAGCTGTCGCTCGCTTTCCCTGAGCGCTGCCTCCACACGTTTGCGATCGGTGATATCCCGTCCCACAACCAACCGCCCCACCGGATCTCCGCGAGGATTCCGGAGAGGAGAGATCTGTAATTCAAAGACACGCCGATCCCAACCCTCCCCGATGACGACCTCATCGATCGCCTCATAGACCTC
Organism: Anaerolineae bacterium; assembly: GCA_034437735.1. Lineage (GTDB taxonomy): Bacteria > Chloroflexota > Anaerolineae > B4-G1 > SLSP01 > PWVB01. The sequence goes on from DAOTTS010000159.1 coordinate 8,585, forward strand.
CCGATAATCATCCAGGACTTCAGCGTGTTCGGGGAGCCGTTCCGATAGCCTCATGCCTACAATATCGACACCTTCCAATCCTAACATACGCCGGGCTGCAGGATTGATATCGACGACCCGGTGATTCAGATTGAGAACAATCACCCCGGTATGCATACTCTCGAGGATTTGATCCCGTGCGACCGGGATCAAATCGAGAAGCTGGTGACGCCACATACTCCATGACATCGCCAGCCCTGTCACAGTAAATCCAAAGGGGGTTAAATCGAGATGACGGAACGGCGTCACCTGGCAAACCGAAAGCGCATTGACCATCCAAGGCGTGAAGACAGCCAAGAACAAGATCCCGCTCTGGCGCCGATAGGCACGCGGGCCGTGCCAATGCGCCCAAAGCAGGAGCGTAGCCCCCACGAACAAAAGCCCATAGGAATAGGCCGTATGGGCCCAGAACGCAGGGCCCATCACGGTGCCCAACATGGGAAAGGGACCTTGGGTCTCGAACCACACCTGGGTGCGGAATTGAGCGTGCAGGGAGTCGGTCCAGATGACAATATGGGTCAGGATCGGATGAACGGCCAACAGCGCAAGCACTCGGGGGGTAATATGACCACCGCGCCCGGTATAATCCATAACCAGGACGAACCACGCAGCCGGGACGAACACAACACCGATATACTGCACATTGGTCCAGAAGAGTTTCTCCTCCAGCCCATCGTGCGTGTGCGTCAAGACCGCAGCGAGGGACCATACCATCACGGATGTCATCAGAACGATGAAAGACGTGCCACCGGTCACGCGACGTCTGGGCCACGCGGAGATCACCAACGCGGCGGAGATCACCACGGAGGCAATCAACGGAATGAGGTACGGAAGACGCTGCCACAGCAAAACCACGATAAAGATCCTAGCCTTCGACTCTTACACCGCTCCTATCTGATGCCAAACTTAGGTAGTTCCAGAATTCAAACTATCCCAAACCGGGTGCTTTTCCCTTGAAAAATCCCGGCTATTGGAACGATTTGTTTTTTGGAACGGCCCTACAGTCCGTAACAGACCTGTCCGACGATTCGATAGAGCATCCTTGAGATCCGGCCTATCTCTATTCTACATCGGTTAAGCCTACACTCCAAGCGTCCTCATCGAGAGATCGACACGACATCGGTCCAAAGTGATATCCGAGGTGACAGGGCGTCACGTGTTGACGAAGTCGCAATCCAACGTACAATTTGTTCTGGGGGAACTTTGAAAAAACGCTTACGCTATATCATACGATCGAAATTACGACTACCATCGCTTCAAGAGTTTAGCTACGACACCCGCATGCTCATTGGTGCTTCAGGCCTTACAGCGGTCAGTTTCTTCGGCATTCAGATGCTCCTCAAAAGCCTCTATCTCCTGAGGCTGGACTACGGGCCCGAGTACATCGGTCTCTATTATTCATTCGGCGCCCTGACCTTCATGATGATGGGCCTTCCAAGCGGTGCACTGGGCAAGCGATTTGGGACGCGCACGATTATGCTCGTCGGCGGCTTCCTATGCGTGATCGGTATGGGCCTTTTGCCCAGCACCGAGCTGGTCCCCTCGACGTTGCAGGCGATGTGGCCCATTCTGTCGCAGATTGTGCTGACAAGCGGCTGGTCGATGTTCTCCGTCAACCTCGTTCCGGCCTTGATGGTGACGACCACCGACGCCACCCGCAATGACGCATATGCCATCAGCAGCGCGATTCGAGAGCTGGGCACGTTTATCGGTATGCTCATCGGGGGGCTGCTACCTGAGCTTTTCAGCACGATCTTGAACCAGAGCCTTGACGCCACCGTCCCCTATCAACTATCACTCTTCGTCGGTGCCGTGCTCGGATTGGGAGCCATCATCCCGCTTACCCGTGTGCGAGGGGGAAAGGCACCGGTTCAGGGAGAGAGCCGAAAAGCTCGAGGTCGTGCACCGATCGTTCCGCTCCTGGCCATGGCCGTCTACGTCTACGTGCGCCATGCGGGGTGGGCCACGTGTCAGGTCTTCTGCACGCCGATGATGGACACCCAATTAGACCTGAGTTCCAGCACCATTGGAACCATCAGCAGCATCGGACAGGTGATGGCGATGATTATGATGCTGCAACTCCCAAGGTTGATCGACCGGTGGGGGCACGGGGGCATCCTGCTCGGCAGCACGTTGGGCCTCGGTATCAGCCTTATGCCTCTCGCAGCCTATCCCCATTGGTCCACAGCCGCAATAACCTGGATCGGGGTGCGAGTCTTAGCCGGTATGTGGATCACCGCACTGCAGGTCTTTCAGATGGAGCTAGTCGACGAGCAGTGGCGATCCTTGGCTTACGGAGCGGTTGCTATGGCGATGGGACTTGGGTTCGGATCCACAAGTTACTCCGGAGGCCACGTTGTCGCCGCCCGGGGCTATGCCACGATCCTATGGCTGGGGGCAGCAGCCAGCGGGATCGCCTCGTTGGTTATCACGTTGATATTGAGACGGAGGTCCCGCAGAGAAGATCCCGAGCCCCTGGAGAACCGTCAGACCCCGCCACAAGGATCCCCTCAAGCCGTCTCACCCAGCCGCGTCGAGGCCGGCTCAGATTGAACCGAACACCCGCCCATCCAACCACCGATCATCATCACCCCAAAAGATGTGAACCTCAAGGCAAAACCGACCTATCGGTGCTTCTGAGGGCTATGGCACCCAAACTTCACGACGAGACCTTTGTCTTCTGCACCCGCAAAGATAACCCTTCCTCATCAACACCTCCGTACTATGTCAACCGGAAAGCATTCCCCTATATTTCCATAATTTCATAGATGGGCATCTTGAAAATTAGGTTGATTCTGTATATAATATATTTAAAAGATAGATATATGAATAAATAAACGCTGGCACCCAATCACGCACAACCTATAACTTCACAAGAGAGTGAGGATCAAATCATGAAAACGCGAAAGCTCGCTATCGGTCTTGCAGTATTTCTTCTGGTGTTGGTATCGGCGATAGGTGTTGCGGCCTACTCCCCCATCCCCGATGATTGCCTAGACACCGTTGATATTGCAGGGTTCACCGTTTGTTTTGCCGGCACGGACGACAACGGCGACGGCACGACCACCTGGACGTATGCGGTTCAGAGTGATAGCCAGAATGGCACCCCGGCGCTCAGTCACTTTACCATTCAAATCTGCCCGACGACGTATCCCTACGTCGAGCCGGGTCACGATGACACCTACAAGACGCCAGGCAATTACCAGACAATCACCGGACGTGAGGATATTGAGTACATTGTACAGATTGGGGAAGATCCCACCACCGGAGTCGGTGGCATCAAGTTCGAGGATGGAGAACCCGGACTTGGTGAGGACGGTGCAGTTCAGGTTGACATCTTCCAGTTTGACCTCCCCACGCAGAATATCGGTGTCGGTGACGTTGACGTAGGCATCAAAGCGGCAGGTGCATATACCGCCACCATCGACGGACCAATTTTTCAGGAGACGACGACCACAGTCTCAGGGGATGCACCGCTAATCGAGAGCTGCACGGAACCGACGGCCGTGAGGCTGGTAAGCTTGCAAGCTTCAAGGCTCTCGTTCTTCGGCCGCATTCTGAGCTTCTTCGGGTTGCGCTAGCTCACGCTGGAGATTCGCACAATCTGACGTATGAACAAGGCGACGTTGATGGCTCTCCCAATCATCGGGGGCGGTAGAAACCGCCCCCGATTTTCGCTATGTGTCACCTCAACCGACGTCAAAACGGCGGTTCATCCGCCACCAACTTCAGCAAGGCCGAGGCTGCTTCCATCTGCGTCTCGGAACCGCTGATACCCAGCCAGACACATCCCTCCGCGCCGCCGATACCGCCGGCGGCGACCAACTCGGCGGCTGCCCCCGTCAGCTGCGTCACCGCATCGAGTTCGGTGAAGACCTCCCCCGGCACCGGCAGCAGTCGCGGCCCCTTCGAATCCGGGGCATTGACCTTGAGCGCCAACGCGGTCAGATCGCCGGGCACGCGTTTCTCCACGCCGACGGGCATCAGTAGCCGCACGCGGCGGCCCGCCACCACCTGGAGCGCCGCACCGATCGTCCCGGATTCGGGATGGCCGATATAGATCGCAGCCTTGCGTCCGGTCAGGTCGAGCGCATTGGCACCCTTCAAAACCACATCTCCGGCCTTCAAGTCATCCACGACGTCGAATATCGTCCAACCCTCCCGCCACTCCCCATCGACGATAATGACGTCACCGGGGAACTCGCCTTCATCGGGAAGGCGTCCGCTCTTGGTACGAGCTCGCCCCGGTGGGAGCGTAACCCCACGGAAGAACCGGCGGCGCGAGAAGGACGCCCCTTGCCCGATTGCCGCCAGCAACGCCTCCGCGACGTATCCGTTGGTCGTCCCGGCGATGACCGCCACCGTCCCGGATTCCAACGTGGACTTTACCGCCGGATGCTCAACGATCGCCTTCGCAATCAGCCGCTTGCCGGCGGCCGGCGTAACCACAAACTGCTGGACCCCCATCATCCCTCCTTGAACGAAAATAACGGTTATCGACACCCATTGACGCCTGGGGCGCTCATGCTAGACTCTGGTCGTCGCGGACACGCACCAAGCGTCATGCCGTTCCGGAAAACAAACCATCCAAATAGCCGGGGATTCCAAGGACAAAGCATCCGGTTTCAGGTCGTTTGCATCCTGGAACTGCCTTAGTGAAGCATGATGAGTGTAGCACTATGTCACAAGCACACAATCCAAGATCCATGCATATCGAAAGGACACCTATGCCACAGACTGTTTTTATCACCGGCGCCGACAAGGGCCTGGGTTTGGCGCTTGCCGAGCGGTTCCTGATTGAGGGAGCTCACGTCTTCGCCGGACAGTACGAGACCGGCGTGAATCTGAAGCCGCTGTCGAGGACGTATCCGGATCGCCTGACCGTCGTGCCCCTGGACGTCACCGACCTGGATACGGTCAAAGAGGCTGCCGGGTCCGTCGCTCAACAGATTGATGGGCTCGATATTCTGATTAACAACGCCGGCGTTCACCTGGAACCGGAGGACGCCCGGTTAGAGGCTCTCGACCTCGATGACCGTCATCTGGAAACATCGATGGACGTCAACGCGTTCGGTCCGCTCCGGGTTAATCAGCAGTTTCTGCCCCTGCTCCGCAAGAGTGACAAAAAGCTGATCGTGCACATCTCCTCGGAAGCCGGCAGCATCACCGATTGCCAACGCGTGAGCTGGTTTGCCTACTGTATGTCCAAGACTGCGCTCAACATGCAGTGCAAGATTCTGCAGAACTATCTGGGCCCGGAAGGGTTCAAGATCCTCGCCCTGCACCCAGGGTGGATGCAGACCGATATGGGCAGCCCGGAGGCCGACTTCCCACCCGACGTGCCGGCTGAGGCTATCTACGACCTGACGACGCGCGATTGGACGCCGGATGGCCCAATCTATATGAACTACGACGGCAGCCTGCGTCCCTGGTAAGGGAACGATGCAGAGCTGACGCGAATGCCAACCTTCTCCGCATATAAAGGGGCCCGGCGTCTTCATGCCGGGCCCCTCAACCATCTACGGAGAAACGACCTTACTATCCGAGCAGGGTCTCCTCATCTTCGCCGGCCCCACCCCGCTCTTCCTCGTCCCAATCAATGTCCGCCAGATCCTCAAACGTGTGCCCCTCCCGCCACTCTGCAAAGTCAGCCTCGATGGCTTCGGTCCACTTCGTGTCCATCTGGCTCGAGTTATAGATGCCTTCGCGCAGTCTTTGATGGCTGAACATTTCGCGCATCTGGGTGCGCTCCGAGTGCTCCACAACGGCCTCCGCCAGGTGCGGCGGTATAAAGAGGATGCCGGTCATCGTACCCAGGATGATATCCCCGGGCATACACGTCGCATCCCCCACGCGACACGGGACGTTGAGCCCCACCAGCGTCACGTTACGGATCGGCGTGGGATCCACGCCCTTACAGAAGGTGGCAAAATCATCGATCTCCTCGATCTGCTCCGCGTCCCGGATGCCGCCGTAGATCACCTGACCGCGATTGGTGCGCGACGCAATAGCGGTCGAGAGGTTGGCGCCCGAATACGTGCCCTCATAGACCTTGCCGAAAAGATCGATCACGATCACGTCATCCTCAACCAACGTCTCGATCACCCAGGAGTTCATCGCCCCAATGCGATCCTCCTCTTCATGCCCATAATCCATCAAGGTATCGTGAAGATCCGGGCGGTGGGGTACGAAGACGCCGGTGACGGCGCGGCCGACCAGCCTGCGTTCGGGGTGGAGCCGTTTCCACTGTCCTTCGAACTGGAAGTGATAGCCCTCCCGCCAGAGCACCGACCATGCCTCCTCGGTCCGCACGCGTTCCATACGCCGCAGAATATCATCGGGGACGCGGGGCCGACCATCCGGAAAGCGCTCACCCTCCCATAAGGATGTGAGTTGAATAATATCCTCTCGGTTATTAAATTTCATCGTGATTCAACCTCCATAGTTCCTCATTATGAACAAAATACCAACGGCCGCACGCTCACTCTCACGCGGCCCAAACCTACACAACCCCGGACATCCGCACACGCACGCCGAGGCTGCACAATCCTTGTCGCGGGTCTCCCCTAGTGACGGTCCGCCGATCCGGTCGCGCCGAAGAGATCGAGATAATAGCCGCAGCGATCCTCAAACGCCTCGGTCGCAACCCGACCGAACGCGTGATACGAGGTCTCACCGGCGACAGCCCGGTCGTGCATCCGTCGGCCCGCCGTCATAAAGAGGTCAGTCGCCACGTTGACCTTCGAGATCCCCTCAGCGACCACGGCACGGAACTGCGACTCCGTACAACCGGAGCCGCCGTGCAGCGCCAGCGGAATATCCACGCGCTGCCGGATCTCCTTCAAGAGATCCACATCGATCTGCGGTTCGCCATCGTACAGGCCGTGAGCCGTTCCGATCGCGATCGCCAGGATATCCACCCCGGTCGCTTCGACAAACGCCTCGACCGCGTCCGGATCGGTATACCCCTCGCGGCGCGCGTCGACGTCCGCGTAGTCGCTCCCCCGGCCCACGTGGCCTAACTCAGCCTCGACCGCCGCCCCGACCGCGTGCGCCGCACGGACCACAGCCCGAGTCGTCGCGATGTTCTCCGCCAAGGGCAATTGGGAGCCATCGTACATCACATCGGTGAATCCACAAACGAGCGCCCGGACACACTGCTCCACACTGTTACCGTGATCGAGCATCAGCGAGATCGGCACCGACGCCGCCTCGGCCCGTCTGCGAATATACGCCGCCAGGGCTTCACCGTTCAGCTGGTCGAACACACTCTGATAGAGTGCGATCATTCCCCCCGTACGACGCGACTCGAATGCGACCAGCATCCCCTCCGTAGTCTGTACGTCCGCCGTGTCATACAACGGCAGTGCATAACGTCCGTGCTGGGCGCGCCGGAGTTCCTCCAAAATCGAAACCAATGCCATCGTTCTATCCCCCTACTCGTTAGGTAGCCAAACCATCGGTATCCCCGAGCTCGATCCCCCGAGCCCGCAGGTAACGCATCACATCATCGAACGTCGGGATCCCGCCTCGCCCCCCAAGGCTGGCGCACTTGATAGCCGAGACCGCCGTGGAGAACTGTGCGATCTCCCGCACGTTCCAGCCATGGAGCAGCCCCACGAGGTACGCACCGTGAAAGACGTCACCGGCGCCCGTGGTATCGACCACGTCGCACTGAAACGCCGGCGTATGAAAGTGCGCTTCCGGTGTCGCGGTGTAACTGCCCGCCGCCCCCAGCGTCTGAACGACGATCCTCGGTCCGGTCTTAAGCGCAGCCCGGCACGCCGCCTCCACGTCATCGAGGCCCGTCAGCGCCTCCACAAACCCCTCCCCCGAGATCAGCACGTCCACGTGCGAAATAAGCTCCCGCATGCTGGGATCAATGGGGCCTTGGGTCTTGCTGCCATCGAGGGTGACTGTCTTGCCGGCCTCCTGCATCCATTGAGCCGCCCGGATTGCGGCCTCCCGGTGAAAGCCCTCCAGGTGAAGATACGCGGCCGAGGTGATGTACGCCCGATCCAGATCCGCCGGCTTCAGAGTCTCCCGCGCCTCCCGATGAACGCCGGAAAAAACGCGCTCGCCGGTCTCTGCATGGACGTGGACGATGACCAATTGATCCTCGGGCGCATCCCGGTAGACCATCCGGCTGAGGTCTATCCCGACGTCCCGGATTGAGCGGAGTTTCAGCTCTGCCGCCACATCGCTGCCCGCCGTCCCGATAAACCCGACGCGCGCGCCCAGTTTCGCGGCCGCGACCATGGCCGTCCCAACCGGCCCCCCGCCATCGAAGCCGAAATCATCCACCCGAACGCCGTGCTCCCACGAGGGCATCTCGTGAAGCCGGATCAGCACGTCCAGGGTCGCCATACCCAATCCCACAATCTGCAGCGGAGGGTCTTGCCGCGTCTGCTTCTTGGGAACGGGATCAGGAACGGAAGATAAAGTCATAGACAATCGTACTCCTTCTATACACCGGCAACGTCAATCCAATACGAACTCAAAGACAATAGGACGTACCATAATCGAGGCCATTCTATTGTCAAGTGCTGCCAACTAAGGGTTGGCTGTCAAATAACTTCCGCAAAATCAAGCTGAAAGCGGTGTCGAAAGCACCCCAGGCGTCGAAGTTATTGAGCTTTCAGCCCTAAGGATAAGGGAGTCGCTGTAATTTCCAAATCCCACCCCCTTTCAACGATGAAAAACGGTTGACCCACTCACAAGAACGGGTAGAGTTTAGACATCAACATTCGAAACCAAACCTAGTCTCACCACTTGTATATTGAACCACAGGAGATCGCACCCCATGAAAAAACGAACCCTCATCACGCACGTAGGCCTGCTGGTGCTATTGGTCGTCCTGACAGCCTGTCGAACGTCCGGGCCCCAAGAGCAAGCAGAAACCTTCACGATTCTTTACACCAACGACGAACACGGATGGATCGCACCCGACGACGAGAATGCCGGTGGCGCGGCGGCAATGATGCAGCATTGGCGCGACGAGGAGGGCTACACAGAGGACGGTTCATTCCTCCTCCTCAGTGGCGGGGATACCTGGACCGGGCCGGCCCTCTCCACCTGGTTCGACGGCGAACCTACCATCGAGGTCCTCAACGCGATGCATTACGATGCAGCTGCCATCGGCAACCACGAGTTCGACTTTGGGCCGGAGGGATTGCGAGAACGCACGGCGCAAGCCGAGTTCCCCTTTCTAGCCGCCAACCTGCTCGATGCCGAGACCGGCGAGCGATCGGACCTCGCACTGCCCTACGTCATCCAAGAGGTCGGTGACGTGCAGGTCGGCATCATCGGTCTCGCTTCCATCAGGACCCCCAAGACCACAATGCCCACCCACGTCGAGGGGCTGACCTTTGCCCCCTACGCAGAGACCCTGGAAACGATCGTGCCGGAGGCCAAGGACGAAGGCGCAGATGTCCTGGTCGTCATCAGCCACATGTGCAGCCGAGAAATGGAGTCCCTGGCGCAGACCGCCGCCGATCTGGGCATCGTGATGATCGGGGGTGGACATTGCCACGAACGGGTCAACCACATCGCCGATTCTGGGGTACTGTTGATCGAATCCGGCGCCTATATGCAGGCGTATACCCGTGTCGATCTGACCGTCGATGCCAGGACCGGTGAGGTAATCGAAAGCACCGCACAGATCAAGGACAACCTCACCGGCCCGCACGATGAGGCGGTGGCAGCCATTGTCGACTCGTGGCAGGCGCAGCTCGACGATGCTCTGGATCAGGTCATCGGCTACACCGAAAATGGGATCCGCCAACGGTCGCCGGATATGTTCAATCTGGTCACCGACGCGTGGCTCGCCGCTTACCCGGCCGACATTGCGATGAGCAACTCGGGCGGTTTCCGGCAGGATATCCCGGCCGGCGACATCACGCTGGCCGAGATCGTCGGCGTGTTGCCCTTCGATAACGTCCTTATCGACTGCGAGTTAACCGGTCAGCAGGTCATTGACAGCTATCAGCACAGCAATCGCAACGTCGCCCTCGGGGGCATGCGCGCCCGCACCGGCTACGAGCTCCTCGACGGCACGCCCCTCGATCCCGAGGCCACGTACCAGGTTCTGGTCAATGACTTCATGTACGCCGGCGGTAGCGGTTTTCGGTTCCAGGAATACGATCCAGACGCTTACCACACAGGAATCGACTGGCGCCAGCCCGTGATGGACTGGATCGCCGACTTGAACACGTCACCGGACGATCCGCTGGAGAATTACCTCGACAGCGAGTGGCGGTAACGCTATCGAGAGCAGGGCATGCCGTATCAGGGCTCTCCCAAGCGGAGATTACGGCATGCCTTGCCCTCACGCCTTATGGATCCGGGCATCCCGTACAGCCGCAGCGAAATCGGCCTCGCCCAGCACAGCCCTGAGCATCGCCAAGACGTTCTCCGGCGGAGTGCCCACCTGAATCGCGTGGGTGGGAGCCGCAATGTAGCCCCCACCTACCTCGAAGGTCGCGACCAGATCGCGACAACGCGTGAAGACGGTCTCGGCATCCTCGTTAACCAGCAGCGACTGCACGCTGATACCGCCGTGAAACGAGAGCCGATCCCCAAAAGCCCACTTCAGCCGCACGGGATCCATACCGGCCGCGTCGACCTGCACCGCCTCCAGCACGTCGATACCGGCGTCGATCAGATCGTCGAGGATATCAAAGACCGCACCATCACTGTGATACATGACCGCAGCCCTGGGTGCAATGGCCCGCGCTTGCTGGAAGAGCCGGCGGTGAAAGGGCTGGAGCACCGACCGGTACGTCTCCGGCGAGAAAAGCAGCGTCCGCTGCCCGCCCAGATCGTCCGCAAAGTAGATCAGATCTAAGTCGTTGCCGATCCGGGCCAGCGACCGACGCATCTTCTCCGCGAAGACATCGGTGACGTGAGCCAGCGCCGCACGAACGACCTCGGGCCGGATCAGGAGGTTGACCATCGTCTCCTCCAACCCGGTCATCCACGTATAGATCTCGAAAGGGTTGCCACACGCATCGATCGCCAGCTTGCGGGCCCACCGCCCCTCCGGATCCAATCGAGCAACCTGATCCGGCAATCCCTCGTAATCATAGAGCGCCGGATCGGGCCAGGGATAGGCATCGAGCTCACCGGGGTCCGTAACACCGGCTAACGGGTGGTGCGCAATCTCATCATAACTGCCGTCCCCATAGGATTGGGCTGCCCGCACAATGCCCCAGACGTCGGTGCCGGGAGGTAGCGGGGGACCGGTATAACGCGGCGAGATCGTGCGCACGTCATCGACGACGTGCCGCAACGTCGGCCAGTCGATGCCCTGCGCTGCCAGGGCCGAGGTCAGGGCCCGGCCCATCTCCGGCGTCGGACCAAAATTCCACGCAAAGGGCGTGCGATCGGGCTGGTGATGGGTCAAGGCCGTGCGGACGCGCTCGCGCGGCGTCATCCCCTGTTCATCCTGGATCATCCGGCCTCAATTCCGGGCGTTCGCCAACAGAGGGACGAGCGGATTAAGGCGCGTCCTGCCGCCCAACGCCGCGATGGCCTCATCGGCGATGCCAGCCTCACGGAGGGGGCGGATCACGTTCGCCCGCAAGTCTGGGACGTAAGCCTTCAACAGAGCACACGGCCCATTCACCGGCTCCAGCGTGACGGACCCCAAATCGGCGGGGAGGAGACAGCTCTGCCCAGACCGCAAGGTGATACGCCGGTCGCCCGCAGCCACCGCCATCGCGCCCTCGATTAAGGAGAGGACGTAGAACCTATCTCCGTCGCAGACCGTGGGAACCGGCGCGCGGAGGTCCAGCCGCTCCAGGGCGAAGTAGGTGCACGCGAAGATGAAGTGGCGCGTATACGCGTCCTGCTCCAACACGACCGGCGGGATCTTGCACTCATACCCCGGTTCCACGTGCAAGCCCTCCATCAACGCGGCGACCTCAGCTTCCCGCGCCTCGGGGGACAGCGCGGGATCGGGGGGATCGCCAAGTCCGATGTAAACGTCAGAATTCTGCATTATCTCGTAGAAGAGCACCCCGCCCGAGGAATAATGCATCGTGCCTGCGTGCAGCAAAAAAGCATCGCCCGGCGCCACCGCATAGGGCTGCATCAGGGACCGGATCATCCCTTCCATCAACGCGTCGTGAACGTCGGCGGCGGTCACGCCCGGACGGGTCCCGCAGCGAATGGAAGCCCCCTCGCGGACCTTTAACATGTACCACGCTTCCGTCTTGCCCGGATCGTCAAGCCCCCGCTGCTCCGCCAGGGCATCATTGTGGTGCGCCTGCTCGCCCAACGTGTGCGATGCGTCCAGAAACTTGATCAGGAGCGGGAAGCGGGTGCCGCAACGCGCGACCACGTCCCGGCCCAGCAGTGACGCGCCGTAGCATGCGATCAACGTATGCAGCGTCTCCCCGGTCAGCGGGCCGTTGATCACCTCACTCGACTCACCGGGCCGGTCGCAGACCTCCCAGGTCTCACCCACCCGGTGGTCGTCCGGTAGGCCGGTCTTCTCGTAAGCGTCGACGATCCAGCGGTCGCCAAACCGATAGTCGCGCAGGATCTCTCGAAAGCGGAGGGGGTAAAGGGGTATCCGGCTCATCATCCACTCCTATTTCACGCGCACGCAGGGATAACGGGCGATCACCTCGTCGTTCAGCTCAATGCCCAGACCGGGCTTGGTGGGCACCGGCATCGCGCCGTCCTCCACCTGGAACTCCATCGCCTCGACCACCAGCGCATAGTTCTCGGCCTCGCGATAGGGGAACCACTCCTGGATGATGAAGTTGGGAATACAGCAGTCTACCTGGACCGAGGCGGCCGTCGCCACCGGGCTCGCACAGTTATGGGGTTGGACGTGGAGGTTATAGGTCTCCGCGTAGTTAGCGATCTTCTTGACCTCGGAGATGCCACCCGCCAGGCCGAGATCGGGTTGCAGGACGTCGAGGATCTGTCCCTCAATGTAGGGACGGAAACCGTATCGTGTGTAGAGACGCTCGCCGGCCGCGATGGGAATGTCGACGTTCTCGGCGACCTTCCGCATGCACTCGACGTTCAGGGCGTCGACCGGCTCCTCGTAGAAAAAGGGGGCCAGCGCCTCAAGACGCTTCCCCATCTGAATCGCCGACATCGTTCCCAGATTGCCGTGCACCTCGACCAGGATATCCACCGCCGGCCCGACCGCTTCCCGCACGGCGGCAACACGCGCGTACGCGAGGTCGGCCCGCTCGCGGCTCAAGGCCCGCCGGGTATAGTCCCAGTCGCCCTCCGGCGTCACGGCGAAGGGGTCAAACTTCATCGCCGTATACCCATCCTCGACGACCCGCTGAGCAGCGTCCGCATACGCCTCCGGGGTCACGCAGTCGCTGTACCAGCCGTTGGCGTAGACGCGCAACCGGTCCCAACAGCGGCCCCCCAGCAGTTCGTAAACCGGCACGCCCAACGCCTTGCCCTTGATATCCCACAAGGCCTCGTCGATCGCGCTCATTCCCCCGAAGACCACCGGCCCGCCACCCTGCGCCCAGAAGGTCCTGCGGTACATCTGGTCCCAGATCTGCTCAATCTGAAAGGGATCGGCCCCGCGCAGAAAACGCTCCGCCAGATCCTGAGCCATGCCCACACCGGCGGAGCTGCCCACGCCATAGGCCAAAGCGACTTCGCCCACTCCGCTGATCCCCTCATCGGTGTTGATCCGTAGAATGACGGGATGCCACGACCCCACCGTGACGTCAAAGATCTCCACATCCGTGATCTGCATACGAGTCTCCTTGCACCCGGAGGTGCGGTAACAGAAAGGGAAACGGGCCGGAGACGTGTCCCCGACCCGCCGGTACCGAACTAGACCAACTTATCTGCGCCGTTGTAGACCTCTTCGACGGTTAGAACCGCCGCGGCATGTCCGGGTCGCTCGCCGTTCCAGTCCTTCATATCCTGATAGTATTGCCCTTCGGTGTCGTACGTGACCGAGCCCTTGATCTGGTAGGCTTTGCCCTCACCTGTGATGAAGAGCAGCGACGCAGGGCTGCCGGCCTTGAGATTAGCCCGTGTCTTGTGGAAATAGTTATCGGCGACCACGAGATGCGAGGCATCAGCCTCACGAACACACGAGGCATAGATCGCATTCGGCACCCCATGCTCATCGACCGTGGTCAGCACGATCGGACCCTCACGGTTCTCCCATGCTTCACGCACAATCTCAGGTAATTCATGCATCATTCAATCTCCTTATTGACCTAAACGTTCGTAGAAAACTCACCCTCATTCTAGGTCGGTCCGTCGTCGTTGGCAAACGACGACAGACCGTCATCCAGCAATCACCAAACAGGAAACGAACTCACGACCACGCAGGCAGCCGGAGGGGCAGCCGTTCTAACGCCGTTTGATCTGCGCCAGTACCATCCCGACCAGCATCAGGGTCGCCCCGATCGTCCCGCGCACGCCCAATTCCTCTCCCAGCATCAAACCACCGCCCACAGCCGCAAACGCCGACTCCAGGCTCATAATGATCGCGGCCGGCGTGGGATGTGCGTCGCGCTGCGCCACCACCTGCAACGTGTACGCGATCCCCACCGACATCAACCCGCCGTAGAGAAGGGGCAGCAGGGCGCCCGATACCCCGGCCGCCGTGATCGACTCCGAGCTCAATGCAACGACAAAACTCAACAGCGAGCAGACGGTAAACTGAACCGAGGCCAGCGGCAGCGGATCGATCCGCGCCGTCAGCCGGTCGATCAAGTGGACGTGAATCGTCCAACCGACCGCCCCTAACAGGACCCAGAGATCCCCGGGCTGCACCGTCAGCCTCTCCGTCACGCTCAGGAAGTAGAGCCCCACCACCGCCAATACCGCGCCAAGCCAGGTCAGCCGTGAGACGCGCTGCCCCCACAGCAATCCCATCATCGGCACCAACACCACGTAAAGACCGGTGATAAAGCCCGCTTTCCCCGCCGTCGTTGTGACCAATCCCACCTGCTGCAACGAGGCGCCGGCAAAGAGCACGGCGCCCGCGATCACGCCTCCCTTCACCAGCACTGGCCACGGCGCCCGGTGCTCACGGCGACGCCGCGTTGCGCGGATCAACGGCACCAGCGAGAGGCTCCCCATGCCGAAACGCACCGCGTTGAACGTAAACGGTCCGATGTAATCCATCCCCACGCGCTGGGCGACAAAGGCAAATCCCCAGATCATCGCCGTGATCAGCAGCAGCGCGTTGGCCCGCATCAAACGGACCGTCGAAGTCTTGGGCATTCCGGTTACTGCACGCGCGTGTTTTTTCTCCGCCGCCGTCATAGGCTGGGCACCTCCGCTCTCCATCCTTTACGCATCATCAGCCCCGTCAAGGTTGAGATCGGGGTTGTTCGGCCCAAAGTGCTTGAGCATCACGATGGGATCGGTGCTCGAGGGGTTGTGAATGGTGACGCCCACCTTCGCCGCCGGCTCGGTTACAAAGAACTCATCCGACGTCAACTGCCCGTAGCGGATCATCGCCGGGGCTTCGATATCCCATACCCCCATCGTCCCGTGTCCCTGAAGCATGATCATGCCGTACGCGGCGCTGTCGCGGAGGGTGACGGTCCTACCGGGCTGAACGGTCAGCTCCTTGGCGCTGAAATCCGGGGAGCGGTAGCAGATCCAATGCTCGCGATACCCCTCCGCCGCCATCGCCTCCGGGGCCCGAACCGGCTTCGGGGCCATAAAGCGATGGGCGCCGAACTCAGGATCGGTGTTGATCTCCCAATCGACCAGGTCGACCATAAAATCGAGATCCCCAACCCTGTCCGCCGGCACGTCCTTCCACAACAGATCCTCGGACACAATCGAATCCCCGGTCAGCGACTGGAACATCGAAAAGACGTCCGACGCCTTCTGCGGCTCGTACGTACACAGGCTGCCCGGCGCGTGGAGCGTGCCCGCCGGCACGTCCCACCCGGTGCCGGGTTGAAGCCGGTAGGCGACCGAGAGATCGGTGATTCGGTTATCCCCTTCGTTGAAGCGCGCCAAACAATCCCGTAACTGCGCTCGGGTCGTGCCCGGTTTGAGTCCAAAGAACGTATAGGGAAAATCAGCCCCATAATTGTTCAACTGAACCGGGAAATAGTAGGCCTCCGGCTTCCCCGCCTGCCCGACAAGCTGCGCTTCCTCATCCCGGTGATGGATGTGAAACGGCAGCGCGCCTTTATTATCGAAGAACTTGGAGTACATCGGCCATCCACCGTAGGCCTCCCACAAGCGATCGCCGATGATCTCACCCTGCAAGGCGTCAACCGCGTCGCGCAGGAGAACCCTTTCCACCTGCCCGTCCTTCTCGAAGACAATATAACTAAGCCCTTCATGGGATGCGGTCTTGGGTCCGTTGTCGGCGGGGGTGGTCGACGAAAACCAACGCTCGTCAATCCCACCGCGCTCCCCACCCAGCGCATAGTAATCCGACGGGTGCAATTTCAGACGGCGTCCCGGCACACAAAACACGCGGGGTACCCAGTTGGGCGCCAGGCGCAGAATTCCCTGTCCATCTTCCAAGGCATACGCAACCACCGATCGGGTCGACATCGAGCACTCCTTTCATCCATCAATCCTTCGTAAACCATCCTCACACGGACAACGCATCCCATAGCGTAAGCAAACCGTCAACTTGGCGTCAAGCTTCAAAGGTAGAATGTCGTTAGACTACAGGTGAGTCGCGGTATGCGGGGGGCCGCATGCTTCATGATTTTCCTCCTTCTGAAGCCGGGGGTTCTGCGACAACCCCCGGCTCATTTTTTTGCCGATGCCCTGAGCCCCCCAACGATTACCGCAGCAGCAGTAGCCCCACCGCCCCGACGATGATCATCGCCACCGAGGGCACAATCCGCCGGTAGAGCGGGCCCCAACTCGCCCCAAAGTAATCGTGGGTCAGGGCCAGGCAGAGGTGCAGAGGGGAAAGCAAGACCCCACTGAACCCACCGGTAAAGAGCCACATTCCCACCGTGAGCGGATCCATCGCCTGCGAGGTCAGGAGCGGGGCAACCAACGGCACGCTCAGCGCCAGGGCCGCTGCCGCGGTGCCCGTGAGCAATCCGACCAGCATCGGCACCACAAAGGTGATCACCATGACGGGCAGGCCCAACATCTCGAGCGCCTCGGGAATCCGGGTGACCGCCCCGGCGTCCTCCATCACGTACTTGAAGATAAAGACGCCGAAGATCGCCGTGAAGGTATGAATGGGAAATCCACGCTTGAGAACGTCCCCCCACTGATACGGCCCGATCCCCTTGACCGCGGCAAAGATCACAATCACGCCTATCAAGCTCACGATCATATTCAGCTTGAGAATAACCACGGTCAAGACGACCAGGAGGATGGGCCAGACGGCGCGCAGGAGCGTGCCCCACGTCTCGCGGCGGCTCTCCGCGGGCTCGATGCGTTCCGGTCGCTCAATGCCCGCCAGCCCCCACACGGTTCCGGCGATGAGCGACATCACGGTGAGCGGCCAGGAGGCCTGGATGAACTCAAAGACGGAGACCTCAAACAGCGCAGCGATCATCAACAGCGAGGAGTAGAGGGGAAAGACGTACTCCATCGAGTGGCGGAACCAGTAATTCACGAAGGTCTTCCGCTCCGGACTGAGCTCCATCGGCTCCCCGACCTCGTTCACCATCGGGGCGGAGAACATCGCGCCCCCCAACATCGGCATCAGCCCGATAGTCAGGGGCATCAACGCCAGCGTGAGCCGGTTGTCGGGCACCAACGTCTGCAGCGCGGTGACCATTGACTCCATCGCGTGCGTGCGGCGCATCAGCTCCGCCAGGATCAGCACCAAGAAGACGGCACCCGACAGCGCCAGGGTGTCCTTCGCAACCAGACTGCGCAGCACCGAGCGCGCAAACGCCAGCGGCGGGTAGGCGAAGAGCAGTGCCACCAGCGCCGCATCCAACAATAAGACCAGCCCGAGATCCCACTTGCGCATCAGGAGAAAGACGGTCAGGCCAAGAATCAACAGCAACTTTAGAAGATCGAGCATAGATGTCCCTTCTCAAGGCATACGTCGAACGCTCACCGTTTCACGTGCTCCTATGTAACGCACGTTACATAGGATGTTTTGTAACGCATGCCCTCATCTTAACAGGTTTTCACGGACGAGCATCTACCACTCCTAACATTGAAATCCCTATCGAGACCCATTAACCTTTTCTAACTTATTTATAACTTTCTTATTTCTTTGTAAAATATTGTTTTGTTTTTTTATAGTAAGGTTGAAGATTCAATTTACACATTCTGTCAAGTGGTGTATAATATCTAAAGCGTATGGGCTAAAAGTCATCAAATAGATGCCTGTGAAAACAAAGCATCGCTTTAGCTATTC
>DAOTTS010000160.1:0-3236 GCA_034437735.1 Anaerolineae bacterium
ATCACGTCGGCGGGATCCATCCCCGCCGGGTCGGTCGGGCCCTCGACGAAGATAAAGTCGGTGATGGCGTCGTAGGGTCGGGTCATACGAAACGTCCCAGGTCAGCAGGCATAGGTCGTCAGTCCACAGATCGTCCGTCGTCGTTCGTCCGTCCTCTCTACGTCGCATCAGAATCGATGATGAGGATGCCCATCTAGGATACACGCCCCAGGCGAGGACGCAACCGTCCAGGACGCTGGAGGGGACTCGGCAGGCGGCGGATGCGCGGCCCGTCGGCGGGGGCGTTGGTTTGGCGGGAGCACTGGAGCGTCCTGGACGGTGGGTTGAACCCCTGAGGCACGGAATACGCTGAACCACTGATTCACTGAATACACTGAACGTGTCCGCAAGTGACGATGACGGCGTGATGAAGCGTGCTCGGTTTAGTAGGAGCTCCCGGTGGTCCGCTAAACCGAGCACGCTGCGAATTGAACGGGACCCTTCGTGGCAGGATCTATCAGTGGGATCACTTTTGTCAATTATTCAGTGGTTCAAAGCGTCGACGGGCCGGGCACGTGCGAACTCAGTAGAGGATCTCCTCAACGTAGTGCGCTTCGTCGTGATCGCGGGCACATGCATCGCAGAGCAGCACCTCGCGTCCCTCAAAGTTGGCGCACGTGAGGCAGATCCAGGTGGCCCGGCGCTCGCGGCCCTCGGCCTTGCATTCGGTGCAGTGCCGGTAGCGGGGCTTATTGCGACCCGTGACGCGCGGATAGTCGGCGTTGGCTTTGGGAGGTCCGATGGCCTCCAGGACGAGGCGGTGCTCGATCCAATCCCCAAAGTCGTAGACGTACTTGAGCGTCTGACCGACCTCCAGGCCGAGGCCGGCGACCGTGACGTCCGCGCCGCTCCCGCCCCCGGAGGGATTGAGGGTGCCGACGTCAACCTCGCGGAAGCGTTTGCCCTTGCCCCGGCGGATAAGTTTCCAGAACCCGCTCAAGTGATCGCTGGTATCGTGCTGGAAAGCAGTGCGGAGGCTGCGATCGAGCTTGAAGAGGGCCTGCTCCCCCTGGATCTCGATCCGGCGCCAGAGGCTCGTGTTGTGTTCGAGGGCGGCCTTGAACCGGTAGACCTGCTGCCCCTCGTCCGACGTGAAGGGAACCTGGTTGATCGTCTCCTCTTCACCCAGGATTATGTCCAAGTGGGAGCGGGACTCGCTGTACCGGATCCTAATGCCGTCATACTTCATCCTCGGGTCGCTGCCCACGATCTCGCTCCAATGGTGGCCCGGGTAGCGTCGGGCGCCGGCCATCCGTGCGTAAGTGGTGGGAATCGCGATGTGCGCAAAAATGGCCTCGTCGTACGCGCGCTCCAGCATCGCAAAGAGCCGATCCGCGAACGCCTTGTCATACGGTTCGATCTCCGCCTCGCGGCGCGCTGCCGTCGGTTCGTGCTCCAGGCGGCAGAGGGCCTCCTCCCAATTCTCAATGGTGACCAGAAGGCTGTCGCCCTGTCGGATCTGCTGTCTCCGGAACCAGTGGACCAGGTTGAAGGACGGGATTTCGATCGCGTGAGCGGCACCGAAGGCCCCCCTGACCTTCTGACGAAGAACCTTGAGTTCCGCGCGCAGGGGCTGGCCCTCGGCGTCAAGCAGCCGGATCCCTTCGACCTCTGTGTCGGACGGTACCATGTACTGGAACCACGGGTTGACGCTGATGACGCCTCGACTCCTCTTTCGTTGGGGCAGGGAGATCCGAAACCGGACGCCCTGCATCGCGATGCGCATGGGGATGATGGTCTGTTTGTCTAGAAAGGTGATATCCCGACCGGCGTGCTCATAGCGCATCGCTTGGCGAATGCCGGCCTTTGGGTTCTTGGCCTTGGAGGGCCAGACGTCCAACACGCGCTCGTAGATCTCGTCCATCGCCGTGGGGCCTTCGAGATCGGCCAGCACCTGCTCGATCGCTTCGCTGCGGGTGATCTTATATTGGGGGCTCATCGGGATCGCTCCTTTCTTCCCTCAATCCGCTTCCGTTACTCACGCGCTTTCCCTGGGGTGCGGTTGCCTGCCTTAGGGTTCGTAAAAATATAACGTCCCGACCATAACGCTTCCAGCCCCCGTCCTCGGGGGCGTCGGTGCGGGTGTTGCCGCGCTTGGTCTTGATGGCGCACAGGGTGTAGGTGACGCGTATAGGTTATGGGCATGGGTTGCTCCTTCGTGTGCGTTTGTCTAGGGATATTGTAGATCGGGTTGGGGTGGGGGCAAGTGGGGTTGAACCCCTGAGGCACGGAACCACTGAACCACTGAGGTACTGAATAGACTGAATGCACTGAATGTGTCCGCAAGTGACGACGGCTGCGCAGCGAAGGCCTGCAAGCGTTGAGGGACTTAATCGCTCAGGCTGATGGACGTGTGGACCTCAATCAGTGTCTCAATGGCGTCGCTCACCGTGGGTTTGTCACATGGTCGATGTGTATTGGGTGCGTTGGGGGGATGATAATGACAGAATCGGTAATTGTCGTATCCAACCACACGCTGGCCATTGTGGATTAGCGCGAAACTGGTTTTCTCACTCAGTGCGTTGTAGTAGACGGCAATGAATGTCTCGTCATCAACTATGACTCTACTGATCAAGGTGATATCCCGTTTCACCTCGATTGTGACTTTGGCTAGCGGTGCATACGTCTGTAGGGCTCGTTCCAATGCTCGCTGAAAGGCTAACAGACGCTCGCGCATATCTACGCGATCAAATCCCGGGCGAGGCGGAGCTGCTGGAACCAGTGCCGCTTTTCTTCGAGAAGATCCGCCCAGCGCATTGCGTCCTGTTCGAGCTCGTAGTCGAATGGCTCGCCCAGGGCGCCCTGGTCCAGGTGTTCTTTGAACTCAGCATACTCCATGCCGTACTTGATCTCCAGGGCCAGGCGCTCGTCCTCGCACGCCTCCAGCTTGCGGCGGATGTCCCTAAGCAGCAGGTGTGCGATCTTTTGGTTCGGTGTCTCACCCGCCAGGTTGTCCAACATGGATCGGGCCTGCGGGGACAGGGTGACGGTGAGCTCTGCGGGTGATTTGGCCACCGTGTCTCTCCTTTCCGGCTGTGATTGTCTAGGGTCATTATAGTCCTGGTTCAGCGCGCCGGCAAGGATGAGGTGGGTTGAACCACTGAGGCACTGACTACACTGAATGCACTGAATGTGTCCGCGTTTGATGATGCTGGCGCGGCGAAGCGTGCTCGGCTTCGCGGTGGGTCCCGAGGGTC
>DAOTTS010000161.1:0-7291 GCA_034437735.1 Anaerolineae bacterium
GATGGAGTTCTGCGGCGGGCACACCCACGCCATCTTCCGCTTCGGCCTGCGCCAGATGCTGGCGGGCGACGTCGAGATGCGGTCCGGCCCTGGCTGCCCCGTCTGCGTGACCGCCGCGTGGGACCTGGACCGTGCCATCGCTATGGCGAGCGTCGATCAGGTCACCCTGGCGACCTTTGGGGACATGGTCCGGGTCCCAGGTAGCCATGACACGCTTCAGGACGCCCGCGCTCGGGGCGCGGACGTGCGGATCGTCTACTCGCCCCGCGATGCGTTGGATCTCGCACGGAACCACCCCGACCGCCACGTCATCTTCTTGGGGGTGGGGTTCGAGACCACGGCCCCCGGTATTGCTGCCGCGCTCCTGGAGGCCGAGAATCTGGACCTCCCCAACTTCTACGTGCTCAGTCTGCACAAACTCACACCTCCGGCCATGCGGGCGATCCTGGACGCCGGCGAGGTGAGCCTCGACGGCATCGTCGGACCGGGCCACGTCAGCGCGGTGATCGGCAGTGACGCGTGGGGGTTCCTGCCCGAGGACTACGGGATGCCCTGCGCCGTCGCGGGATTCGAACCATTGGACCTGCTGGGTGCCATCGCGGCCCTGGTGCGGGCCTCGGTTGAGGGGACGCCCGGCGTCTTCAATACCTACGGCCGCAGCGTGCGGACCCAGGGTAATCCGGTCGCGCAGCGCATGCTGGACGACGTCTTTGAGGTCGTCCCGGCTGTCTGGCGGGGATTCGGCGAGATCCCGGCCAGCGGGCTGGCGCTGCGTGAGCCCCTGAGCCACCGGGACGCTGCCCAGGTCTTCCCGGTGGACGTCGCGCCGGGTGAGGAGCCGGCCGGCTGCCGCTGCGGCGAGGTGCTCCGAGGTGTGATCGATCCCACGGCGTGCGCCCTCTTCCGCCGCGTTTGCACGCCCCGTAATCCCGTGGGCCCCTGCATGGTGAGCGCGGAGGGCGCCTGCGCGGCCTACTATAAGTACGCCGAGGAATGAGATGACCCTCCTATGAACGATCACATCCTGATGGCCCACGGCAGCGGCGGCGTGCTCAGCCATGAACTCATCCGCGACCTCTTTGTGAAGCACTTCGCCGGTGAAAAACTTGCCACCCTGGCGGACTCCGCCGTCCTGGACGACCTCGGCGGCGGCAGGCTGGCCCTGACCACCGACTCCTACGTGGTGCAGCCGCTCTTCTTCCCCGGCGGGGACATCGGCGAATTGGCCGTCTGCGGTACCGTGAACGACCTCGCCGTGGTGGGGGCGGACCCCCGCTACCTGACCGCGGCCTTTATCCTGGAGGAGGGCCTTGCCCTGGAGACCCTGGAGCGTGTGGTCATCTCCATGGCCAAGACCGCGCGGGCTGCCGGCGTGGAGATTGTCACCGGCGACACCAAGGTCGTCGGTCGGGGCGCTGCCGATGGGCTTTTCATTAACACCGCCGGCGTCGGCGTCATCCCGAACGGTGTCACCCTGGGGCCGTCCCACCTGCAGGTGGGCGACGCGCTGCTCGTCAACGGCACCATGGGCGACCACGGTCTGGCGGTGATGATGCAGCGTGAGGGGCTGGCCTTCGGCTCCGCGCTGGAGAGCGACACGGCGCCCCTCAACGGGCTGATCGCGGCACTGATGGATGCGGTGCCGGGTCAGGTTCACGCCATACGCGATGCCACCCGGGGCGGATTGGCCACCGTGCTCAACGAGTGGGCAGAGCACGGCGCCGGCGTCGCCCTGGAGGAGGCGGCGATCCCCGTGCGCGAGGAGGTTCGGGCCGCGTGCGAGTTCCTGGGCCTGGACCCCCTCTACGCCGCCAACGAGGGCAAGGTCGTCATTGCCGTATCGGCGGATGCGGCCGGTGCGGCGTTGGAGGTATTGCACGATCACCCCTTCGGCAGGCAGGCCGCGCGCATCGGCACCATCACCGACGCCCATCCCGGTCGCGTGGTGATGACCACCCCTTACGGCGCGAACCGTATCCTCCAGATGCTCACCGGTGCGCAGCTCCCCCGCATCTGCTGATTGGTTTTACCCCCTTCGATCAAACAACCGTCCGATCCCGTTCAGAGTCGTTTTTTTCTTGACATTGGCTTGGATATCTCTTATACTAATTATCAAATATTTGGATATCCAAGTATTAGTTAAGGAAGAGGTGTATGGACGAGGGGCGAACACGACGGCGGGACGACACCGCGCATCTCATCAGCCGGGCGCGTTGCAGGATCAACAAGTTCCTGGTGGAGGCGATGCGGGCGCACGAGATGGAGGCCTTTGCCCCTTCCCACGGGGACATTATCGCCGTGCTGCTCTATGAGGGTGCGATGACGATGACGGCGTTGGCCCGGCACATCAACCGGGACCGCTCGACCGTCACGACGCTGGTCCGCAAACTTGCCGAGGAGGGCTATGTCACCTTCAAGGAAAACCCCGACGACGCCCGCTCCCGTCTCGTCTACCTGACCGATGCGGGTATAGGCCTCAAAGACACCTTCGAGGCGATCTCGAATCAGCTTGTTGGGGTCCTTTGGGATGGCATTGATGACACGGCGCGGGGTGTCTTTCGGGATACGCTCCGGCAGATTATTCATAACTTCGAAACGGCGTCCGTCTATGACAACGCGAACCGTGACTGAGAAACAGCAAGCTGCCACCGCAGGCTCTGAGCGTTCATGGTGGCGCGCGCTCCTGCGCTCTCCCTGGCGGGATATCGCACAGTTTATCCTTCTGATCGTAGTTTTGGGCTGGCTCATCTCCCTGAGCACCTCGCGCCTGGGATATAACTGGCAGTGGTATCGTGTGCCACGCTTCATCGTCCGTCGCGAGGAAGGCCGGCTCGTCGCCGGTCCGTTGATCGAGGGCCTGCTCTTTACCTTCAGGATCGCCGGGTTGAGCCTTGGCCTCTCCCTGATCTTGGGCTTGACCACCGCAATCGTCCGCCTTTCCGACTCGTGGATGGGGCGCATCCTGACGCGGGTCTATCTGGAGGTGATCCGCAACACGCCGTTGGTGGTTCAGGTCTATCTGGTCTACTTCGTCATCGGCCCGATCCTGGGGTTGGAGCGTTTTACGTCGGCGGTGATCGCGCTGAGCCTATTTGAGGGGGCCTATATGTCGGAGATCTTCCGGTCCGGCATCGTCTCCTTGCCGGCTGGGCAGTGGGAAGCCGCCTACAGCCTGGGATTGAGTCCCTTTGACACGTACCAGGATGTGATCCTGCCTCAGGCGATCCGCCGGGTGTTGCCCCCCTTGACCAGTGAGGTCATCAGTTTGATCAAGAATACGTCCTTGGTCAGCTTGGTCTCGCTCAGCGACCTGGCGTTGCAGGCTCGGGTCATCGCTGCCGATACCTTCCTCACCTTCGAAATCTGGTTCACGACGGCTTTGATCTATTTGGCGTTGACGGTGCCGCTGTCGCTGGCGGAGCACTACTTGGAGAAGCGTTTCAAAGTTTTGACCTGAACAGAGGCATAGATGGAAGCCATAAACCACGACGATCCTATCCTGATTATCGACAATGTGAGCAAATCCTTTCCCGACGAAATACACGCCGTCAAAAACTTCTCGGCTGAAATCCGGCGGCAGGAGGTGGTCGTCATTATGGGGCCCTCTGGCTCGGGGAAGTCGACGTTGCTGCGCTGCATCAACGGCCTAGAAGAGGCCGATCAGGGGCTCATTGTCGTGGATGGCATTCCGCTGGACGAGGTCAACCGCCACCGTCTGGAGATTCGGAAGGAGGTCGGCATGGTCTTCCAGTCCTTTAACCTCTTCCCTCACCTGACCGCTCTGGAGAACGTCAATCTGGCCCAGGTCCGGGTCCGGAAGAAGTCGAGGCGCGAGGCTACCGAGGAGAGTATGCGGCTGCTGGAACGGGTGGGGATCGGCGACAAGGCGGACAGCTATCCTGCTCAGCTCTCCGGGGGGCAGCAGCAGCGGGTTGCCATCGCCCGCGCCCTGGCGATGAGGCCCAAGGTGATGCTCTTCGACGAGCCCACCAGCGCGCTGGATCCCGAGATGATAAGCGAGGTGCTCGATGCGATGAAGGATCTGGCTCGCTCGGGGATGACGATGGTCGTCGTGACCCACGAGATGGGCTTCGCCCGTGAGGTCAGCGATCGGGTGATCTTTATGGACGAGGGAGAGATCGTCGAGACGGGCACGGCGGAGCACTTTTTTGAGAATCCTCAGGAGGCGCGGACGCAACACTTCCTGAGCCAAATACTATAGCCAAGAAAGGACAACCAACATGTCTAACCTTTATCGTTTGCGCAAATCGTTGATGATCATCGCCCTTGCCACCCTGTTGTTAGGATTATTGGCCTCGTGCAATGTGCCCGCGGCCGGCGATGTGGGTCAAGGCGCTTCGCAGAGCCAGGTCGATCAGATTCTCCGGCGCGGGATCCTCAGGGTGGGACTCGATATCTTCGTTCCCTGGGCCTTCAAGGACAAAGACGGCAACCTCGTGGGGTTTGAGGTGGATGTCGCCAAAAAACTGGCCGAGGATATGGGGGTCGAGGTGGAGTTTGTGCCCACTGAGTGGTCCGGCATCATTCCGGCCCTTCTCACCAACAAGTTCGATGTCATCATCGGCGGGATGGGCGTCACCACCGAGCGGGCCCTGAAGGTCAACTTCACCGAGCCCTACGAGTGGAGCGGGGTCGACGTGGTGGCCCACCAGACCATGCTCCCGGACGTGACCGACATCGAGGCCTTGAACGACCCCGACGTGATCATCGCTGTCCGGCTGGGTGCTACCCCGGTCGACGCGGCCAAGAAACACACGCCGCAGGCCGAGCTGCACCAGTTTGACACCGACGAGGCCGTGCTTCAGGACGTTCTCAACGGCAACGCCCACGCCGCCTTCTCATCGACCCCCACGCCCGCCTTCTGGGCCGCCGACTACCCTGACGTCCTCTACCGTCCGTTGGGCGGCGAGCTGCTCAACCTCCAACCCAGCGCCTTTGCCGTCCGCAAGGGCGATCCCGACACGGTCAACTTCTTCAACTCGTGGATCCTGGTCAACGAGGAGTGGCTGGAGGAGCGCGCCGACTACTGGTACGGTTCCAAGGATTGGGAGGATCTGCTGGGCGAGTAAGATTCAATCTAGCGGTATGCAAACAAAAGGTCCCTTATGATCGGAAAGAACGTCAAGTTCCGGGCGCTCGACGCCGTCCTCCTGCTGCTCTGCCTCGCTGCAGGCGCGTACGTCGCCTACCGCATCACCTACACCCTGGAGTATAACGGCGACTGGGGGGCGATCCCGCAGTTCCTGGTGCGCCGCGACCCGGAGACGGGGCGCCTCGTGCCCAACTACCTCCTCCAGGGGCTTATCACCACCCTGAAACTGTCGTTCTGGGCCACGCTCCTGGCCCTGATCGTGGGCACGATCGTTGCCCTCTTCCGAACCAGCGGGGACCTCTTTCTGCGTATGGTGGGCCGGACCTACGTCGAGATGATCCGCAACCTGCCGCCTCTGGTCCTGATCTTCATCTTCTACTTTTTCGTCGTCGATCAGATGATGCCCTTGCTGGGATTGGACACCTTCATCCGGAACCGCTCGGGACGCGCGCAGGCCGTGCTGACCGCCCTCTTTGCCGAGAAATCGCTCTTCGTCCAGTTCATCTCCGGCGTCGTGACCCTCGCCTTCTTCGAGGGCGCCTATATCGCCGAGATCATTCGAGGGGGCATTGACTCCATCGAGCGTGGTCAGCGGGAGGCTGCGTACTCCCTGGGCCTCTCCTGGGTGGATGAGATGCGCTTTGTCGTGATGCCGCAGGTGATCAAGCGCGTGCTTCCCACCCTGGCGAATGAGTTCATCAACACCATCAAGTACTCGGCCATCGCCTCCGTCGTCTCCATCCAGGAGCTGACCTTTATGGGGCGCCAGGTCGTCGTCGCCACCCGCCATATCTTCGAGACCTGGATCACGGTAGCGGTGATGTACATGACTCTCACCCTGACCCTGTCGTTGGGTACCTCCTGGCTGGAGAAACGCCTGCAGCGGAGCGAATGAGCCGGTAAGAATCGACTGCTTCACGTTGGCTTGGGCCGGATACAAAAGGCTGCGAGAGGATTTGTAATCCTTGACCCCTCAGCTATAACGCCGGAACCCTTAAAGAGACTTCCCGCCTTCATTTCCGCCTGTGTGCTCGACCCTTGATCCTCAGGGCCGTGCATTCTTCGCTAGCGTCTCCAGCAGCTCCTCAACCGTGGTCCGCAGGTCTCTTTGTCGTCCGCGTTCCCGCGCGGTAGCAACGACATCCGGTCGCAGGTTGGCGGTTGCCGCGTTGATATGGTGCCCGATAACCTCTCTGAACCATTGAGATGTCTCGATGAGGGGCATCTCCGAGGCCACCACGTACAACTCGATCGCGCGCTCGGCATTCCCCTGAAGCGCATAGAGGAGGGCAAAGCCTGCCACCCCACTGAACAGCTTACTATTACCCATATCTTTCTTTGTTCATAATGAGCCAAGTAGTAGAGATATCATGCAAACGTTGCCAACCACGCCAGATAACGGTGATGCCGGGTTCACCATCTCCCTTGCGGCCCAGGAAACCGCCCAATTGGGCAATCCAGCGGACCGCTTGTCGGATGGTGGGTGGTTGATCCGGGAGGTAAGGCGTACGATGAATCGTCGCGTACAGAGCATGCCATTCATGTTCAGCCAGGACGATGACGCACGAGGCCTCAGGTATTTGACGATTGATATGAGTCATCCAATACAATCGCCAAGCAACGATGCTCATCAGAGTGATGAAGCCTTTGAGACGGTTGGCGGTAGCCAGACGACAGTCTTCGACGCGGCAGCCGGATTTGAGGACTTTGAAGTAGACTTCGATATGCCAACGACAGCGATACCAGCGCACCCGTTCGACAGCCTCTTGAAAAGAATGAACCGGGACATTAGTCAGCAACCGCCACTCCAGCGGCGTTACGCCTGCCGGCGGGTTTATTTCACGAACCAAGATCACGTCCAACGTCACCGCAGACAAGGGTTTGCGGTCCTCCCGTTTCGGACGCCAAGGTGGCTTCAGGAGAACCTGGCAAAACTGAACACTCACTTGAGCGTCACGCTCCGGTTCTTGGTTTTTCGCGGGCACGTGGACCAGCAAGCGTCCGCGCTCTGGGGTAGCTTCGACCGCAGACCACACCTTTTCGGCATCGGCGTCTGCATCCAGCAGGGCACGGTCTTGGGTAGCCCTGACCAGCAACCCTGTCTCCAAGTCTGCAGCTTTGACAAACAGTTCATAGACATCGGCTTCGCGGTCGCAAACACTGACCGCTTCCACGCCC
>DAOTTS010000162.1:0-35095 GCA_034437735.1 Anaerolineae bacterium
CGAAGCCGGGTCGTTGCTGGGTGCCCCAGCGGCCTTCCGGTTGGCGACCGTCTGCCCCCTCTCTAGCTCCCCCGCCGGGGGAGAGGTTGAAATCACCCGATACACCACGTCGCGTTATCCACCGTCTCCAGCTTCCCGCTCGCCGCCGACCGGATGCCCGCGTCCAGAATCGCCATCGCCTCCAGATTGAACTCTGGAGCCAGCGTCGTGTGGAGCGGCTCGCCCGTCTCGAGGTGGTGGATGAACGCCTCGGCCTCGTTCGTGCGGCCCTCGGGCAGCGGCTCGCCCTCGACCACCCGATCGGGGTTGCCCAGCTCGTAACTGCGCGTCGTGTAGACCTCCACGCCCGCGCGCGTGTGCACCAGCGTGCCCTCGGTGCCGTAGGCGATGGGGCCGGTGGGCACGCCGCTGTGATACGTCGTCCAGGTCCCCTCCAGGATCGCGAGTGCGTGGGGGAACCGCACCGTGATGACGGCGTTGTCGTCCGCGTCCCCGTAGTGGCTGGTCATATTGGCCTTCACCGCCACCGCGGCCTGGGCCGCCTCGCCGACGTACCACCGCGACAGGCATGCGCCGTAGCAGCAGTAGTCAAGCAGGGCGCCGCCGCCGGGCGCGTCGTGATGCCACCACTCCGAGCCCTTCTCCGCGTCGGTCAGCACGTCCGCCCCCTTGTTGTAGGCCAGGGGGCCCATCGACGGCCCATTGCGCCACTTGACCTCCCACAGGTCCCCGATCACCCCGTCGTCGATCAGTTGCTTCATCGCGCGGATGGACGGGCGCCAAGTGGTGGGCCAGTTGACCATCAGCCGCACGTCGTTGGCCGTTGCCGCCCGCATCATCCGCAGCGCGCCGGAGAGCGAGGCCGCCATCGGCTTCTCCGTGACCAGATGGATGCCGTGGTTCGCGATCGCCTCGCCGACCTCCCCGTGTTTGGCGTTCTCTGGGCAGAAGATCACGATATCGAAGGCTTCCTCATCCAGCATCTCGCGGTAGTCGTCGTACACCTTGGGAATGCCGGTCTTCTCCTGCGCCCGCGTGACGTTGGCCTTCCGGGTGGAGGGCTTGGCCGAACGCGGCTCGATGTCGGGCACCGTGTCCGCGCAGGCCACCCACTCGGCAGCCGGGTGATCGTCGAACACGTCGATCAGGTGGTTCACGTGCATATGGGCGAATCCGATGACGCCCAAACGATATGTCTTACGCATTGCGTTCATCTCCTTGTGAGATAGGTTGATATTGTCATCCATGACGAGCACTGAAGTACGCGACGAAGGCCTACGGCCGAACGTCCACCTGCGTGGGCGGGACTGCGTGTCGACGAAGGTCGACATCCGGCGCGCAAACGCCTCGGTCAGCGACTTCAGTCGTGGGCTACCCAATACACCACGTCGCGTTATCGACCAGCTCCATCTTGTCGCTGGAAGCCGAGCGGTACCCGGCGTCCAGGATCGCCATCGCTTCCAGATTAAACATCATCTCCAGCGTCTCGTGGAGCGGATCGCCCGTCTCGAAGTGGTGCACCAGCTCCTTGGCGATGTCCTCCCGCCCCTCGGGCAGCGGCTCCGGCTCGTAGATCTCGGTGTTGCCGTGCCCGCGCTCGATCCGGACGATCGGCCTCTCGCCCTTGCCCTCCACGACCATCGTGCCCTGCGTCCCGTAGACGATGGGGCCGGTTGGCACGCCGTGGTCCCACGTCGTCCACGATCCCTCGAAGAG
Source organism: Anaerolineae bacterium (assembly GCA_034437735.1). Lineage (GTDB taxonomy): Bacteria > Chloroflexota > Anaerolineae > B4-G1 > SLSP01 > PWVB01. The sequence continues at coordinate 1,717 of DAOTTS010000162.1, forward strand.
GGCGAAGGCGCCGGGGAAGCGGACCATCATCATCGCGTTGTCGTCCGCGTCGCCCCAGTGGCTGTCCAGGTTGGCCTTCATCCCCATCGCCGCCGTGGCCTGCTCCCCGATCATCCAGCGGGCGACCATCGCGCCGTAACAGCAGTAGTCCAGCATCGCACCGCCGCCGGTGTCGGTCTGGTGCCACCACGTCGCCCCCCGCGCCGGGCCGCTCATCGACTCCGCGACCTCGCTCACCCCGGCGTGCATGGCACCCGGACCCAGCGGGCCGGTGTGTCCGGCGCGCCACTTGAGCTGCAGGATGCGGCCGATGATACCGTCGTCCAGCAGCGTCTTCGCCAGGTGCGTGACGGGCGACCACGTGATGGGCCAGTTGATCGCCAGCTCCGTGCTCGCCGCCCGGGTGGCGCGCACCATGCGCAGCGCGTTCGAGAGTGTGTCCGCCATCGGCTTCTCCACCTGACAGAGCTTCACTCCGTGCGCGGCGCACGCCTCGACGATGTCGGCGTGCTGCGCGTTCTCCGATTGGACGATCATGACGTCGAACGTCTCCTTGTCCAACATCTCGTGGTAGTCGTCGTACGCCTTGGGCACGCCCAGATCCTCCAGCGCGTGGTTCAGGTTCCACGTCCGGGTGTAGGGCTCGTCGGACGCAAGCTCGGGCCGGACCGGCTTCGTGTCCGCGCACGCGACCCACTCGATCTCCGGGTGCTCCGCGTAGTGCAAGGCGACGTCGTTCACGTGCATGTGGGCAAATCCGATAATCCCCGCGCGATAGGTAGCCATGGTTCATTCTCTCCTTTGTTGATCTGCTTCCTGTACGATAGAGACCGTTCGTGGTAAGTGCTTTCCTAAACATTCGTCATTGACATGCTCATAGCCCCCGTCTCGGGGGCGGTCGGCAAGTCGACTAAGGGTACGCCGTGTCCTCAGTCCAACCGGATCTCCCGACCCTCCGCCGAGGACTGGTAGAGCGCGTCCAGCGTCCGGATCACGTTGAGCACCTCGTCCTTCTTCACGATCATCGGCTCTTCACCCCGCAGCACCTTCACGAAGTGCTCTGCAGCCTCCCAGTGTCCGGCGAACATCGCATCCCGCCCCTTCGGGAGCTTGGGCGTCACGTCGACCTGGTAGCTGCCCATATTGCTGACGTAGAGGAACGGCCGGATCTGCAGGCCGCCCTTGGTGCCCACCAGGAAGGTCTTCCCGATGTCCTCGGTGATGTTGGCCGCCCAACTGGTCCGGAATCCCATCGTCGCGCCGTTCTCCAGCCGGAAATAGCCGGAGGCGAAGTCCTCCACGTCGAACTCGTGGTAGTCGTACGGGCGCGGCGTGAAGACGCCCAGGGGCGCGCCGCTCTCGGCCAGCGACTCCTTCAGGCCCTCGTCCTGGTTGCCCAGCTTGAGGTAGGTCTTCCCGCTCACGGCCTCGACCTTGGGATTCCCCATCAGCCAGAAGAGCAGGTCGACCATGTGGACGCCCAGGTCGTAGACCGGGCCGCCGGCGTTGTGCTCCTTCATATGGAACATCCCCCACTTGGGGATGCCCCGCCGCCGCATCAGCGCGGTCTCCGCATAGTAGATCTCCCCCAGCTTGCCGCTGTCGACGAACTCCTTCGCCGCCCAGCTCGCCGGGCTGAACCGTGCCGTCTGGGTGATAAAGAGCTGCTTGCCCGCGGCTTCCGCGGCCTCGTACATCGCCACCGCGTCCTCGTAGCCGGGGGCGATGGGCTTCTCGCAGAAGACGTTCACGCCGGCCTGGAGCGCGGCGATCGTGATCGGTTTGTGGTAGACGTTGGGCGTGCACACCGACACGATGTCCAGCTCGAGCGCGTCGAGCATCGTCTGCCAGTCGCCGTAGGCGTTGGGCACCTCGTACCGTTCGGCGGCCTCCTGCGCCCGCGCTTCGATGATGTCCGCCGTGCCCACGACCTCAACCTGGCCCGCCTCCTGTAGTTTCTTCCATGCGGGCAGGTGTGCCGCGTTGCCGATCATCCCGGTGCCGATGACACCGACCTTCAACGTTGGTTCTGCCATAGCTCCCTCCATAGATTAGGTTACGTTCTGGCTTTGTTATCGATCCTCGACATAAAGGTATACAGAAGTTCCGATTAAGTCAAGCAATGACAAACGTCAATTACAGACGTTAATTACAGACGTTCATTACAAACGTGATCATTACAAACGTGATCATTACAAACGTGATCATCTTGAAAAATCTGGGTCAGATGCTAGAATGACTGAACTAGGGTGGGGTGCTTTAATGCCTTAGGTTGATAAAATGTCGTAAAAATCAACAGAATGTGACCCATGAATCTCTCAGGAGGATTACGTGACGAAGGATCGTCCCCGTTATACTGGCATGCATAAGCACGTTGATGAGGAAGGTGGGTACGCGATCTGGGTGCCCAAGGGCTGGCGTGAGATCCCGATGACCGGCGATCATCACGGCGTGATCTTCACCCCTCACACGGATCGTATCGATACCAGCTTTGCCACCGAAAAGCGCGACTTGCCGTTTAGTGTGTCCGACGAGGACTTTGACGTTCTCCGCGAAGGATTCGAGAAAGGGCTGCAATCGCTGCCCGAGGTGGAGATCGAATCGCAGAACGAGCGGATCACCAAGACGTTCAAAATTCTCGAAGCGCGCTGCACGTTTGTGGAGGATGGCGTCCGCCGCAAGCGCTGGGTGCGGAACGCCTATTGGGGCGAAGGGCAGCTGATCCTCATCGCGCAGGGCGCCACCGAAGAGGAGTTCGCGTATTACGAGGGGATGTTCTACAACACGATGATGACGCTTGAGGTTAACTGAGGACCTGAAGACCGATGCCGGACGAGATCGACGAACGAACCGAGCTGGAGTTTGTGTGCCCCCACTGCGAGGGCGGAATCGCGCATCTCTTGGACCGCGATGAGGTGTGGATCGCATGCCCGCACTGTGCGGAATCCATCAATCTCGCTGCCCAGCAGGCGATGTCCCGGGCGTACGATAACTACACGTATGCCCGCGAGCTGACGACGCGTGAGTTGCTGGGCGGTCGCAAAAGTATGCGGCGTCTCAACCAACTTTCGCCGGGTGCCAAGGATGCCCTCCGCATCTACCAGAAGGCGTACACCGGCATACAGCAGGCCCTGCAGGCGCCCATCCCTGAGCCTCTGCGAGCGTTGGCGATTGAGATGATGGCCGAGATCGTTCGGATTTTGCAGCGGTATCATATGGTCACCGGGTTGGAGGCGGAGTACTGGACGGAGTTGATGGTCTGGCAGACGGCGCGGGAGGAGTACGAGGCGCTTGACGATCGCCTCGACGGCGACGCTGCGAATCTGCTGGTCAGGCTTTTCCGGTACCCGCACTGGCGATTGCGTCGTTTTCAACTGAATCGCGCCTTGGCCGATCGCAGAGAACGGCTCAGCGCCCTGAAGCAGGAGCTCAATCTGGTCAATACCTTCTACGTCTGAAGCGAGATTCGGCTTAAAGAAAACGCCGCGCCCAGCTGGGCGCGGCGTTGTTTGTTCTATAGCAGGGTAGTCCGTCAAAGCTCTTTAGAGCACAAATCGCACCAGGAAGCTTACCAGACCAATCCCGATCAGGATCGCGAGGGGCTTCCATCCCTTGCGCAGCAGCGCGCGTTCCTTCGCTAGCTTACGATAGTGAAATTCCAGCACGACTGCAAGACCTAAGGCCGCGATCGCCATGACGAAGAGCGACGCTCTCTCCACAAAGCTGAGCACAAAGTTGAAATTGAGCCGCTCGGCCGTGGATTCAATCGCGCGGGTGGAGTAGAGCGCCATCACCTTCAGACCTGCCGTGCGCAGCAATCCCATATCCGCGAGCAGGAGGGCGACGGACAGCAGCCATACCACCACGTAAAACAGGGAGGGTTTCTCCTGAGCCTCCGGGCTTTGTCTGGCTTCGGTCTCTTCCATTGATTCCATTGAATCCTAGGCTTGTTGCTCGGGTGGGAGCACGCCGCGGAGATCCAGCTCCTCGGCGAAGTGGCAGCTCACAAAGTGATCCTTCCCGACCTCACGCAGCTGGGGTTCCTTCTCCGCACAGAGGTCCTGCGCATATCGGCAGCGGGGATGGAAGTAACAGCCGCTGGGCGGGTTTGAGGGACTGGCGACCTCACCGGGCAGGCGGATCGGACGATCGCGCTGTCGGGGGTCCGGCTTCGGCACCGCGGCCATCAGGGCCTCGGTATACGGGTGCTTTGGATTGTAGTAGAGTTCCTCCGTTGACGCGACCTCCGCCAATTTGCCGACGTACATCACAGCCACGCGGTCGCAGATGTGCTGGACGACCGACAGGTCGTGGGCGATAAACAGATAGGTCAGGTCGAACTGCGCCTGTAGATCCTCCAGCAGGTTGAGCACCTGCGCCTGAATCGAGACGTCCAGCGCCGAGACCGGCTCGTCGCAGATAATCAGCTTCGGGTTCAGGATCAGCGAGCGCGCCAGGCCGATGCGCTGGCGTTGGCCGCCGCTGAACGCGTGCGGGTAGCGGCTCATATACTCGGGCCGCAGACCGACCACTTCGAGCATCTCGGCCACCCGGTCCGTCAGCTCCTCGCCTTGCGCGACGTTGTTGATGATGGCGGGCTCAGCCACGATTCGCTTCACCGTCATCCGGGGGTTTAGGGACATAAAGGGATCCTGGAAGATGATCTGCATGTTCGGTCGGATCGGCTGCAGCTCCTGGCGGCTCAACGACGCCAGATCGACCCATCCCAGGTTGGGATCCCTGAACCGGACCTTCCCGCCAGTGGGCTCGTACAGGTGCAGAATTGTGCGACCGGCGGTGGTCTTGCCGCAGCCGCTCTCGCCCACCAACCCCAGGGTTTCCCCGTCGCGGATGAAGAAACTGACGCCGTCCACGGCCTTGACGTATCCCGTCACGCGCTTGAGCAGCCCGCGGCGGATGGGGAAGTGTTTCTTCAGCCCTTGGACGTCCAGGAGCAGGTTGTTCTCGTTCTGATCTGTGTGATTAGTTTGATTGCTCATTCTCTTCCTCTTCCACCTTGTCGGAGTGCAGGAAACAGCGCACCGCTCGGCCATCGTCCGTATATGTCATCCCCGGTACGTTCTTCTCACATACGCCCTGCATATAGGACGGGCAGCGCGGATGGAAGGGGCATCCGGTGATGTGGGAGTACGGGTTCGGGACTACGCCTTTGATCGGCTCCAGTCGTGTCTTTTCTTGGCGGCCGATCTGCGGGATGGAGCTCAGCAGCGCGCGCGTATAGGGATGGAGCGGATCGTAAAAGAGCGCTTCGACCGGGGCTTGTTCGACGATGCGCCCCAGATACATCACCGCGACCTCGTCCGCCATCTGGGCGATCACACCCAGATCGTGGGTGATGAACATGATGCTCGTTCCGATGTCGCGCTGCAGCGACCGCATCAGGTCGAGAATCTGCGCTTCGGTCGTGACGTCGAGCGCGGTCGTGGGCTCGTCGGCGATCAGCAGCGACGGCGTACACGAGAGCGCGAGCGCGATCATCGCGCGCTGGCGCATCCCACCGCTGAGCTGGTGGGGATACTGATCCACCACCCGCTCGGGGGAGGGCATGCCGACCTGCTCCAGGATGGTGACGGCGCCCCGATGAGCCTCCTCCTTGTCAACGCCCTGGTGCAGGATAATTGCTTCCATGATCTGCGCGCCGATGGTGTAGACGGGATTCAACGAGGTCATCGGCTCCTGGAAGATCATCGCGATCTCATCACCTCGGATGCGGCGCATCTCCGAGCTGTGCTTATGCAGGTCGGTCAGGACGACGTCCTCGATGCGGTCCCCGACCTGGCGGTGGAGCACGATCTCGCCCTTGACGATGCGTCCGGGCGGTTGGATCAGGCGCATAATCGATCGGGCGGTCACGCTCTTGCCGCAGCCGCTCTCACCAACCACGCCCAGGACCTTCTCCCGGGGGATGCGGTACGTCACGCCGTTGAGCGCGCGCGCCACGCCGAGGTTGGTGAAGAAGTACGTATGCAAGCCTTCGACGTTCAGAATAGTATCCTCTGGCGTGGTTCGTCGCAAGTCCTGACTCGACCCCGCCGTTTTCACGCTAACTTGTTCAGACATAGGAGCTATACCTTTCGCTGTTAGATCGAATACGGATCGGCGGCGTCACGCAGTGCATCGCCCAGGAAACTGTAGAAGAGCACCGACAGAATCACCGCGATCCCCGGGGTCATCAGCCACGAGTGTTCAATAACCGCTGCGACGTTTTGGGCTTCCGTCAACATCGAGCCCCAGCTCACCGCCGGGGGCAGAATCCCCAGGCCCAGGAAGCTCAACGAAGTCTCGGCCAGGATCATCCCCGGGATGGAGAGGGCCGCGACGACGATGATGTGACTGGATGCATTCGGCATCATATGCACGAAGATGATGCGCGCATCCTTGGCGCCGGCGGCCAATGCGGCCATGGTGAAGTCCGCCTCCCGATAGGACATCACCTTGGCGCGCAGCTGCCGCGCCAGGCCGGTCCAGTTCACCAGCGAGAGCACCACGGTGATCAGGAAATAGCGGTGGACCACGGTGAAGTCCTGCGAAATCGGAGGCAGCGCGGCGGCGAGCGCGGCCCACAGCGGGACGGTCGGGAACGAGAGGATCAGCTCGATGACGCGCTGGATGACGTCGTCCGCCAGCCCCCCAAAGTAGCCGGAGATGGTTCCCATCAAGGAACCGAGGACGATCGTCAGGGCGACGCCAAGCAACCCGACGGTCAGGGAGACCTGCCCGCCGGTCACCAGGCGGGCGAAGACGTCCCGTCCCAGCGCGTCGGCGCCCAGCGGATAGAGGCGTTGGCCCTCCACGCCGAAAAGGTGGAGGTCGCTCTTGATGAAGCCCAGCATCGTATATTCGTCGCCTCGGACGAAGAACTGAAAGGGCAATTTCTCGTCCTCGTTGATCTCGAAGACGAACTTGAAGGACTCCTGATCGAGTTTCGTACTGACCGCATACGTGTAGGGACGCAGGGAGAGATTGCCGTTCGGCCCGATAAAGGTGATGGGTGAGGGCGGGCCGAAGAGGTAGTCTTTGTTCTGAAAGCGGTAGCCGTTACTCGCCAGGAACGGGCCCAGCGCCACGAAGAGGTACATCACAATCAACCCGATACCGCCGATGAGCGCCAGCTTGTTGCGCCTGAACCGCATCCAGATCAGCTGCGCCTGCGAGAGCTGTCCAACGTCACTGACCTCTTGCGCATCGATGGGCGTTTCCGCACTTGAAGCTACTACTTGATTGGTTGTCTCAGCCATGAATTCTATCCTTTACTCGTACTGAATTCTCGGATCAAGCCAGGCCAGCAGAAGATCGGCGAATAAGTTGCCGACCAACAGGGCGATCGAGAGGAAGACCAAGAACGTACCGGCCAGATACATGTCCTGTTGCATCAGGGCCTGGAAGTAGAGCGGGCCGCTGGTGGGGAGGTTCAGTACGGTCGCCACCACCAACTCACCGCCGATGATGCCCGGAAGGCTCATGCCCAGCGTCATCACCAGGGGGTGGAGCGCGTTGCGTACGGCGTGCTTCCAGATGACCTTGCGCTCGCGGACGCCCTTGGCCCGCGCCGTCTGTACGTACTGCATATTGAGCACGTCCAGCAGGTTCGCGCGCATGACCCGGCTCGTCCACGCCGTGCCGGCCACGCCCAGGATGACGATGGGGACCCAGAGATGGGAGATCAGGTCCCACACCTTGGCCATCGTCCAGGGCGCGTCGCGGTACTCGGGGGAGAAGAGCGCCCCGACGTGCGTGCCGAAGGTCTGCTGCAGGAAGATCATCAGTACCAGCGCTAACAGGAAGTTGGGAATCGCCAGCGCCCCAAACTGGAGCGCCGTGATAATGTAGTCGGGGATCGTATAGCGGTGGGTTGCCGAATAGACGCCGATCATAATCGCCAGCGTCCAACTGATGATCAGCGTTAACGTGGAGATCAGGATCGTGTAGGATAACCGGCTCCAGATCAGCTCGCTGACCGGACGATTATGCTGGAAGGACTCCCCGAAGTCCCCTTCGGGCCACCCGGAGATCCACTTCCAGAACTTGACGTAGACGGGGTCGTTGAGGCCGTAACGCCGCTCGATGGCCTCAATACGATCGCGGGTGATATTCCCGCCCTGCTCGCGCAGACTCTGGACATGGAACTCGAGATACGAACCCGGGGGCAGCTCGATCAGCATGAACCCCACGATGATCACGAAGACCAGCGTAACGAGCATATACCCAATACGCCGCAAAATATAGCCAGCCATGCGGGTTTCCTCCTTAACATGAACTGCAAATTTTATAAAAGGCAGAGGGGAAGGCGCTGTGCGCCTTACCCCTCGGCCGAAGTAACGATGCTGCGGTACTACCCGCCCTTGACCTATACTACACGAAGGACCAGGTCTCGGGGTTGACCACCGCCGGATAGGGGATGATCCACGGGTTCACGAAGCCACCCAGGGTCAGATCCTCTTTGTACGGGACGTTGGTCATGTCGTTGCTGACGAAGATGATGCGCGGGTAGTTGGCGACCGTGCCGATGTAGAAGGTCTCGGCGATGTGGATTCTGATCATCTCCCAAACCAGCTCGTGGCGCGTGATGCTATCTGGCTCCACGTTGGCCTTGGGGAAGAGATCGTTCTGCAGCTTGAGCACCGGCGCGCCGATCAGATCCTCCTCGTTGGAGTTGAAGCGCGGCGGCTGGCGATCCCACGGATCCACGTCCTGCTCGGTGTCCTCACGCTCCGTGCCCAGGTACACCAGGCGGTTGCCGCAGAGCGGCGCCCAGCGGGCGGGCTCGTTCGGGACGACCCAGCTCGGGTAGAGCAGGTGATCGGGCCCATCGCCGACCTCCCAGTTGGTGTGGATGCTGAGCTGACCGGCCTCCCAGCTGACGCCAAACTCGGACGGCGGGATCTGGTTAACGATCAGGTTGATGCCGACCTCGCGCCAGTTCTCAGAGGTGATCTCCAGGGTTCGCGTGGCATCGTTGCTGGCGTCCGCCTGAATGTCGACCGAGACTTCCAGCGGGGTGCCGTCGGGATAGTCGCGCCAACCGTCGCCGGTCGCGTCGACCACACCGATCTCATCGAGCAGCGCCATCGCCGCATCGGGATCGTAGTCCACGTAGGCGTCGCGGGCCTCCTGGTAGAGGGCCTGTGCCTCGGCGTTGAAGTTGAACTCAATCGCCTTGGGGCTCATGGTGCCGGTGGTCAGCATGCCGGTCTCGTAGTAGACGACCGTCTTGATGCGCGGGCGGTCGATGGCGAGGGACATCGCCTGCTTGAACTTCGGGTTGCGGTAGAGCTCGCGGCGCTGTTCGTCCGGGTGATCGTGGTTCCAGAAGTACATCTGCCCGGTACCGGAGCCGCTGTCCCAGAATCGAACCTCGTAATTGCCATCCGCCTCGTTATCCCGGAGGGTGCCGACGTCGGAGAGGGCGATGCCGTGGAAGTGGTTCCAGTCGATGTCGCCCTGCATAATGCGCAGCTTCTGCACCTCAGAATCCTCGATGTATTCGGCGTCGATGCCGTCCATATACGGGAGCTGATTGCCCTCGGGGTCGACCGCGTAATAGTACGGGTTGCGCTCGAAGACCTGGCGCAGGGAGGGCTCGTACTCCGTCAGCATCCAGGAGTTGAGCACGGGCATCTCGGGGTTCGTCTTGTTGTTCTGCATCACGTCAAACTCTTCGAAGTCCGAGTAATCATCACTGTACTTGGGGTGGAACTGCTGGACATAGTGCGCGGGCACGATCCAGCGGGGGCCGATGCCGGCGTTGACCCACATCGCCAGGCGCTTGAGCGTCAGCGGGGCGGGGGTGTCGTACTTGAGCGTCAGGGTGTAGTCGTCCTCTTTGACGAATTCCACCAGGGTGCCGGCTGCGGACGTGCCAAAGTCCGGGGGGGCGTCCGAGTGATCGGGGTCGTTGACCATATCGTCCCACCAGAACATCACGTCGTCGACGGTGCACGGTTCGCCGTCGGACCACTTGAGGCCCTTGCGGAAGTACAACGTCCACTCGCTGTTGTCGTCGTTGGTGTCCCAGGACTCACAGACGCCGGGCGCCACGTCGAGGCCGTCGTTGATCCACCGTACCGAAGAGTGACCATACATACACTCGAGCAGGTGGCCTTCCCAGCCATAGAACGTGTTGACGGTGCCGCCGTAGCTCCCGATCTCATTGATGGGATCGAGGACCAGGGGGTTCAGGGGCAGCCGCTCGTCGACCGACGGCAGATCGCCGCTGGCGACCCTATCGGCTAACTCGGGTGCCTCGTTATACCGGGTGTCCGGCTGCGGTTCCTGCGTGGGCACCGGGGTGGCGGTCGCAGAAATTGTGGGCCTCGGTGTGGGGGTATCTTCCACCTCTTTGGCCACCGTCGGTTCGGGTGCCTCTTCCGTCGGCATCGCCGTCTCCTGGCCCGCGCACGCGCTCAGCGCAAGACCGGCTGCGGCCATACCAGACTTCAGTAGGAACTGGCGCCGATTCATATTAAGCTTCTCAGACATAATTCGCCTCCTTGGGTAAACTGAATTGAACTTATGAAACGCCACAACTTGAACTTTGAAACTGCTCTAGCATAGCCATGACCTGCGAGCCATGACCTTACTACCATTGAGGGTGCGCCCGTCAATCGCTGCTCTGAATGAAAACGGGCCCGACATATGAAGACTTTCCACCTGTCGTAATGATGTGTTCTTATGCAATGATTCTAGCATTGTTAATTGGGTATGTCAAGTGACACATTTCCGGTTAGGACCACTCATCATCTGAATGATGAACCCGAGGTGGACGCTGAAACCCCATCTGCTCGAACCAATCGAGCTCCTTTGAGAGATTCCGCAGCGAACGGGTCAGTCGATACCGTCGCCATCGTAAGTTGAATCGTTCGAACAGGCTGCTGAGTGAGAACGCCGACGCCTCGAGGTCGTTCAACGCATCCTCGATCTCCCAATACTCCCGGCGCTGCAGGGCTTCCAGCAGGAGATTCGCCCAGAAATAGGATTCCCTGGGTGCGATCATGGTGGATCTGGCAAAGATCTTCGAGATTTTGGAGAGCATCTCGATGCTGTGGAACCGCTGCTCGTCCGGCAGCGTGTGCTCCAGCGCAATTTGAAGGGCCGCGTAGGCCTGTTGGTAAGTCTGCCGTGTCTTCGGCGTCACCTCGGGAATGGGTGGAAGCATCGGCTGCGGCCCAAACTTCGGCCTCGGCGGGGACTCCGGAACCTCGATATCGTCGTCGCTGACGATAGATTCGAACTGGGCGCGTCCCCGATAGTACGCTTTCTGGGCCGCCGCGTTGACCCGGTGTTGGCAGCGCTTGCACGTCTGCCACGCCACGTCCCGGTTGCCTGCCAGGGGGGCCCCACAATAGGGGCATACTAAATTGGGGTTCGAATCGTTCACAACGTTGACCAGCCGTCATTATCCCGTCGCAGGGGGCTCCGTCCTCGTAAGGACATCCGTCCTCGTAAGGACACCTGTCCTCGTAAGGACGTCCGTCCGCTGCATCCATCTCCAGACATCGGGTTCAGATATCCTCCGTCTAAGGACCATCATTCTTGTGCAAGACTCCTGCCTGGGCGGCAGGTGGTTTGGACCGTTGTCGCTGAGAGGTCAATCTCTCAGGATTATGGTGGACCTACTATAATGCAGATTGTCTGACAGTCAACCCCCATTTTCTCAAATCGGTGTCTGACTATTCCGATCGACGTCAAAACGCGCCAAGGCCGGGTAAGCAATGCCTTCCTCCCGACCTTGGCGCGCGTGTGACGTCCTTATCCCCTATCCTTGATTCCCGTACCCACCGATCTCCTGCTGCTGGCGCTGTCCCCGGCCCGCCCACATCGGTCGCCCCGTCGCATCGCGGAGGGTGATCGTCGCGCCGGTGCTCAGATTTTTCACCGAACCGGCTTTGAACTCGCCGTCCTCCTCGTATCCCTCGACCCGTACTTCGTCGCCGGCGCTGACCTGGAAGCCTTGCTCCTCCCGGTACCAGGATTGCCCCAGCCCCACCAGAACCTCACCGTCCTCCGTTTGGACGGTCAACTCGCTGTCCGCGACGAGGACCGACCCGGTGATCGTCGTCCAGTCGACCGGTTCGGCGTAGGTCTCGGCCGCCTGGTTGCCGGTGCCGGTGTCCGGGCCGCCTCCGTTCGAGTCTCCGGATCCGTTGGCGCCATTGCTCCGGCCCTGTCCTTGTCCTTGGGCAAGATTGCGCGCTGTCCCTTGGCCGCGGCCCGGCGCCTGCGCCTCTCCCGGTCTGCCTTCGGTGCCCTCACTCAACGCGCGGCCCTGCCCGCCCCGTTCTTGGCCGTCATTGAACGCACGTTCGTTGGCAGCGCGGGCGTCGGTCTCATACGGGCGGGCCAGAATGACGACGGTGCCGCCGATCAGTGCCAATGCCAGCATGCTGATGATCCCTAACGGTATAGCTTGCTTCAACATAGTTGTTATCTCTCCTTATCATCCTTACTGTTGCGGTGCTCAAAAGATGCTCCGAGTCCCCGTACCCTCAAGGGCAGGCTTCGCACTCCCCGGGGACGGCCTTGACAAGGTCCCCACGTTTTAAGTCTCCATAAAACTGGGCAACGTTGACATTCTTGATTTATTGTTGCGGTGCGTTGACCAAGCCGGTCTCCGCCGGAATCTCGCAGTCCCGGTCCCTGCGGAGCGGCAGCGAGGGCAGGACCTGCTTGGAGACGCAGACGATCCATTTCCAATGCAGCACGACGTGGACGGCGACCCCGGTGATCATCACCAGGCTGGTCACGAGGTGCAGGTCGCTCCACTGCTCCCGCGCGATGCCCAGGAATGAGGTGGCGAAGTTCGCGTTCCGCCCGCCCTGGTAGCCGCCCGAGCCCATCACCAAAAAGGCCAATCCGGTCACGGCCGACAGCAGAAAGGCCAGGGCGATCACGGCGTCCAGCAGGTAGTTGATGTGTGTCTTCTTCATCGATTAACTCCTTCCATACGGTAACGGTGGATGGTTCTGATCTGTACGTATGATAGCGGAGAAGGATGAAGGAATGATGAAGATACGATGTAGGTTTGATAAGGATAGAGAGGGGGAGAGGCCGGTTCTCCCCCCGCCGGGGGGAGTTAGAGGGGGGCAGGGGTCCGTTACCCCTCCGGCCCCGGCAGCCAGAGCCGCAGCGTGAGCCCGCCGCCCGGCGTGGGCGCGGCCGCGATGCGACCGCCGTGTGCCTCCACAATCTGCCGCGCGATCGTCAGCCCCAGCCCGGAGCCGCCGGTCTCCCGGCTGCGGGAGGGATCGCCCCGCCAGAAGCGCTCGAAGAGATGCGGGATGTGTGCCTCCGAAAGGCCCGGGCCGTTGTCCGCGATCTGAATCACCACGCCCTCGTCTTTAGGCGCTGCCGTGACAACGACCTCGCCGCCCGCCGGCACGTACCGCAGCGCGTTCTGCAGGATGTTGTTGATGACCTGCCTCAGCCGGTCGAGGTCGGCCATCGCCGTGAGCGATCGGGCGGCGTCCTCCCGTCGTAGCGTCAGTTTGTGGGCTGCGAACGTTTCCTGGAATGCCTCGCAGACGCGGGCCAGGAACGCGTTCACCTCGACCGGTTGGATCTCCAGCTGGAGCGCCCCCGCCTCCGTGAGGGCCAGGGTGTGCAGATCCGCCACCAGCCGGTTGAGCGTCCGAACCTGATCCAGGGCCGGTTGGAGGTTCTCCGGGGTGGGGCGGTAGATCCCGTCGGCCAGCGCCTCCAGCGATCCCTGCAGGACGGCCAGCGGATTCCGCAGTTCGTGAGAGATGTCGGCGATCTGCGCCCGGCGCGCCGCCTCCGTCTGCTCCAGATGGGCGGCCATCGCGTTGAACGTCTCGGCCAGCGTGCCGATCTCGTCCTTGCTCCGGATGGGCGCCCGCGTCTCCAGGTCGCCGGTGGCGATCTCCTGCGCTGCCTGGGTCAGCGACCGCACCGGGGCCACGATCCCTCGGGCCAGCAGGCCCGCCGTCACCAGGGCCAGGAGCAGGGCCACGCCGATCCCGATCCAGACCGCATCCCGCAGCGAATCGACGAACTGCTGGGCCGGCTCGTCGAGCGGCATCGGCGCGTTGAGGGCCATATAGCCGATCACCTCACCGTCGAGTTCCAGCGGCCGGGCGTAGCGCGCCTCCGAGGTGGAGAGCTTGCCGGCGGGCGCGCCTCTGACATCCGTCACGACCTCCCGTGACGCGTCCGCCACGCGGTACTCCCACCCCGAGGGTGTGTCCTGGGTAGCGCCCGGACCGGCTCCCTGCCCGCCCGCGCCGCGCCGTCCGCCCGGCACCAGGTCCGTGATGTGGGCCTGGAGCCCCGCCCAGCCGTCGTGCGCCGCGTAATAGGCGATCAGAGCCTCGGCGGTCGCCTGGGCGCGTTGGCTGTAGAGCGTGTGGTAGGTGCGGAACTCGACCTCGGCCCGGCGTCCGACGGCGATCGCCACCGCCAGCACCGCGATCGCGATGACCAGGCCGAACGTCAACAGGATCTTTGCGTAGAGTTTCATCGCCGGCTAGGTCACGTCCTCAATGCGGTAGCCCACGCCCCGCACCGTCTTGATGGGGTCCGGCAGCCCCGCCTCGACCTCCAGCTTCTGCCGCAGGTTCTTGATGTGCACGTCGATGGTGCGCTCGTAGGCCTCAAACGCCACGCCCTGGGCCGCCTCGAGCAGCCGCTCCCGGGAGAGGGCCTGGCCCGGCGCCCGCATCATCGCCGCCAGCACCTTGAACTCCGTCGGGGTGAGGTCGAGCGGGGACTCGCCCCGTGCGGCGGTCCGGCTGCCCAGGTCCAGCGTCAGATCGCCGACCCGGAGCACCTCGCGCTTGGGGGCTGCCCGGTCGATCCGGCGCAGCACCGCCTCCACCCGCGCGACCAGCTCCCGGGGGCTGAACGGCTTGGTCACGTAGTCGTCGGCCCCCATCTTGAGGCCCATAATCCGGTCCATCTCCTCCACCCGGGCCGTCAGCATAATAATCGCGACCTCCGGCATCTCCGTCCGGAGCCGCTGCGTCAGCGCCATCCCGTCCATCTTCGGCATCAGCAGGTCCAGGACGACCAGGTCGGGCCGCTCCCGCTGGGCTTGTCGGAGCGCCTCCTCGCCATTTGACGCCGCGAGAACCCGGTATCCTGCGTTCTCCAGATACCCCTTGACCACCCGCACAATCTGCTGCTCGTCATCGACCACCAAAACCGTCTCTGCCATACGATCCCTTTCCCCTAACTGTAAGACGGGCTGGACAGCCCGTTCCCTCTCTTACTGCGACCCCGCTGCATACCGCCGGTAATCGTCGTGATAGATCACAAACGTATCCGGCGTCTCGTCCCGGTATAACCCCATCTTGAAATACGGCCCCAGGGCGTCCTGGTACCCGATCGGTCCCTCGTAATCTACCACCGGCTCCCCGTCGATCCACACCTT
The DNA here is from genome assembly GCA_034437735.1 of Anaerolineae bacterium. Taxonomy (GTDB): domain Bacteria; phylum Chloroflexota; class Anaerolineae; order B4-G1; family SLSP01; genus PWVB01. The sequence continues at coordinate 17,126 of DAOTTS010000162.1, forward strand.
CAGCGCGCCGTCCGGCCCCGGCGACCAGCGTACTTGCACCTTGAACGTGTGCCACACGCCCTTGGCCGCGTACGCGTCGCTCCGGTAAAGCACCGTCTTGTGGTTGCTCGCCGCCGAGTTGTCCCGTTGGATCCATCTGTCGTTGTGACACAGCCGGATCAGGAATGCGTCGTCCCGGTACTCGATCCCCAGCACCGGACTGCGCAGGGCCTCGGCGAAGACCCAGTCGTGCCACGCGTGCCACTGCGCGATCAGGCACCGCACGTCCTGGTTGGGCCAGTCCGCCGGGATCAGCGTTCGGAACTCGTACACCATCTCCCGCCCGAAGGGCGCCTTGAAGCCGAACTCGCTCAGCTCCGCCCGGTGCCCCAGATTGACGGGCCGGTCGCCGGGCCGCAGCTCGAACCGCGCTACCCGGTTCCCCGGATCCACCGGATCCGGCACGATGCGCACCGCGTGCGGCGCCGCGAACTCGTGCGACCATCGCCACAGTCCGCCGCCCTCGAAATCCCGGCTGACCGGCACCGGGGCCGCCAGGGGCAGGACGATCCCGCTCACCAGCGCCGCCGTGATCCCGTAGACCACCGGGAGGGTGACCACCCGCAGGGCCGCATACCCCAGCGCCGGCCCCACCGGCAGCCCGAAGCGCACCGCCGGCGCCAGCGTGCTCAGCGCCAGCACCGGCACGCTGTAGTATCCCCACCACGGATATCCCAGGCGGTCGCCCAACAGCCCGATCAGCAGCCCGGCGCCCACCAGCCGCAGCGAGGCCGCCCAGACCGCCCACGGCTGCGCCCCGCGCATCCCGCGCACCGCGCGCATGATCCACACGTTGGAGGCGCCGGTCAGCAGCGCGAAGAGGATCCCATAGCCGTCAGGCATCGGACGGGGCCCTATCCTCCCACGACGTCCGAGACGTCGACCCGCACCGCCTGCACCTGCGTCTCGCTGAACGGCCGCACGAAATAGACCTGCGTGCCGTCTTGGGAGAAGACCGGGTTGGCGTGCGCTCGCATCGCCCACGTTGGCGTGCCGAAGGCGTGCGCGTCGAGCACCGCCGCCGGTTCCACTTCACCCCGGCGGAAGAGGCTGATGCGGACCGGCGTCTGATGGTAATCCGAATCGGTCACAAACCACTGACGGTCGGCCGACATATCGATGTGGTTGCCCGGGCCGGCGAGGAGGTCGAGCCGCGTGCCGTCCTGCGCCCAGCGGTAGATGTGCCTGGTGGCGTACCGGTCCACCGCGTAGTAGGTCGCCTCGTCGTACCAGAGCTGGTGCAGCGGCTTCTGGGGAAAGAGCACCTTGTGCCCGCCGGTGATGTCCGTGCAGATGATCGACTCGCATTCCGCCAGGTCCCAACGGGCCATCAGCAGGGTGGCGGTCGCGTTGGGCATCACGTGGAACATACCCGGCGTCCGCGCCGTGGGCGTGTACCCCGAAGCCCGGATGAAGTCCAGGATCTCAGCCGTGGTGACGATGCGCCGGATGGCGCCCGTGTCGCAGTTGAGCCCGTAGATGCCCGGCTCGTCGATCGCCGGGTAGGCCGGGTTGCGGCCGACCTGGTCCGGCGTGATCCCGAAGAAGATCGCGTGCTGCGCCGGGTAATGCCCCAGGCCGCCCACGACCGGCTCCAGCAGCGGTTCGCCCGTCTCGGCGTCGATCACAAAGATCGTTGTCTCCCCGCCCTCCGTGCCGCGCAGGACCAGGCGCGCGTCGTCGATCCACCCCGTCATCGCGCCGTTGTGCTGGAAGCCGCTGCAGGTCATCTTGAGATCGAAGAGCTTGCGGTGTGCGGTCAGATCGCGGTTGCAGACCCAGACGTCGGCGGGGATCGTCTCCCCTGCCTCCGAGGCCGGCCGCGCCATCCGGACGTACGTGATCCGCGTGCCGTCCGGGCTCTCCGGACACGTCCCGTTCCAACTCAACATCGTCGATGCGGTTCCCAACGCCGGCGGGCCTATCGTCGTCAATTGTGCGTTCTCCGTCACGCGTCGTTCCTTTCCTTAACTATAGACTCGGTGTTACTCACGCAACCCAAAAATATGTAAAATCTGCGAAATCTGTGGTAGAAAAACCAAAAACTAGCAACCAAAAACTAGCAACCAGAAACTAGCAACCAGAAACTGACAACCAGAAATTGACAACCAGCAACTGTCAACTCGCCCCTACCCGTCCACCGCCTCCACCCGGTGCACCTTCAGATCCCCGTACTCCGCGATCAGATACGCCATCTGCCGGAGCCCGATCTTGCCGCCGGTCAGCACCGGCCCGGTAGTCTCCCCATCGTCGACCCAGTGGAAGAGCACCACGTCGTTGATGGCAAACCGGACGTGGGGCCCGTACTTCACGATCTCCACCCGGTACGGCTCCTGGGCGTACGTCGCGTCCGGCAGCGGATCCCCGCCCTGGGCGACCAGGTGGAACCCATAGCTCTTCCGCAGATTGCAGGTGCGGAACTCGATCTCGCCCGGGTTGCGCCGGTAGTACGACGCGTGGAGCGCGTTGATGTCCCCCCGGAAATACTGCTTGTAATCGCCGTCCCGGGGCGCCAGGCTGGGATCGAAGAGATCCTCACCGTCCCGGCCCTTGACCGCGACCCAGATCATCGCCAGCCCGCGATCCGTCATCGGGCGGAAGTCCCAGCTCACCGCGATGTTGTCGGGGAAATCGCGGGTGCACCAGAGGATATAGTTGGCGTGGATGCCGCGCTCTCGATCGCGCTCCAGCGCGTTCTCCATCCGCATCCGCCCGCGCGGGAAGGTGATCACCGCCTCGCCCTCCAGTCGGAACTCCTCCAGATCCTGCTCGGAGGCCAGGGGGTTGTGGTAGAGTACGTCCTTGGTCACGAAGTCCATCGTGTGCCTCGCTTTCTTTGTATCGATCGTCCCATCACCCTGATTCTAAGGGCGATTCCCCGGACGTCAATGGTCGCGGGCCGCCGGATGCAGGGCCTATAGCGTATTTCCACCTTCATAGTAAACTTGAGCCACAGACAGACGGTGTGCACATGGTAAAGAAGAAGGGCTGTATTCACAATTCCCAGTTCCAGCGGGTAGCCAGCCCCAAGCCCTCAAAAGGAGCCCAGCATGACGAGACACAGACACAGACGTAGAATCCTGGTCGTAGTGGTGAGTGCCCTTGCGATGCTGGTAGGTATGGGCGCTCTTCTGAACCTGCCGGAGGCCGGCGTCCTGGCGCCGGCCCGCGCTGCGCCGGTACAGAACCCGCCGGACGTCCAGCAGGTCGATCCCGGTACCGTCATCAATACTGCCGACGCATTTATCACCGTCTCCGGTGCGGACTTCGTCCGGGTTCTCTCCGGCACGGAGGTTATCTCTATGCCCAAGATTCTGTTGAACGAGGCGCCACTTCCCGGCGTGGGCTGGGTCTCCAGCGCGACGCTGACCTCGACGGTGCCGGCGGGCTATCCCGTTGGGACCTACGCCGTGACGGTGCAGAATCCCGATGGGCTCTCCGATACGTTGGTCTCGGCGCTGACGGTCCGGTATCCCACGCCGGACGTTACGGCGTTCGACCCTGTCAGCGGGACGTTTGGACAGCCGCTCACCCTGGTCATCACCGGCACGGATTTTGTCTCCCCCACCAACGTTATCCTGGGGCTGTCCCACGACCTCGACGTCGGCTACGTCAGCTCGACGACGTTGACGGCGACGCTCCCCAGCGCACTGACGCCCGGCGTCGGCATATTGACGCCCGGCGTCTACGACCTTACGGTGGAGAATCCCGGCCCCGGCCGTGTCGTGGATTTCATCGCCGACGCCTTCACGCTCTACAGCCCCGTCCCCACGGTGAGCGAGGTGGATCCGCAGAAGACGTACAACGACATGGATACGCCCATCGTCATCAGCGGGACGAACTTCGCGCCGACGCCGCAGGTGGTGCTGGGGAGCACGCCGCTGGAGCACGTCACCTGGATCAGTCTGACACAGCTCACTGCCGAGGTGCCCTGGGGCATGGAACCGGGCACCTATCCGCTGACGGTGACCAATCCCACGCCGGGGGGGTACGCGGTGCAGTTCTCTGAGGCGCTCACGATGGCAGAGGGCTTCAACACCTGGACCACCGGTGGGCCGTACGGCGGTCGCATTCAGGAGCTGGTCCACCATCCGCTGATTTCGACGACGCTCTACGCCACCGTGATGAACGTGGGCGTCTTCGCCAGCACCGATGGCGCCGAGAGCTGGGAGATGATTCTGCGCCAGGACTGGTTGACGCGCCTCACTTTCGACGCGCAGGATCCTGACGTCATGTACGTCGGCGGCGACGGCGGTCTGCTGCGCACCACGGACGGTGGCGCGAATTGGGTGGAGATCCCACCGCCGCGCGAGTCGATGGTGCCTGTGTATAACCTGTACCGCCCGCTTGCCCATCCCACGGACACCTGCGTCGTCTACCTCGGCAAGCGTACCCCGGACGAGCCTGACGTGGAGCCGGGCGGCGTCTACCGGTCCGATAACTGCGGCGATACCTGGGTGAGGTGGGGCGGCGAGGACAGCGGCCTGACGGACACGCACGTCGTCGACCTGGCCTTCCTTCCCGACGATGCCGGCACGATCATCGCGGGCACGCAGAACGGCAACGTCTTCCGCAGCGACGACGCCGGTGCGAACTGGAGCTGGCAGGCCCACGTCGAACCGGGCATTGAGAAGATCGCCTTCAATCCGTTTAAGGCGTATGAAGCCTGGATCATGACCAACGGGCCGAACAGTGTGTACGAACCGCCTTTCGTCTATACCAGCACCAATCTGACGGCCTGGACGCCGGTCACCGTCACCGATGGCGGGGGGAACAGCTATCCGGTTCACGATCTTGTCTTCCTATCGGCGGACACGATCTGGGCTGCCATGAGTTACGGCGTGGTCAGCACCGACGGCGGCGCGACGTGGTCGGACACCGGCTGGGATGGGGTCTTTGCGTGGGATGACGTCAGAGCATTTGCCATGGATCCCGACCTGCCCAACGTGGTCTATGCCGGTCACAACATCGGCGGCGTCTACAAGAGCACCGACGGTGGCGTCACGTGGCAGGCATCGAATGAGGGATTGGCCGGCGTGATTCCCACGTCGATGGCCGTCTCGCCGGACGATCCCGATACGCTTTACGCCTATACGACCCTGGGCCTGCTCAAAAGCCGGAACGGCGGGCAGAGCTGGCAGTCCCTCGAGAAATGGGTTGGGGGCGTGGGTGGCGAGTGGATGCTCGCCGTCGATCCCGTGACCGCCACCCGTATCTACCTCGGGCGGTCGTGCGTCGGCGCGTTCTGCATTCAGATCAGCGAGGACGCGGGCAGCACCTGGCGCGCGATTTCCACCCCGTTGTCCTCGGAGCTCAGCGGCTACGAGACCAACGTGGGGGTGATCAAGCCCCAATTGGCTGAGGTCGGTCATATCTTTGCTGCTGCCGGCTTCACCTCTGTTGATTCTGGGGGTGAACGATGGACCTATGGGGGGATCTTCTTCAGCGACGACCATGGAGAAACCTGGGTCCGCCTCGCGGCCAATGAGCCGATCAGCGCTGTTAACGAGTTCGCCTATGATGCCGTCGATCCCAACCTGATTTACGCGAGCACCCAGGGCAGCGGCATCTGGCGGAGCACCACGGGTGGAAGCGCCTGGCAGCAGTTGTCCATCGCCGGTCTCGCGCCGCCGGTCGGCGTCGAGTCGATGGCGGCGCATCCCGACCGCCCGAACGTGATCCTCGCCCGGGTCCTAAGCTTTGAGGATACGCTCAACGCCAGTGGGTATCTCTACATCTCCCAGAACGCGGGCGAGGGTTGGACCCGGCTCGATGATGACGAGGGCACCTCGGATGACGGACTGGTCTTCGCGCCGCCGGCTGCGGGGATGTCGCCCTACATGCTGTACACGGGCTGTGGGAGCGGCGCCTGCCGCAGCATGGACACCGGCAGCAGTTGGAACACCATCTACGGCGTCCCCCGTCCCACGGCCATGGTCGCCGCCACCGACGGGGAGCGCATCGTGATCTATGCGGCCAGCCCCGGCGGTATGGCGGCAGCGGATGAGCCCGTCTTGAACGCGCTGGGTCGGATGGAAAACGTCCCCGGTCGAGGCCGCGTCATGGGCAGCGGCGTCTACCGCACGACGCTGCGCCCGCTGGATCAGCACGTCTACCTGCCGCTGGTGGTGCGCGGCTCGCTCGCCAACTAGGAGGTCACGCATGCCCGATTCATCCCAATATCAACCGCCGTCCTCGGACGACCGGGATCGTTTTCACCTGGGCCGCGGCCGGCGACTTCATGGTCCTCTGGACCCTGCGCGACCTCCCGCCGGACGTCCGCGTCGAGGATCACCCCGACCGCGCCGGTGCCCGTGTGTTGAGGTCTTGTCGGAGTTACTTAGCGTAGAAGCCTCTATGTGTTAACATGAGTGTCACAACTCTGCTCAAGAGATTAGGATAGAATAAGACCGAGCAGAGGAGCGAGACAAAATGACTCAAGACAAGAACAATGGAAACGGACACCCGAATCCCGAAGTGAAGCCCACCGACGCGCTGCGGGAGAGTGAGGCCCGGATGCGGAGCATCTTCCGCGCCGCGCCGATTGGCATTGGCCTCGTCGTCGATCGTGTCTTCCTCGACGTCAACGATCGGATCTGCGAGATGACCGGCTACACCCGGGCGGAGCTCATCGGGAAGAGCGCCCGGATCCTCTACCCGACCGACGAGGACTACGAATACGTGGGCCGGGAGAAGTACGATCAGATCGAGAAACGGGGCACCGGTGCTGTGGAGACCCGTTTCCGGCACAAGAAGGGTCGGATCCTCGATGTGTTGCTGAGCTCAACGCCCCTCGATCCGGACGACCTCTCGTTGGGCGTCACCTTTACGGCGTTGGATATCACCGAACGTAAGCAGATGGAGGCGAGACTGCGACGGCAGGAGCGGTTGGCCGCCGTGGGCCAGCTTGCGAGCGGAATCGCCCACGACTTCAACAACCTCCTGGCGTCCATTATCCTCTACGCCCAGATGCCCCTCAGCGACTCGGATCTTTCCCCGCAAACTGAGGAGGCGTTGAAGACGGTGTTGGCCGAGTCCCACCGCGCGGCCGATTTAATCCAGCAGATCCTGGACTTCGCGCGCAACGCGATCCTGGAGACTGAGCGGGTTGACTTGGACGACTTGGTACGAGAGTCGGTGACGTTTCTCCGGCGGGCTCTTCCCGAGAACATCTGCCTGGTCCAGGATATAGGTGCTTGTGCGTGCACCATCCGGGCTGATGCCACCCGCATCCAACAGGCGCTGACGAATCTGGTCGTCAACGCGCGGGACGCGATGCCCGACGGCGGCGACCTGCGGATCGGTGTTCGAGCGATCGATCTTGGCTTGGAGGAGCCGCCGCCGGTGCGGGATATGGAGCCCGGGCGCTGGGTCTGCCTTACCGTGTCGGACACCGGAACCGGCATGAGTCCTGACGTGCAGGCCCACCTCTTCGAGCCGTTCTTTACGACCAAAGGCCCGGGCAAGGGGACCGGCCTCGGTCTGGCTCAGGTCTTCGGTATCGTCAACCAGCACGAGGGTCACGTCAAGGTGAATACGAAGGTGGGCGAGGGGACCACGTTTACGCTCTATCTGCCTGCTGCTCAAGCGGGTGAGGCCGAAGCGGCGTCCGTCTGCCAGGTCGCATCCCCTGAGGGGCGGGGAGAGACCCTGCTGGTGGTTGAGGACGCCGAACCGCTGCGTCTGGGGATCAAGGAAGGTCTGAAGTCGCTCGGTTACCACGTCTTGACCGCTGCCGATGGGCGTGAGGCCCTGGAGATTGCCCTGCGGGAGCCAATCGATCTGATCCTGACCGACCTGGTGATGCCTGAGATGGGCGGCAAAGCGTTACTGGATCGGTTGCGCGAGCGGTCGCTGCAACCGGTGACCATTGCAATGACCGGACATATCACCTCGATGGACGCGGACGCGCTGAGGGAGGCCGGTTTTAACGCCGTGCTCGCGAAGCCCTTTGCGATCGAGACGTTGGCCACCCTCGTGCGCGACGCGCTGGATCCCCCTGAGGCGTCCGCATGATGCAGCGTCTGGGGGCCTGAAGCGATGGTAGGTCCGGGATTCAAACTATCCCAAACCTGCTGCTTTTCCCTGGAGCCCCCCGGTTATTGGGATGATTTGTTGTCTGGAACGACCCAAGAGAGGACAAGAACCTATGAACTTCGACGAGCTCATCGACCGCAGACACTATCCGACCCTGAAATGGGATCGGGCCTACCTTTCGGAATACTTTGGGAATGACGACGCGATCCCCATGTCCGTCGCGGATATGGACCTCAAGGCACCGCCGGCCGTCATCGCGCAGTTGCACGACCGGGTGGCGCACGGGATCTACGGGTACGAAACCCGACCCGCGCACTATGAGGAGGCGCTCCGGGCCTGGTATCAACGTCGCCATCGTTGGACGATCGACCCCCAGCACATCGAGCCGTGTGCATCGGTCATGAACGCCATTTCCATCCTGATTGATCAGCATACCGACGCGGGGGACGGCGTGATCCTGCAACCCCCGGTCTTCTTCGAGTTCAAACTGGCCATCCGCAACAACGGCAGGAGGGTTGTCAAGAATCCGCTGCACCTCATCGACGGACGATACCAGATGGATTTCGATGACCTGGAGGTCAAAGCGTCCGATCCGGAGACCACGATGCTGATTCTGTGCAATCCGCATAATCCTGTGGGACGGGTCTGGACGGAAGCGGAGCTCAAACGGGTTGCAGAGATCTGTGAGCGGCACGGGGTGTTCGTCATCGCCGATGAGATTCACGGCGATTTTGCCCTCTCCCCTCACACCTACATCCCCTATCTGAGCGTCGCGGAGCCGCTCACGCATGAGTGCGCCGCGTGCATCTCGCCGGGCAAGACCTTCAATATCGCGGGCATAGTCGATGCGGTGGCGGTCATGCCCGACGAGGCCCATCGCCGGACATTTCACGACTTCATCGACCGTTACCAGATGCACAAGGTCAACGTGTTCGCGTCCGTGGCCACGGAAACCGCATACCGTGAGGGGGCGGAATGGCTGGATGCCCTGCTGGCTTACATCCAGGGCAACGTCGATTGGGTCAGCGCGCACCTGGAGGCGAACGTGCCGCCTGTGTCGCTGGTTGAGCCTGAGGGGACGTTCCTGCTGTGGTTGGATTTCAGGGAACTCGACCTGGACGTCAAGGCACTGACCCGATTTCTCGCGGTGGACGCTGGCACCGCCCTCAGCCCTGGATACTGGTTCGGCCGGGAGGGCGCGGGCTTTGCGCGCATGACGATCGCGTGCCCCCGGGCGACCGTTCAGCGTGCGTTCGACAATCTGGCCCGTGCCGTCGCAGCACGATAACCGAGCCGCAACGGTCCAAGCGACAACGTGTGAATCACTGGTAACATGCAACGCGCAACCCATAACTTGTAACTCGCAACTTTCAACTCGTAACTTGTAACTTGTTCCCGCCCTAAGGAGCCCGACCTATGACCGATAACCCGTACCGCCAGTTGGCTGCCCGATTGGATGCGCTGCCCGACGGCTTCCCCCCAACCGAGGACGGCGCCGAGCTGCGCCTGTTGGCCGAGCTTTTCACCCCGGAGGAGGCCGGCCTGGCGGCCCAGCTCCGGCTGACCCTCGAGACGCCCCGCCAGATCGCGGCCCGCCTCGACCGGGACCCTAGGACGGTGCGGGCCCAGTTGAAGGCGATGGCGAAGCGCGGTCTGATTGAGGCCGGACGGGTGGAGCGTGGGCTGGGCTACGGCCTGATGCCCTTCGTGGTCGGCATCTACGAGATGCAGGTCGACCGCATCGACGAGGCGTTGGCCCGCCGCTTCGAGGCCTACTATAAGGAAGCGTTCGGCCGGGTGCTGCCGGTCCAGCCGCAGTTCCACCGGGTGATTCCCGTGGGCGAGAGTGTGCGCAGCGATATGGAGGTGCGCCCCTACGAGAGCGCGGCGGACCTGATTAATCGCGCCCAGGCGTGGGCCGTCACCGACTGTATCTGCCGGAAACAGCAGGCCCTCCTCGGCGAGCCGTGCGAGCACCCCCTGGACGTCTGCATGGTCCTGAGCGAGCGGCCCGGCGCGTTTGATCGTGCGCCCAACCTGCGGGTGCTGACCCGCGAGGGCGCCCTGGCGACCCTGCAGCGGGCGGCGGAGGCGGGCCTGGTCCATTCGGTCAGCAACAACCAGGAGGGCCACTGGTATCTCTGCAACTGCTGTACCTGCGCGTGCGGGATCCTCCGGGGGATGGCCGACCTCGGCATGGCGAACGTCGTCGCCCGCTCGGCCTTCGTCAACCGGGTGGACGCCGACCTGTGCATCGGCTGCGGTGCGTGCGTCGACCGCTGCCAGTTCGACGCCCTCGCCCTGGACGACGTCATCCGCGTCGACGAGGCCCGGTGCGTCGGGTGCGGCGTCTGCGTCCCGACCTGTCCGGTGGGGGCCCTCAGCCTGGTCCGCCGCCCCGAGGGCGAGGTGCTCCCGCCGCCCGTCACGAAGCACGAGTGGCGTCAGCAGCGCGCCGAGGCCCGGGGCCTCGATTTGGACGACGTCTTGTAGCGCGGAACGGCTCCGCGATGCTCCGATACTTGGCCCTCTCACCGTCTCTACGAGCGGAGATGATAGGGAGCGACCGTCGGACGTTCGATTGCCGGTCCGGTGAAAGGTGCGTTCATGACCTTGCGTGATATACTTGCGAGCGCAGGCATTCGGTGGGAGGTGCGCGCTATGGCAGAGAATGACTTACGGGAGCGGACCTGTCAACTGTTGGACGATTCTCTGAGTCCATCATCCTTGAAATGAAAGTGAGACTCTCTAACGCCGAAGACCATTCGTATATTCGTTGATGATTCGTGGTCGGCCCGCGATAGTGATAACACGAACGCATCCTGCCTGGGTTTGCGCATGGATCCTGTATAATAAGAGCCATGGGCCAATCAGAGACTAACGTTGCGCGCCTGCGGGTGGCGATCCTCCTCGTGGTCACCGTGATCGCTGCGTTCCTCCGCCTCTACCGGATCGACCAACTCCCGCCCGGCGACGGCTACGATCCCGCGCCATCGACCTTCGGCCTGTGACTGCTGACTTGAGCCTATGACCCCCAACTTGGAAAACTTCAAACTGACAACTCACAACTCCATTGACATCCCTCCCCGCCGTGCTATACTCCCCCTCGTTTCAAAATCGGCTCGAACCTCGCGCGTCCGTTTTTCAAAGGGCGCGCCCTTTTTCTGTCAGGAGATGCACCGTGCCCACACGACCATCGAGGAACCATGCAGCACTCTGAGTCCCGGCGCCTGCTGCGTGCGCCGCTCCGGCGGCTGAGAGCCCAGCACCTCTCCGCCGAGGACCGCAACATCTTCTACCTCACCGTCGACACCGCCCTTCAGGGCATTATGATGGGGGGGATCTTCAGCTTCATCTCCGTCTTCCTCGTGCGCCTGGGGGCCACCACGCTGCAGACCAGCCTGCTCACCTCCCTGCCGGCCATCGTGATGGTCCTCGTGTCCATCCCGGCCGGGGCCTTCGTTCAGCGGCGGCGCAACCTGGTCAAGCTCACCAACGCCGTCCGCGTCTTCCACCGGGGCTTCATCTTGCTCACCGCCCTGCTGCCCTTCGTCGTCCGGGCGCACCTCGTGGAGATCATTGTCGCGGTGTGGACCGTGAAGGCGCTGACCAACGCCCTGCTCGAGTCGTCCTGGATCTCGGTGGTGGCGGAGGCGATCCCCCCGGACCGCCGCGCCGCCGTCAACGGGACGCGGTGGATGCTCCTCAGCATCGTCATGGCCATCGCCGGGGTCGGCTTCGGCACCTTGCTGGAGCGCGTGGCCTTCCCGCTCAACTACCAGATCGTCTTCCTCATCTCGTTCCTGGGCGGGGCCGCGGGCATGGCCTTCTGGAGCCGGATCCGCATCCCGGAGAACGTGCAGGACGCAGCCTCAGGTCAGGCTGCCGTACCGTGGGGGGAGAAGATCCGCACCTATTGGCGGAACCTCCAGGTGCCGGCCTTCCTGCGCTACGTCCTGACGATGAACGTCCTGCGTCTGGCGCTCAACCTGCCCATCGCGCTCTACAGCATCTACTGGATCCGCACGCTCGACGCCTCCGACCTCGTGATCGGCTGGCGGAATACGGCTAATCAGCTGGCCTTGATTGTCGGCTACTACCTCTGGGGGCGGGTCGTCAGCCGCAAGGGCCACTTCGTCCCGCTGCTCATCTGCTCCGCCGGCGCGGGGCTCACGCCGGTGCTGACCGCCTTCATCCCCGGTCCGCTCTGGCTGCCGGTCATCGCCGTCGTCGAGGGTCTCTTCCTCACCGGCATCAATCTCGCCATGTTCGACACCCTTCTGGACGTCTGCCCGGCCGGCCGCCGGCCCAGCTTCGTCGCCGTCAACACGATGCTCGCCAGCTTGACGATCTTCCTGGGCCCCATCCTCGGCAGCGCCCTGGCCGACCTCATCACGATCCGTGGCGCCTTCTTCGTCGCCGCTGCCGTCCACGTCGTCGCCATGGTCCTCTTCTGGCGCTACCGCGTCGCTTCCGACGATCCCGCACCCACGTAGGTCGGCCTGTCTGGGCCGACCCCCGCGCTAACGCTCGAAGCGTCGCATCCAAATGCTCCCAGGGGATATGCTATCCCCGGCTTTGGCGATCACCCTTGCATGCGCGGCCTGCTCGGATGACAAATCCTCGCGAGCGTGTGCATCCCCCATGCTCCGAGGGGATATGCCATCCCCGGCCTCTACCCACCTATCGTCAGCCGTCCGTCGTCCGCCCGTCCACCGCCGCAAACGCCTCGCGCGCCGCCTTCTGCATAAACGCCGCATCACTCGACAGTGCCAGAAACTGGAACCCCTCCGCAATCCGCTGCGAGACCTCCGTCGCGCTGGTGCAGTGCTTCCCCGGCACCTTCCCGACCTTCGTCGCTGCCCGGAGCACCGCCTGGATCGCCGCCTCATGCGCCGTCCCCGGTCCGGTCGCCTCCGCCTCCAGCGACAGGGCCAGGTCCGCCGGCCCGATAAAGCACCCGGTCACCCCGTCCACCGACAGGATCGCCTCCGCGTTTTCCACCGCTTCGGCCGTCTCGATCATCACCATAATCGCCAGGTTCTCCTCCGTCCAGGTGCGGTACTCCCCGTCGATATACGGTGCGAGGCGGCTGCCGCCCCAGCTCCGCTGGCCCTGGGTTGCGTACTTCATATTGCTGACCGCCTGCCGGGCCTCGTCCGCCGTGTTGACCATCGGCACCACCAGCCCCATCGCCCCTGCGTCCAGCGTCCGCTGGATCCACACCGTGTCGTTCCACGGCACCCGCGCCACAGGCACCGCGCCGCCCAGCTGGATCGCCCGGAAGCAGTTGACCATTGCGTCGTAATCGATGTAGCTGTGCTGCACGTCGATCAGGATCCAATCCCACCCGATCTGCGCCATCATCTCTGCCGCCACCGGCGAGCCGAGCGACAGCCACGCGCCCACCGAGGACGCGCCCTCGCGGAACGTATCGATCACCGGATTTGTCGTGATGCGTTGGACATCGAGACTGCTCATGCCTTGCCTCCTTTGGGCGTTATCTGACCACGTTGCGGATAGTGTAGTTGCAAACGGCCCCGGCGCCAACCTCCCGCTTCTGGACACTGCCGACTTCGCTGTAAGCCATTGGGCAGTCGATGATTGCTCACCTGGCGAAACCGTGGTAAACATGAACCTGACCCTGAGTTATGGACCAGCTTGAGGGTAAGGAGGACAAAACATGAATAGAGAAGCGTTTAAAGAGACAATGATTGAGCAGCATGTCACGTATACCGTTGAAGTTGCAGGCCGAATTGTTATCGTAGAGAACGTGCCGGCGCGAGTATGTGTAGAAACAGGGGAGCAGTACTTCTCACCTGAGACCGTGGAACACCTGCAGACGATGATCTGGGAAGAAAGAGAACCCGATCGCATCGTCGAAGTGCCGGTCTTTGAGTTTGCGTAGTTCTCGCCGGTCTCACTTCTCAACAAGACCTTCCGGATTGCGGGCATCCTGCCCGCATACTCGCCGTGACCCGCTCTCTGTGCTTACCGAACGTACCCGTACCTGACCCAAGGTCTTATGACCTGGCCATCCATTCGTGTATTCGTTAACGATTCGTGCTCGGCCCGTGCGGCTGGAAAACGTGGAGCGGGATCATGCCTCGTCGCCCGGCACGTCAGCGCCGTGCCGCGACGCCCGCTCGTCAAGGAGCGCCGCGATACGCCGGGGCAGCACCTCGGTCAGGGCCAGGTAGAGGGCCAGCCCCCCGATCGCCAACCACGTCTCAATGGAGTAGAGCCGCCGCAGGACCAGATCCTCCGCGCCCATCTCCGTAGCCTGGCCGAAGAGCGGCAGCGGGTTGCCCCCCACAAAGAAGACCATGTAATAGCCGTACATCATCTGCGCAATAAAGATCACAATAAACGCGCGGTGGAGCGTCCGCCAGCCTTGTTTCAGCATACGTCCTCCTCTCAGGATCCCTACGTCCAGCATGCACGGCCGGACCCGACCGTCACGCACCAAGAGGAGTCTATCCTCCAACCGGAAACTTTCAACGTTCAACTCGTAACTAGCAACTACCGCCCACTGACCTCTGACTTTTGACTTCTGACTATCGTCTTCTGACTTTCGACGCTCGCCTTTTGACTTCTGTCCCCCCTTCACCGTATAATATCCTCAAACAACCTAAACCCATTGGAGGGTACCATGACAGCATCCCAAACCCCGCTCCGCGTCGCCATTGTCGGCACCGGATCGCGGTCCGGCTATATGTACGGTCCAATTCTCAAAGCGCTCCCCGACCAGGTCGACCTCGTCGCCGTCTGGGGCCGCAGCGAGGACTCCGCCCGGCAGTTGGGCGAGCGCCTCGACATGCCCTGGTACACCGACCTCGACCGCCTGATCGCGGAGAAGGAGCCGCAGATCGGTGTCGTTTCCGTCGCCTACAGCGCCAACGGCATCGTCGGGCGGATGGCGGTGGAGCGCGGGCTCCACGTCATGCTCGAGACGCCCATCGCCCACGACCTGGACGAGGCCGACGCCATCATCCGCATCGCGGAGGAGAAGGGGCTTAAGGTCGAGGTCGCCGAGCAGTTCCACCGCCGCCCGCTGGAGCAGATCAAGCGCAAGCTGCTGGAGACCGGGCTCTTCGGCGAGGTCTACGTCTCGTTCAACGACTACGCCGGGCACGGCTACCACGGCATCAGCGTCATGCGCAGCTATCTCGGCTTCGACGCCAAGCCCCTCCGCGTCACCGGCGCGGTGAAACAATATCCGCTCATCCCCCACTGGTCCATGAACGCTGGTACCCGGGGCCCCCGCGATGAGACCCAGGAGCACGGCATCGTCGAGTTTGAGGACGACAAGCTGGGCATCTTCCACTGGACCAACGTCGGCTACGACTCGGCGCTCCGCTGGTGGCGCAGCAGCCGCTTCATGGCCGAGAAGGGGATGGGCATCACCACCGGCGTCGGGCTGGACGTGGAGGAGAAGCTCTCGCTGCTGGCGCCCGGCGGCGAGGCCCCGCAGTTCATCACCCTGGAGCGCCGTTGGGAGCGCTGCGACGGCGGCGCCCTGGTCGCCATGGTCGCCCACACCGGCGATCCCGACCTGCCCATCGTCCGCTGGGACAACCCCTTCCGCTCGGAGGTCAAGGGCCACGGCGTCCAGTGGCACGACGACGAGATCGGCGTGGCCTTGTGTCTGATGAGCCTCGTCGACGCCGTCCGCAACGACACCGCGCCCACCTACGGCCCGTACCAGGCCCGCCTCGACCAGGAGCTGATTCTCGCCATCCGCCGCTCGTCCGAGTTGGGTGGGGCGCCCGTCGACCTACCCCTTACCTAAGTAGATGCGAGAAAGTATCTTAACAGTGCTCGTAGCCCCCGTCCCCGGGGGCGGAGGCCAAGGAACTTTTTCGGAGTTACTTAGTCGATCCGCTTCGGCGGCGCGCACCGACTGGCTGCTGCCGATCTGAATGACAAAAGCTCGACGGCTGAGGCACACCGTGCCAGCCGTCGAGCTACTCCCTATCGCAACAGTCCAAACTTTCAACTAACAACCCGCAACCCGCAACTAATGACCACCGACCTTTGACTTTCGACACCCTTCATTGTGGGCCTGCGCCTTCATTTCCTCTCCCAGGATCTCTCAGATGCCCACGTTGCCCGTCCAGGACGCTGCGACGATCCTCCCTTTTACCTGGTTTCTCGAAGGCGCGAGCCGCCTCAATGCCCCAAACGCCCCGTAGCGTCCTGGACGGTCGATACCCCTGCGCCGGCAGCGCTTCCAGCCCCCGTCCCCGGGGGCGTTGGCGCGGGAACCTATTCGTTTACAGACCCTTAGCTCGCCAGATACCCCCGGGCCGGCAGCAGCCCGTGGGCCTCCAGGATCTCCCCCACCGCCACGATGACCGCCTCGGGCAGACGCGAGCCCGCGTAGAGCCTCGGCGGTGCCACCGTCGTTGCCCCCGGACCGTGCGCCATCCAGTGGTCCATCGCCTTGTTGGCGTTGGCAAACGCATTCCCGTCCGGCAGTCCCTCGACGAGGTCGAAGGCCGCCGTCACCGCCGCCGTCAGCCGCGCCGACGTCGCCTCGGCGGACGCATGATCCCCGGCCTCCAGGTCCTGGATCATGCCCGCGAGCTGCGGCGCGAAGCAGTTGGCCGTGCTCAGCAGCAGCCCGTCGTACGGCCCGCCCGATTCCCGGAGCCACGTGGCGTAGGCGCCCTCGGCGCCGCGCACCAGGAAGACACCGCTCTCGCCGCAGTCCACCTCCGGCACGTGATCCTCCCCGCTGGTGTCCTTGAGGAAGAGCAGGTTGGGGTAGGCCGCTGCCAACTCGGCGAACAGCGCCGGGCTGATCTCGTTCTCCGTCACCTGGGGCAACTGGTAGAGCGCCGTCGGCAGCCTCAGATTCAGGACGCGGCGTAGGCCCGCGCCGATCTCCGCCTGCGTCAGATCCGCGCCCTTGGGCGGGCAGATCGTGAACGCCCCTACGTGGGTCCGCTCCAGCGCGTCCGCTGCGTCGCCGGTGCCGGCCCGGTCGCGCAGCAGCGCCATCGTCCGTTCGATGACCTCGACCATCGCGTCGACCTCGGTGCGCAGCACGCCGACCAGCACCCGCGTGTCCAGATCGACCGCCAGGTCGATCGCGGTCTCCAGCAGTGTGGCGATCTCCGCTTCGGTCATCTCCCAACCGTCGCCGGTCGATCCCGGTACGAGGAACCCGCCGACGTGCGGCGCCATCACGCGCCAGTGGGCGGTCATCCGCGCGACGTCGAACTCGCCGTCGGCATCGTAATGGGTCAGGGGCGGGCACCACAGCCTCGGCGTCTCCGGGCCGATCAGTTGGGTCATCAGGTCGCTGCGTTTGGTTGCGTGTTGGGGTGTCAAGAAAGCGGTCTCCTCTCAGTGATTGTGTATGCTTGAACGGTGGTTCTAACTATCTGACGCTTTGTTGATAGGTTTCATCGGTTACACAGAGATACGCAGAGGATACCCAGGGCCCCACAGAGAGACAATAACAAAAAGGATAGAATCTTTTCCGCATCAACGTTCTATAGAGGGAAAACGCTTCGGATCAGGTCGATAGTCATCTTGGGAGATTTCTCTGTGTCACCTCTGTGCAACTCTGTGTAACTAACTTATAATGATTGTTCTGCAAAAGTGTCCGGTCGCTGGACACGCAATTCAGTCCTGTAACGTCCCGGCGACCACGTGGACGCATCCGCCGGGCCCGAACTCCTCCCGGGTCACGTCGAGCCCCCGGGCCTCCATCAAGGGCACCTCGTCCCGGATAGTGTCCCCGATCGCCTCCCAGAGCTGGGCCAGGAAGTGCAGCAATTCCAAATATGATCAAAACGCAAGCGATAAGACAAGTGGAAGCTGTCGAGAAACGGAAACCAGGTCTTCGGAAGTGCGCGGCAGGCGCTGAATTTAGTGTTTCGC